>JASHOL010000363.1 GCA_030041135.1 Streptosporangiaceae bacterium | reverse complement strand
TGGCCGGCGGACACTAACGGGTATGGCCCGAGTCGCTATCGTGCTGCCCCCGGAGGACTGTCGTGACGATTGTGCGCGCCGTTACCGCGCTTCACCCCCGTCGTGGACCGATGCCGCAGGGCGGCGTGCTATCCGAGCTTCTGATCGTGCTTGCCGACGACACCGAGCACCGGGCGGTGCCGCTCTGGCTGCGGGTTTCCGATCCCAAGTCCGTGTGGCATCGGCTGGACCGGCCTGCCGAAGACACCGCGATGGCCGGCGGCCTGGAGGATACGGCAGCCCGGCTGCTGCATGCGGCCGGCGTGGGCGTGACAGCCGTGGACATCGAGCCGGCGAGCGAGGATGTCCCCGAGCTGTCCTCGGACACGATGGCGGCGCGAGTCTGGCTGGCCACGGCTGCGGGCGACCGGCATGTGATGGTGAGCACCGAGTACGGCCTGGCGCTGGCCGCGGCGGCCGGGGCGCCGGTGCGGGTGGCGGATGAGGTGATGGACCGGCTCGCGGTGCCGGTCCGGGGCGGGGACGTCCTGGCGCCGTTTCTGCCTCAGGTCGCCGGGCCGCAAGGCTGGCCTGCGCGGCGGCGGCGTTTCGAGCCGCGGAACATGGCGTTCGCTGACGGCCTGGACTGGTGGGAGCTTGGTGGCAGCTTCCTCGAGGCCGGCCAGCCGCACTGGCGGGACTACTCATGCGCCGCCGCGGACCGGACCGCGGTCCTGGCTGCCGCGGTTCCCGAACCTTCCGGTTTCGCCGTGCTCGTGCAGACGATCTACGCCGACGACTACCGGGACCGCACGGTCACTCTCCGCGGGCAGCTGCGGGCCACCGATCTTGCGAGCCAAGCCGGGCTGCATATGGCCGCAGGCCGTCCTGCCACTCCTCCCGGCGCCCACCTGCTCGAGGGCGGCGGCAGCCTGACCGGCACGGGAAGCAGCGACTGGACCTGGCATGAAGTTACGACCGATGTCCCCGGCAACGCGGGCGTCATCCGGTTCGGCATCTCGCTGACCGGCCGCGGCCGCGTCGAGTTGCGCAACCCGGAACTCACCCCGCCTTGGCCGGCGGCTGGGCATTAAGGCGGCGGATGGACATCCAGGACGGCGACCTGGTCCGGCTGGCCCGCGAGGGTGATCCGGCGGCGTTCCGGCTGCTCGTCGAACGGTACCTCCCGATGGCGCGCACCCGCGCGGCGCGGCTGTGCGCGCGGCCGGACGACGCCGACGACGCGGTGCAGGACGCCTTCCTGCAAGCCTTCATAGGACTGGACCGGCTGCGCGACCCTGACCGGTTCGCCGGCTGGCTGGCCGGCATACTCGGCAACGTCTGCCGCGCTCAGTCGCGGCGCGCACCGCTCACTTTGCTCGGCGACTGGCCCGAGAGCCTGCACCCGGCATCGGCCGGCAGCCTGCCTTCGGCTGAGGACCTGGATCGTGCCGAAGCGCTCGGCCGCGCGGTCGCCTGCCTGCCGCCCGGGCAGCGCCAGGCGGTCACTCTCTTCTATTACGCCGACCAGCCCGCCAGCGAGATCGCTAGTACCGCAGGCGCGGCCAGGGCCAGCCTGCACAAGGCCCGCCACCGGCTGCGTACCTACATCACCGCGCACCGCCCGGACCTCATCCCCGCCGTCTCCCGGAGGCCATCCATGACCGCCGTTCGTCTCGCGCACGCCGACCCCTGGCCAGGACGCATGCCAGACGGCAGGATCTCCGCCCGCCACGTGCTCGTGGTACTCGCCGACGATGCCGGGCAGCGCGCGCTACCGATCCGGCTGCACGGCGGCGACTGCGCGCTCGGGCGTCTGCTCGCCCGTCCCGAGGACCGCGATGCGGGACACCCTGAGGACCGCGATGCGGGACGCCCCGAGGACCAGGCCGGGGAGATGACCGGCCAGCTGCTGCGCGCTGCCGGGGTCACGGTGACTGCCGTGACCGTCACTGACCTCGGCCCTGGGGTGACTGCGACGCGGACAGACATCGCCACGCCCGGCGGGGCAAGGCAGGTCACCACCCGCCTCGCCGACGGCCTGGCCATCGCGGTCATCACCGGCGCGCCGCTGGCCGTCGACGGCCCGGTGATGGACCGGCTCGCCGAGCCTGTCACCGGCCCTGACCTGCTCAGCCAGTTCCGCAGCCGCCAGCCGTCACCTCCCATGCCCTCCGGGCCGCCCGCGCACCGGCGGTTCGAACCGCGCAACCTGGGATTCACCGACGGCCTGCACGGATGGGAGCTGACCGGCACCTTCCTGCGTCAGGCCACCGGGCTGCACGACCAGGACTATTCCTGCACGGCCGAAGACGGGCGGATGATCCTGACGTCGGCCGTGCCAGAGCCCGCCGGGTTCGCCTTCCTCGGCCAGAGGATGTTCGCCGATGACTACCGCGGCCGCGCCGTCGTCTTCCGCGCCGAGCTGCGCGCCACCGACGTCGCCGATCGCGCCGGACTGGTCCTCCGCGTGGGCCAGGGACGCCGAACGCCACCGCCACCAGCTGGACAGGGTCCCGAGCACGACCCCGCTAACCACTTCGTCCCCGTCACCGGGAGCAGCGACTGGACACGGCATGAGGTCACAGTCCAGATACCGCCTGACGCCAACAACATCATCTTCGGCCTTTTCCTGTCCGGGCGCGGTCAGGTCGAGCTCCGCAACCAAGAACTCGAACCACAGCTCGTGCTACCGAGGTGACGCTGGGGTGGACGACCAGGGCCCTGGGCCGACCGGGAGCTGGCGCTACGGCTAGTTCAATGGACCGCGCGGCGTTACTATCGCCAGACCACGAATGGCGGTGATCCGGCGCGTCATGGCGGATAGCTACGACTTCATCATCGTCGGAGGCGGGTCGGCGGGCTGTGCGCTGGCGAACCGGCTGTCCGCCGATCCCGCTCACCGCGTCCTGGTGCTGGAGGCCGGGCGGCACGACTACCGGTGGGACGTCTTCATCCACATGCCAGCCGCGCTGACCTTTCCCATCGGCAGCCGCTTCTACGACTGGCAGTACCAGTCGGAGCCCGAGCCTGAGATGTACGGCCGGCGCATCTACCACGCGCGCGGCAAGGTGCTTGGCGGCTCAAGCAGTATCAACGGGATGATCTTCCAGCGCGGTAACCCGCTCGACTACGCGCGCTGGGCCGCGAGCCCTGGAATGGCGAGCTGGGATTATCCGCATTGCCTCCCGTACTTCAAGCGCATGGAGACCTGCCTCGCCGGGGCGGACGAGTTTCGCGGCGGGAGCGGCCCGCTGGTGCTGGAGCGGGGTCCGGCTGACGGCCCGCTGTTCCGCGCGTTCTTCGAGGCCGTGCAGCAGGCCGGCTATCAGCTCACCAGCGACGTCAACGGCTACAGGCAGGAAGGGTTCGCGGCGTTCGACCGCAACGTGCACCGGGGTCGGCGGCTGTCGGCCGCGCGAGCTTACCTGCATCCCGTGCTGAGCCGCCCGAACCTGACGCTGCGCTGCCGGACGATGGTCACCAGGATCGTCCTGGACGGCACCAGGGCCACTGGCGTCGAGTACCAAACCGGGGGAACCAGCGGGCGGCGGCACGAGGCCACGGCGGCGGAGGTGATCGTCTGCGGCGGGGCGATCAACACCCCGCAGCTGCTGCAGCTGTCTGGCATCGGCAGCCCTGCCGTCCTGGAGCCAGCTGGCGTCCCGGTACGGCACGACCTGCCGGGAGTCGGCGAGAACCTGCAGGACCATCTCGAGGTCTACGTCCAGTACGGCTGCAAGCAGCCCGTATCGGTCGCGCCCGCGCTGAAATGGCGGAACCGGCCGCTGGTCGGCGCGCGCTGGCTGTTCCTGCGCAGCGGTCCTGGGGCGACCAACCACTTCGAGGGCGGAGGGTTCGCCCGCAGCAACGAGGACGTCGCCTACCCGAACCTGATGTTCCACTTCCTGCCGATCGCCATCCGCTACGACGGGTCCGCGCCGGCCGGCGGGCACGGCTACCAGGTGCACATAGGCCCGATGAACTCCGACTCGCGGGGCACGGTGCGAATTGTCTCGGCCGATCCCGCAGCTAAGCCGGCCCTAAGGTTCAACTACCTGTCCACCGACACCGACCGGCGCGAATGGGCGGAGGCCATCACTGTCGCCAGGCAGATACTCAGCCAGCCGGCCATGGCGCCGTACAACGCCGGCGAGCTGTCGCCAGGTCCGGCGATCCGGACGCCCGAGCAGATCCTCGACTGGGTCAGGCGTGATGGCGAGACCGCGCTGCATCCGTCGTGCACCTGCGCGATGGGTACCGGCCCGACGTCGGTCACCGACCCGGCCAGCATGCGCGTCCACGGCCTCCAGGGGCTGCGGGTGGTGGACGCGTCGGCAATGCCCTTCATCACCAACGGCAACATCTATGCGCCGGTCATGATGATCGCCGAGAAGGCAGCTGACCTGATCCTCGGGAACACCCCGCTACCGCCCGCCGACGTCGAGTTCTACCGGCACGTGCCCGAGCAGCGCTAGGCGGCCGGAGCCCAGGCTAGGCAGGCTGACCGGTCAACGGACAGGGGCGCAATAACCACCCTCCGCTGTATGGTGCGGTTTGAGGTGACGAACCACAGCACGAGGAGCAGCCGTGGCAGAAGAGGCAAGCCAATCACCGGCTGCGGCCGCCGACGGTGACCCGCTCCCTGAGGCCATTTCGCTGGCGCAGGGCGCGGCTGATGCGGGAATTGGCCTGAAGCTCCTTGGCGGGCTCGCCGTCCGGGTCATCTGCCCGGACCTGCCGCCGCGGCTGCGCGCCGGTCAGGACATGGACTTCGCGTGCCTGTCCCGCGGCCGCAAGAACGTCGCCGAGTTCCTCGCCCAAAACGGCTGCGAACCGGACCGGCGGTTCAACAGCCTTAACGGCGATCGTCAGATGTACTTCACCGCGCCGTCCGGGCGGCCGATCGACCTCATGGTTGACCGGCTGAACATGTGCCACGTCCTGGATTTCCGGCCCACGTTTACCGCGCTGCCGTACACGCTGGCCGGAATGGACATCCTGCTGTCGAAGCTCCAGGTGGTGGAGCTCAACGAGAAGGACGCCAGGGACATCGTGCAACTGCTGGCCGGCGTGCAGGTTAGCAACCAGGCGCAGGCCAAGTCGGTGCCTGCCCGGGGGGACGACCCCCCGAACCCCCCGAGCAAAGCCGCACAAGGTCCGGTCCTGGACACCGAGCGGTTCAGCCGGCTGCTCGCGGGCGACTGGGGCTGGTGGCGGACCGTGACCGGCAACCTGGAGAAACTCCCCGCGCTGGTCGGCGACAAGCCGGAACTGCTCCCGCCCGGTGCCCCGTACGACCCGCTGGCACAGGCCGCGCAGCTGCTGGAGCTGGCCCGTTCCGTCCCCAAGAGCATGAAGTGGAAAGTGCGAGCGGGCGTCGGGGATCGGGTTCGCTGGTACGAGCTGCCCGAGGAGGTCGGTCACTAACTGGCCGCAGCGCCAGGCCGACAATGGACGGGTGCCGGCTATTTCGACCGGGCTTGCGAATCTTCCGCTGCCACCTTTATGCCCTTGTGAATCTTGACGTTCGGTTCAGCCTGGTGCTACACCGGTCGCAGGCGGCGGAAAAGGGCTCGGTAGTCACATGAAGATTTTCTTTGCGACCGATATCCATGGCTCCGAGGTGTGCTGGCGGAAGTTCCTGAACTCGGCCGCCTTCTACAAGGCCGACATGGTCATACTCGGCGGCGACGTCACCGGAAAGGCCATGGTGCCGATCACCGCGTACACCGGTTACTGGCAGGCGACCTGGCGGGGCGAGACGTTCAAGCTGGAGAACAAGCAGCAACTCGAGGAGATGATCGCGCGGATCCGCAACAGCGGCTTCTACCCGGCGATCGTGAGTCCGGACGAGCTTAGTCATCTCGGCGCGAACCAGGACGCAGTCGGCGAGCGGTTCGAGCACGAGATGATCAGCTCCCTGGACCGCTGGCTCGACATGGCCGACGGCAAACTGCGCGGCGGCCAGGTCCCGTGCATCCTCAACGGCGGTAACGACGACATCTTCGAGATCGACAGCGTCATCGAGTCCTCGCCGTGCGTGAGCTTCGCCGAGGGCAGGCTCATGGACCTGGGCGGCTTCTCCCTGGTCAGCATGGGCTGGACGAACCCGACGCCGTGGAACACCTACCGCGAGGCCGCGGAGGACAAGCTTGCGGACAAGATCGAGGCGGTCGCGGAACTCGTGCCAGATATGGGCCGGGCGATCTTCAACCTCCACGCGCCGCCGTACGGCTCCGGGCTCGACGAGGCTCCGGCGCTTGACGAGAACCTGCGGCCGATGCACGGCGGCGCGGTCATGAAGCCCGTCGGCTCGACCGCGGTCAGGGACGCGATCATGAACTACCAGCCGATGCTCTCGCTGCACGGCCACATCCACGAGAGCCGCGCCATCAAGCGCATGGGCCGCACGCTGGCGATGAATCCAGGCAGCGTCTACGGCGACGGCGTGCTCCAGGGCGCCGTGCTTGACCTCGACGCGAAGAAGGGCAAGGTCAGCAGGTACCTGCTGGTGCACGGGTGAAGCCGGGTCGGCCAGGCTCACTGGCGGCCCAGACCTGAGAGGCGCACATGGCAGCAGAATCCGTGAGCACCACCCCCACCCTGTTCCTGCGCAACGCGACCGGCCTCGTCCGGGGCTGGTCGGTGCGGGACTCGATGATCTATGCGTGCCTGTCGACGAACGTGGTCACGCTGGGCATCTACGAATTCTCCTACCAGTCCTTCATCCCCAAGGGCCAGCTGCTGACCTCGGTCCTGATCTCGGCGGTCTGGGTGTCCTTCCTGGTCGTCGCGTACGCGGGCCTGATCGTCACGATCCCGCGGGCCGGCGGCGACTACGTCTGGCAGACCAGGATCCTGAACGGCGGCGTCGGTTTCGTGCTGGCCGCGACCGGCTGGTGGTTCATCCTGTGGCTGTGGGCGCCGATCTACGGCAACATCCTGTCGGTCGAGCTGTTCCAGCCGTTGTGGGCAACGCTCGGTGATCCCAGCGGGGCCACCTGGTTCGCCAGCAAGACCGGCATCTTCGTTATCTGCCTGATCACGATCGCGCTGGCTGGCGTGCTGGTCTCGCTCGGCATGGCCGGCTACGCCCGGATCCAGAAGTACTGCTTCTACGCCGGGCTGGTGGGCTTCGCCGTGATCATCATCTTGCTGCTGGTCAGCAGCAAGTCCACGTTCATCTCGTCGTTCAATCTCGAGGCCCACAAGATCTTCGGCGTGAGCAACGCGTATGCGGCCACGACCTCGGGCGCGGCCAAGTCGGGTTACGTCTCACCCGCGTTCGGCTTCGGCCCGCTCGGCGCGAGCATGCTGCTGGTCCCGATGATGATGTTCTACCTGCTGTGGCCCAACTGGGGCTCGACTCTGTACGGCGAAATCCGCGGCGCGAGTGACTTCAAGCGCGTCTTCACCGGCATGTTCTCCGGGCTGTGGATCACGGTCATCCTCTCCGTCGTGTTCCTCCTCCTGGTGGCCAAGACGTTCGGCACCGCCTTCTACAACGACTCCAACGCCCTGTACTGGAGCGCGTATTACGGGGGCAAGATCCCGGCGGCGATCCCGATCTGGCCCTACCCGGTCATGTTCGTCGGCTGGCTGGTGCACAACGCGGCGTTCCAGGCGGTGCTGATCCTGCTGATGAGCGTGTGGTTCTTCGGCTGGGTCGGCACGCTGTTCCTGTCGTCGACCAGGGTCATCTTCGCGGCCGCCTTCGACCGGGTGCTGCCGGACCGCGCGGCCGAGGTGTCGGAGAAGAGGAAGGTGCCGTTCTACTCGCTGATCCTGATGCTGCTGCCCGCGGTGATCCTCAGCGCGGTGTACGCGTACTCGCTGAAGTTCGAGACCTACACGCTGGACGCGACCCTGGTCATCGCGGTGACCTACCTGTTCAGTGCGATTGCCGTGGTGATCCTCCCGTGGCGCAAGCCGGAGTTGTGGCGTGCCTCGCCGGCCAGCCGGTTCAAGATCGCGGGCGTCCCGATCGTCCCGGTGGCCGGTGTGGTCACGATCGGCCTGCTCGGCTACAACCTGTTCGAGTGGCTCTGGAACGACGCCTATGGGGTGAACAACCATGGATCGCTGGTCTTCATGGGCATCCTGTATGTGCTCGCGATCGCGGTGTACGTGGTCGCCCGCGTCGTGCGCAGCCGGCAGGGCATCGACCTCGGACTCGTTAATAAGGAGATACCGGTCGAGTAACGCACTCGCGGTCGGATGGGTCACTGCGATCCTTGAGGGGAACGAGGTGTGTCCCCGAAGGCTCTTGGCCGCAGACACGCGGTCGCCCGCACCAGCGGGCTGCCCGCGGTCTTGCCCACCGACAGATCGGCGGAGATCTAGATGAGCGACGTACCTGACCGGGCCAGCGCGGCGGGGGGATTCGGGGGGTCGTCCCGCCGGGCCAGCGCCGTCATCATCGGCGCGGGCATCGTGGGGAACAGCCTCGCCTGCCACCTAGCCCGGCTCGGCTGGACCGAGTTGGTGCTGGTGGACAAGGGCCCGATGCCCAACCCTGGCGGCTCCACCGGGCACGCGTCGAACTTCATCTTCCCGATCGAGTACTCGAAGATGATGATGGAGCTCACCCGCGACAGCGCCGAGCAGTACAAGGAACTTGGCGTGTTCACCGAGAGCGGCGGCATCGAGGTGGCCAGGACCGACGCCCGGATGACCGAGCTGCGCCGCCGGTGCTCGCAGGCTAAGTCCTGGGGCATCCCGGCGGAGCTGCTGACCCCGGAGGGCGTGGCCAAGCTGGTGCCCTACATCGAGCCGTCGGTGATACTCGGCGGGGCCTACTTCCCGACGGTCGGCGTCGTCGACTCCCTGCGGGCCGGGACACTGATGCGCGAGCAGGCACAGCAAATCGGTGCGCTGACCGTCCTGGCCGGCACCGAGGTGCTCGGCATCGACAAGTCCGAGGATGGCCGGGTCAGCGCGGTGCAGACCAGCAAGGGCGAGATCGCGACCGACGTGTGCGCGATCTGCTGCGGGGTGTGGAGCCCGCGGCTGGCGAGGATGGCCGGGGCGCGAATCCCGCTCACCCCGATCGTGCACCAGATGATCAGCGTCGGCCCGATCGCGCTGTTCGACGCGGCCGCGGGCGAGATCGCCTACCCGATCGTGCGCGACGTCGACGAGAACATGTACGAGCGCCAGCACGGCGGTGACATCGAGATCGGCTCGTATGCGCACCGGCCGATCATCGTCTCGCCGGGCGACATCCCGTCGATCGAGGCGGCCGTGTTGTCGCCGACCGAGATGCCGTTCACCCAGGATGACTTTGACCCGCAGCTGGAGAAGGCGCTCGAGCTGATGCCCGAGCTGCTCGGCGACGAGCGGGCGGGCCAGCGGTACGCGATCAACGGGCTGATCTCGATGACGCCTGACGGGCACCCGGTGCTCGGCGAGACGCCCGAGGTGCCTGGCCTGTGGTCGGTCGCCGCGAGCTGGATCAAGGAGGGCCCAGGCATCGGGCGGGCGGTGGCCGAGTGGATGAGCGGAGTCACGCCCGAGGTCGACATCCACGAGGCGGACATCTCCCGGTTCTACCCACACCAGCGCACGACCGCGCACGTCACGGCGCGGGCGGCCGAGGGCTTCAACAAGATGTACGGGATCGTGCACCCGGCCGAGCAGTGGGAGTCGGGGCGACCGGTCCGGGTCAGCCCGGTGTACGAGCGCGAGCGCGAGCTCGGCGCGGTGTTCCACGAGACCGCCGGGTGGGAGCGGCCGATGTGGTACGAGCGCAACCGTGACCTCGTCGACCGCTACCGGGGCCAGCTGATGGACCGCGGCGGGGAGTGGGAGTCGCGCTGGTGGTCGCCGATCATCAACGCCGAGCACCTGGCGATGCGCGAGCGGGCCGGGCTGTTCGACCTGTCCGCGTTCGCGATCCTGGACGTCACCGGCCCTGGCGCCCTGCACGCCGTGCAGAACGTCGCGGTGGCACAGATGCACGTGCCGGTCGGCCGCGTGGTCTACACCTCATTTCTCGACGACGCCGGCGGGTTCAGGGCCGACCTGACCGTCATGCGGCTCGGGCCGCGCCACTTCCGCGTCGTCACCGGCGGCGCCACCGGGATGATGGACCTCAAGTGGATCGCCGGCCACCTGCCCGCCGACGGCAGCGCGCAGGTCACGGACCTGACCTCGGCCTGGACGACGTTCGGCCTGTGGGGGCCGAAGGCGCGCGACATCCTGCGCCACCTCACCGACGACGACGTCTCGAACGAGGGCTTCCCGTTCGCGACCTGCCGCGAGATCGAGGCCGAGGGCATGACCGTGCTCGCGTCGCGAATCTCGTACGTGGGCGAGCTCGGCTGGGAGCTGCACGCGCCGGCCGAGCAGGCCGGCAAGCTGTGGGACGCGCTATTCGTCGCGGGCCTGGCGTACGGGATGGTGCCGGCCGGCATCGGCGTGTACGGGACCACGGCCAGGCTGGAGAAGGGCTACCGCGCCTTCAGCGCCGAACTGGATGCGCACTACAACCTTGTCGAGGCCGGCATGACCAGGCCCAGGGTGAAGGCCGAGGACTTCGTCGGCAAGACCGCCTACCTGGCCCAGCGGGAGGCGCCCCCGGCTGCGCTGCTTTGTACCCTCACGGTCGACGACCACGTGTCGGAGTCCGGCGAGCTGCGGTACATGCTCGGCGGCGAGCCGATCCTCACCGAGGACGGCGATCCGCTTACCGATGCCCGCGGCCGGCGGTCCTACGTCACCAGCGCCGGCTCCGGTCCCTCGGTCGGCAAGCACCTGCTGATGGCCTACCTGCCGCCCGAGCAGGCAGTGGTGGGCACGCCGCTGACGACGGAGTACCTGGGCGAGCTCTACCCGGTGACCGTGGCGGTGGCCGGATCGACGCCGCTGTTCGACCCGCGCAACGAGCGGGTTCGCTGCTGAGGTGGACGTCCTCGTCTGCGTGAAACGCGTGCCGATGGTCGGCGGCCTGGTCCAGCTCACCGCCGGCGGCCTCGACGTCGACACCCGGATGTCCGGCTTCACCGTCAGCCCGCACGAGGAGTGCGCGGTCGAGGAGGCAGTGCGGATCACGGAGCGTGAGGGCGGCGCAGTGACCGTGCTGACGCTCGGACCGCCCGAGGCCGCCGATCAGCTCAGGGACATGCTGGCGCTGGGCGCGCACCGGGGCGTGCTGCTGGAGACTGACGGCCGGGAATGGGGTCCGATGGCCACGGCGGCCGCCATCGCCCAGGCGGTGGCCGGCGAGGAACACCCCTCGTTCCCCCTGCTGATCTTCGGCAACGAGGCAGCCGATACCGGCGGTTACCAGGTCGGCATCCGGGTCGCGCACCTGCTCGGCCTGCCCTGCGTGACCGGCGTCAAGCGGCTGGCGCTGGCAGATGGGGTGCTGCGCGCCGGGCGGGAGCGCGAGGAGTTCGAGGTGCCTTTGCCCGCGGTGGTCACCGTTCGGGAGGGCATCAACCTGCCGCGCTATCCGTCCCTGCCGGGACGGCTGCGGGCCAGGCGCGCGGAGATCACCGTGCTCAGGCCGCAGTGGCAGGCGGACGGGCTGCGCAAGGAACGGCTGCGCGTCCCGGCCGTGCCGCGCCAGCGGGCGCAAATCCTCGGTCACGGCGTCGACGCCGTGCCTGCGCTGGTCAGCGTGCTTGACGACCTCGGCGTGCTGCCATGAGCGTCCTGTGCCTGGCCGAGCGGGATGGCGATGAGATCGCGTCGGCGTCGCTGGCAGCACTGTCGTTCGCGCGGGCGCTGACACCGGCCGGGCGGGTGACCGCGGTGGTTGCCGGGGCTGCGCCGGCCGCGCTGGGCCTGGCCGATGGGGCGGCTGCCGAGGTGTGCCACGTCGTTACGCCGGGTCTATCCGGTTACGCGCCGGTTGCCTGGGCCAGCGCGCTGCAGCAGCTAGCCGCAGCGCGCGGTGCGGAGGCCGTCGTCGCGGCGGCCACCGACCGCGGCAGCGAGGTGCTGGCGCACCTCGGGGCGATGACCGCTCTGCCGGTCGCGGCGAACTGCGTGTCGGCGAACCGGGAGGGACCAGGCAGCTGGCGCCTCGTCCGGCAGCGCTGGGCCGGCAGCGTACTGGAGGACGCCGTGCTCGACGCGCCGGTCGCGCTGCTGACCATTGCGGCGGACGCCGTCCAAGTCGCCGATGAAGTCGCCGATGATGTCGCCGACGAGCAGGCACCGGCCGGCCAGGCGGTCGTGACGACCTTCACGCCCGAGCTGACCGACGCTGACGTCCGCGTCCAGGCCCGGGAGTCCGGCGGCGCCGAGCAGGGGATGTCGCTGGCGACGGCTCGGGTGGTGGTGGGCGGCGGCCGCGGCGTGGGCGGGCCCGACGGGTTCGCCGCGCTGGAGGAGCTGGCTGCGCTGCTCGGCGGCGTGGTTGGCGTCTCGCGCGTGGTCACGAGCGCGGGCTGGCGCCCGCACCGGCAGCAGGTCGGCCAGACCGGCACGAAGATCGCGCCCGAGCTCTACCTGGCCTGCGGGATCAGCGGGGCGATCCAGCACATGGCGGGCTGCCAGGGTGCCCGCTGCCTCATCGTGGTGAACACCGATCCGGATGCGCCGATCGTCTCGCGCGCCGACTATGCCGTCATCGCCGACCTGCACGAGGTGCTTCCTGCGCTTATCTCGGCGATCAGGAGCCGAGGCAGCGACTATTCGGCGAGTACCTGGTCGAACGCCAGCGGAACCGTGCCGTAGCGTCCTCCGATCAGGCGCTCGCGGCCGGTCCACATCAGCACCTCGCCGTCGAAGCCGCGCACGACATACCGGCGGCGGCGCACGGTGGTGCCGATCACCGGAACTTCCTGGTCGAACAGCGGCTGATTCTCAAGCCCGCCCAGCACCTGGCCAAGCGGCGGCGGCCCGGTGTACTGCCCGCCGACCCCGACCCGCCGGAGGAGAAGCTGCGGCGGCGGGGGCTGGCCGGCGGGGTCTGGGATCAGCGCGTAGCAGTACGGCGGGATATCGGTCTCGAGCAGGTACCTGACGGTGCTTGCGTCATCGGCCGGCGCCGTCGCCGGCGCGGGTGCCTGCTGCATTGCGGCCGAGTAGCGGTCGAACGGCCGCTCGTCGGAGCCGAGCACGGTGTGCTCGACCGCCCACCCGATGTCAGCGGTGTCGTCTCTTATGAAGATGACCTCTTCGATCGGCGGGGATGCCTGGACCTGCACGATGTTTGGCGGCAGAAACAGCCCGTTGAGGGTCGCAGTTGTGCCGTCGGCCTGGATCACGTTGGAGCGGAAGATGCACCAGTCCGGAGTTCCGTCGGCCGCTGATCCGAACATCGGGATGCTCGGCGCCACCGGACCCAGCACCTCAGTCTCGCCGAACGAGTTAGTCACGGCGAGCCGGCGGATCGTGTGCAGCGCCCCGGCCGGCAGCGGAATGGGTTGCAGGTACCAGTCATTGCCGTAGACACAGGCGAACTCGACGATCAGCATCCGGGCGAGGTCGTCGGTGCTGACGGTGACCGCGGCCAGGTTGTAGTTGGCGTCCTCGAAGGTCCAGTAGCGGCGGTTGGGAGCGCCGGGGTAGGTCAGCGGGTGCGGCGGTCCGGTCCCGCTGACCTGAGCGTCCCGCGGGTCGACTCCCGGCAGGTTCGGAAGGCCCAGCGCGACGCTCGCGGCCGCCTGGCCGGCGACGTCGAAGTCAGACCACTCCAGGCGGCGGCCAGGCCAGGACGGGGCAGCCAGCGTGAACGCCGGGCCAGAGGCAGACCCGACGGTCACCGAGAATTGATGTTCGAGCCGGGACGGCTCCCAGGCGTCGGCCGCGCCGGCGGCCGGCAACGCGAACGAGTCGAGCTGGGCGAGCCAGGCGGTGGCGGCGGCGAGTACGGCGCTGACGTCGGCGGCGGCGACGCCCAGCTGGGACGGGAGTGAGCCGCCCGGTGCGGTCGCCGAGCGCAGCACCGGCTCGAGCTTGGCGGTGTCGGGCAGTCGGCCGGCCATCAGCGCCAGGTAGTCGCGGCCCTGGGCATCGACCGTCGCGTCGGCCGGTATCGAGAGCGGATAGGCGGCGACGATATTGGCGGTGCTGGCGGCCGAGCAGCCGTTTTCGGACAGCAGGCGCATCAGCTCGGCCCCGAACTGCGCCGATGCGCCGGTCGTGAGCGCCGTCGCCGGCTCGGGCCAGGCGAACGCCTCGATCGGGTACTGTCCGACCGCCTCGCTACCGCTGGCCGGCGGCTGGTATCCGGCCAGGGGCTGCACGTCGACCGTGTACGAAACGCTCACGGGAAACGCGGCGTCCTGGCCCCTGAACTCGGCGAGCTGCCACTGCCTGGCCAGCATCCACGCCGGGTCATAGACGCTTGCCTCCAGCGACGGCGTGAGGCTGTCGCCGCGGGCCCGCGGCTCGAGCCGCGTCCAGGTCGTGATCGAAGGCGACGCGGTAACGGTCATGTGCTGCCCTCCGCAGGCTCGGCTATCACGTAGGTTGACACCGTTTGCTGCGCGACGTTGCTGGCGATGTAGAAGGCGGGAAGCAGCTGGCCGGTGCTGGTCAGCGCGTCCTGATCGACGGCGCGGATCTTGGCCAGGGCGAGGGCCTCGGTGAGCGTCTGCTCGAGTGCCGCGGCCGTCCAGCTCGGCACCGACAGGTCGGCGGGTACTGCCACCAGGACCGCCTGCGGCGGCTGTGAGAGCGGCGACTGGTAGTGATAGGCCAGGCCGCTCGTGGGCGTGGCTTCGGCGACGGTCTCGGTCCAGTCGTCGACGACAATGCCGGCCAGCGTGCTGCCGGGCTCGGCGATCGGGCCGTTGGCCAGCGTTACCTGGACGCGCGGGCCCGCGGGCGGGGTTCCGTGGAAGGGGGCCCCGATCCAGGGCTCGCCAGGCACTGCGGGCAGTTGCACGATGGCGAGCGGAGCCTCGGCGGCCGGCAGCGCGCAGGTCGCGGTCCGCAGCCGCATCAGCGAGCCCAGCCGCGGCCGGACCCAGGAGCAACGGGCGAGCCAGGTCCTGATCGTGGGCTGGTCCGCCCATCCGGCTTGCTGGGCGCGTGTCGCCGCGCTGTTCAGGTCGGACGCGTTGGCGGGCTTGAAGGCGGGAAGTGGCAGGAAATCCGCGCCGAACGCCGCTTGCAGCCGCTGCACGTCCTTGGAGGCCGCCGTCGAGGCGGCGAGCTGGTCGAGCGCGTTCAGCCGTTTCTGAAGCTCGCCGGCGATGGCCGAGACCAGCGCGGGATCCGGGTCCGCGACGGTGGCGGCGTACGCGGCGCCGAGCACGCCGAAGTTGGCGGCCACCCTGATCGCCGCATGCCGGGTCGCCGCGTTGGCGCTGTTCAGCGCGGCGGCGCACAGGCGCAGGTCGTCCTCGGTGGCGTTGGCCCGCGCGGTGATGTCGGGATCGACCACCGCGGTGTCGGGCGTCGCGATGGGCGCGAGGTCGGCGGGCCGCAGCGCGCGGGCATCCTGTACGAGAACTCGGCCCAGCCGGCAGACGCTGGCCAGCTCGCCGAACGTTAGCTCAGCCGGCGCGAAGTCGCTGGTGCGATTCCACGCGAAGGTCAGCGGCTGCGTGGGGGCAATGGCGAACTGGCGCGCCGCCGCCTCGGTCACGGCCAGGACGATCCGGTCGGCCACCGGGGTGGCGCTGCCGGCTTGCGGCACCGCGGGCGTCTCGTAGACGCAGTCGAGCGCGCTGATATCGCAGTCGCTGAGGCGGATGACGGCTGTCCGCGATGGGCCACTCGCCGGGGTGAACGTCGCCGCGCAGCGCACCTGAGCCGGGTCGGGAAGCCAGCCCTGGGCCAGCGCTTCGAGCGTGGGGTTGGCGGCAGCGCGCAGCTGGTTGGCGGTCGGGGCGCTCCAGCCTCGCTGGGTGCCGATGTCGGCTGCGACCACGAACGCCACGCGGTGAGCGAGGGTCAGCCCACTGCGGGGACCGGCCAGCAGGTCTAGCTCGGGGATGGTCCCATCGCCCCGGGCGAGCGCGTCGAGCGTGGCGGCCGCCCGGCTGGGGACGCCGTTGATGGCGTGATGCAGGCTCTCGGCCGTCAGCGCGTCGGCGGTGGCGTCCAGCGCGTCATTGAGCGCTCCGAGCGCGGCTGTCACCACGGGCAGGAGCGGAGCCTCGTTGTTCTCCTCGCGCTGCGTGTCGTCTGACTCGATCTGCGCTAGCAGCGCCTCAACCGCGGGATCGTCGTCCTGCCACTTGTTCCGCAGCACGAGCCCGTCGGTAAGGCTCGGGGTCTGGGTAACGCTGGTCGGGTTGGCGGCGGTGGCCGATGACTCGCTGCCGGCTGACGACGACGAGGACTGGGACGTCGCGTTGGCGGGAGGCGGGTAGGCGGTGGCGCTCGGCGGGGCGCACTGGCGGAAAGCTCGGGTGTACTGGCCCGCTCCGGACTCTTGCAGGGTGCGCTCGAAGTCATAGCCAGTCAGCGACCCCAGGGTCTGGCCGGCGCGCACGGCGTCGAGCAGTCGGCCAGCCAGCCGCGTCCTGGCCGAGCTGAGGTCGATCGTGAACGGGTTGGTCGATGGGCTGGTGTAGGACTGATAGCCGCTGCGCAGCACGGCCGCGGTCACCGCCTGGGGCACCGAGGGGGCGTGGATGAAGCCGTCGCTGGCGAACTGGCTGTCGGCGGGCCGGAGGTTCTCGACCCAGCCATAGCCGCCGACCAGGATCCCGGCCGGGTTCGCCGCGCGCAGGGTCATCAGGCGCCGGTGGGCGATGGAGGTCAGCCAGGCATCGAGGCGATGCGAGGTGCTGTCGATCATCTGGCGCAGGTTGCGCTCGAGTTCGTCCGCGGTGGCGCTGGCGGCCAGGGTCGCCACTGCGGCCCGGAAGTCGGCGAGGTTCGCCGCGGCCGGGTCGGTGGCGGAGGCCGGCCCGTCCAGATAGTCGGAGATCGCGACGCTGGTGCCGTCGGCCAGCTCGATCGTGCGGGCGAGCTGCTGCCAGACGGTGGCGATGCTGGCCCCTGGGCTGATCGCGATCAGCTCCTGCTCAAGGTGCTCCCAGTCCTTGAGGATCCCCCGCGCGAGCTCGACCTGGACGGCGGCATCGGCGTACTCGCGGAGCGCCGAGTGGCGGAGCAGCCGGTAGAGCAGCGGCGTGTCCGGCCCTTTGCCCGCCAGGTCGGCCCGGGCCTGCAGCGCGGCGCACGTCGCGGCCGGGGACGCCAGCCAGCGCAGCCAGGTGGCGAAGGTCTGGTCGCCGTCGTCGACCAGCGGTGCTGTCAGCGCCGCCGAGGCCTCGGCCCCGATGAGGCCTGACAACCGCGGAGGCCAGGCGATCCCGGCATTGGTCAGCAGCTGTGCGCTGCTGCCCGCGGTCGTCGTGCTCCAGTCGCTGTTCAGCGACATCTGCACAAACCGCCAGAGGTTGCGAATGTAGTCAGGGCCGATGTGCTCACGGGCGAAGATCTGCTGGCTGAGCGGACTCATGGCGAGCAGCTGGAGCAGCGTGGTTTGTGCCGCGGTGACGTCGCTGATCGGTTCCGCGCCCAGCTGCGGCACGGCCGCCGCCGCAGGCGTCCAGATCGTGTCGCGCAGCACGCACAGCGCCTGGACGAAGGCCTGCAGCCCCGACTCGCCGGCCGCGGGCTCCCAGTCGTCGAGCGCGCAGGCGACCAGAATTCCGTAGGGCTCGTCCCCGATCGCAATCGCGGGCACCGCGCCTCCGGCCCTGACGTGGGAGGCGAAGTGGCTGCGCGCGGCCTGGAAGGTCGTCTGTCCGTAGAGCGCCGCCGTTTGTCCGGCCAGCCAGTCGGACAGTCGCTGTTCAGGAGTGGACAACCCCGACCGGGCCAGCCACCGGTAGTACGCGTAGCGGGCCGTGCGATCGACGGTGAGGTTCTGGGCCGCGGCGTCCCAGTCGCCGGTGGCGTCGAACCCCTCCCCTGGGTGGATCTGCTGCCAGGCCTGGGCGGCGAGAGCCGTGACCTGGGCCCACAGCTGCGCGGAGGCTTGTTCTTGTGAGACCGACGCTGTGCTTGCCTGACTGGAAATGGCGGCGTTCCAGGCATCGTCGAATGCTTCGCTATCTGCCGGGTCCAGGCCGCTGATCCCCGTCTGCCGGGCGATGACCTGAGTCTGGGCCTGGAGCAGCAGCCGCTGGCGATCGAGGTAGCGCAGGTAGGCGTCATCGGCGATGACGTTGCTGTGGTCCGGGCGCTTGAAGTCCTCCCCGACTGTGCCGTTGAGCATCTGCGACAGGTAGTAGCCGGGGCCGGCGGCCCACAGCGCCCGGTTCATCGCCTGGGCTGTGGTCTCCTCGGTCAGGCCGGCGCCGATCGCCATGCCCGCGGCGGTGCCGACCCCGCCGAGCACGGCGGCCTGCGCCTCGTACCAGTTCTGCTGCTCGGTGTTGTTCGGGTCCTCCTTAGAAAGTTGCTCGGCGGCGGCGGCGATGTGCGGCTCCCATTCCAGGCTGGGCGACGGCGGATCGGTGCTTTCGGTCAGCCGGATTCCGAGTACTTTCGCGAGCCCGGCGGCGCCGCTCTGCCGGTCCGTGGGCGGCTGGTCGGTGTCGTACACGCGGTGCCCGTCGATGTAGGCGGGGGCACTGCGGTTCAGCCCGGAGGCGGTGGTGGCGCTGTTAGTGGTGGGCGTCCCGGCGGGGATGTAGCCAAACCCGTCGGTGTAATAGTGGGCGTCAAGCAGGTCTGAGAGCTGCTGGGCGCCGGCGGCCGGATCGGCAGTTTCATCGACGCCGTACACCAGCAGCAGATCGAGCCCGCCCTGCTGCATGTCGGGGGTCAGCGGCAGTCGAAGCCCCATGCCGCTCTTCTCCGCGGTCGTGAAGTCGCGCATCCAGGCGGGCAGGGCCAGACCACCGCGTGCAGGGTCGGGACCGACCGGGACCGGGCCCACGATCGGAGGACCAGTGGCTCGTACGTCTTCCCCATTTAGCCAGCCGACTGCCGTCCAGCGGGCGGGAAGCAGCCGGGCCTGGGCAACACGGGTCCAGGGGGCGTCCCTTGAGGCCGGAGTGAACGCCTGCAGATGGTTGCGCTCGGTCTGGCGCACCACGCGGGCAACCCAGCTGGCGCGCTCGGTGCCGAGCTGGCTGGCCAGTGCGCGCCACGCCGCCGTGGCCATGCCCCCGTCCGCGCCCGTGACCTGGGTCCAGTAGCGCTGGCCTGCTGCTAATTCATCGTCGGTGAGCTCGGGCTCGTGGCTATCGGCATGGATCGTGTCGGGAATCACGCGGATGCACAGGTTGGGGCCGAGCAGACGGGTCTCGAGCCGGACCGGGAACAGGGCAACCGGAAACTGCGTCGACAGCGACCGGGTGCTGGCGTTCATCCCGACGCCCCAGCGGTAGTGGCCGCCAGCAACTCATCGGCGTGGATCGCGATCAGCACCGGTGGCCGGTAGCAGATATGCGCCATGTGCGCGGCGCTGAACCCCCACCGGTGTTCGGGGGCGCCCGCTGTGCCGGTGTCGGTGAGCGAGACGCCCCACAGCGGCGAGGCCGACGACGCATCCAGGTAGGTCAGCGCCGCAAAGTCGGCTGCGTCTTTGACCGTCTCCGACCACAGCAGCTCGCTCCAGTTCGCCGGGGGCTGGCCGAAGGTAGTGGGTGTGCCCGTGTCGAGGTTGAGGCCGAAGCGCGGAGCCATCGGGTGCTCCTGGAAGACGAAGTACATGCCGAGCGTGGTCTTGCTGCTCATCGCGTCCTGCACCGGGAACGGGAAGCCGATGAACACCGAGTCGCTGCCGAGCGTCCCGCTGAACATCGGGTCGACCCGCTGGGTGACGTCCACGGTGCGGCTGGCGCCGGCCGCGACCGCCGGCGCGGCGTAGATGGTGGCATGCGGGAAGCGGCGTACGAGTTCTCCGCGGATCAGCAGGACCGTCTCGCCGCCGCTCGCGGCCGTGGTGGCGGCGTGGGTGCCGAGATCGCTGTCAGCCGGCCAGGAGGAGATGTCGGTGATATCGGCCAGCGGGTTGCCGTCGGCGTCGCGCCCGTCCCAGAAGCGGGCGAAGAACGTGCCGCTCAGCAGCGCCGGCACCTCGTGCCACAGCAGCTCACGGCTGAATTCGTGGTTGGCCCCGATCAGGATCGCCTCGATCGTGTGCATGTCGGAGGAGAGCGCGGTGATCGCTTCGTCGGGGAATGCCGACAGGCCAGGGATCAGGCGCGACAGCGCGCTCTCGGCGACGGTCTCATAGAAGGCCTGCGGGAACTGCGGGGTGAACGCGATCGGCTGCAGCTCGTCCCCGCCCGCCGTGCTCGGCGGAGCGGGCAGCGACAGGCGCGCGGTCACGCTCGCCGGTACGGTCACCTGCGGGTCGACGGCGCTGCGCACGGCCGTGGCCAGCCCGGCGGTATCCACCGGCGGTGGCGGTGGCGGCGAGGCCTGCGCCGGGATCACCGATGTCATGTGCGCCTGGGTGGCAGCCGCCGCCGTACGGAACGCCTTTGAGGTGCTCTGCCGCAGCGATTCCGTGGTCTGGCCCAGCGTCTGCGTCGCTGCGTTGAGCGGTCCCAGCACGAGACTGGTTGGCAGATCGGTGACCGGGATCGGCGCCGCGACCTCGTCACTCCAGGAGGTGGGGTTGCCGTTGGCGTCGGGCTCATAACCGATCTGGTAGACCGCCCGGTAGGCGACGCCCTCGGGCCCAGGCACTGGCAGCGCCCGCATTAGCAGGAGGTCCGCGCTGCCGGAACCGGTGAAATCGGCGGCGGCGATGGCCGTCCAGGCCGCGTCCTCTGGCGGCTGGTCCGGCGGGTACATCGAATTGACTGTGAACGTAGTGGTGCTGGTTAGGCCAGCGGCCGTGACGGGGGCGGACATCAGCTGCCCGCCGGCGAGAACGTACAGCCGCCGGTTCGCCAGCACCGTGCTCTGCACGTCGAGGCTGATCCCAGAAAGCTCCCCCAAGTCGACTGCCTGAACCGACCGGAACGCTACATCGACGTCGACGAGCAGCTTGGCATAAACGCCTGTCTGGAGACCAGCGCTCACCGACCACACGACCGCGAGGCTCGGCTTCCCGCTGCCGGTCAGGTCGCCCGCGCTCACGGCCGCGGCGACTGTCACTGCTGGAAATGTCTGTCCACTCCACAGGTTGCCAGATCCTGGACTGAGGAGGCCCACCGTCGGCCAGGGCGCCGAAGAAGACGGATCAGTTGGCACGACGGGACTGTCCTGGACTCCAGGGATCGAGTCGCCCAAGAGACTGCAGTCGAGGTCGAAATAAAGGAAGTTAGCTGGAGCACCGTCATCCCCCACGTTCCCGGTCGAGGATCCGATCAGAACGCTGACGACGGCAAGCGCGGGCTCCGGCGAGGTTCCGGGGATGTCCCAGTTGATCAGCGTGGCGGCGCCCCCAGTAACGCTCTGGTCGACAGGCGGCGAGAAGATGAGCGCGCTCACCTCACCGCCGGGACTGATCGCCGGGCCTGGCGTGAATGCGACACCGGTCGCCTGGATGGTCGGCGCACTGGTCCAGCCCGCCAGGCTGGCCCCGTTCCAGTCGAGCGCACCTCCCAGTCCGCAGCCCAACACCCACAGGTCAGACAGATAGCCGAACTGCAGCAGCGGGTCGGGCGGCGTGCCCGGAGGCTTCGGTGTCGGAATGGTGGCGCTCTCCCAGGGAAAACGGAGTTGGGATATGCGCGCTTCGGTGAGGCCCCTCAAGGTCTCGGCGTTCTGCGACACCGACGCCAGGTCGACCAGGCCGCTCACCGCGGACAGCGGCGGAGTCGGAGCGATGCCGCCGGGTTTGGCCAGGCTGGTCACCGGCGGGGGCAGCGGCCCGGCGGCGAGTCGGCTGGCGAGCGGGCCGGTGGGGGGCGCGGTCCGTCGGAACGGCACGCTGAGCACGGCTGCCAGCGCCGGGTTGACCGCGACCGCAGCCGCGACCGTGATTTCAGGTACCCCAGGCACGCCGGGCGTGTCCGGTGTCGCCGGCATATGTACCTGGCTCTGGATCGCGCTGGTCAGCTGCAGCAGTCGGTCATCGTCCATTGGCGGAGACGCCGCCCCGGCGGCGCCAATGCGGCGGTCATAACCTGACGCCCCGAGTTCGCGTGCCAACTGGCCCTGGCGCAGCACCAGGTTGGCGGAGCTGACCTGGCCGGCCTGGTCCCAGGCCGACAGGATCAGCGCGTCCTGGTTGGCGCGGACCAGGCTGGCGGCCAGCGATGCGGCTGCGCGGTAGCGCGGGTCGAGGTTGAGCGTGTTCAGCCAAGTGGGCCCCTGGGCCGGCGGAGACGACAGCTGTCCGGTGAACGAGGCCTGGGTGCTGCCGTATACCGGTGGGGTGAGCTCGTCGGCGGTTCCATCCAGTCCGGTGGCCAGTGCCTGCTGGATGTCGGTCTGCCCGGTGGGATCGCGGAGGGCCTTCGGGTTGGTCCAGGAGCCGATGTTGGGGACCACGTCGTCGCTGACCAGGGCGCCTTCGAGCGAGATCAGCCACGGGGGCTGTCCCGATGCCGGCGATGGCATCCCCGTCCCCGCGTCGCCGACATTCAGCGGCCGGATCCCCACGCCGCCGTGGGTCCAGTGCTGAAGCTCGAGCACCAGGCTGCGGAAATCGCCCGCCGGGCCGGTGGTGAAGCGCCAGTAGTAGTAGACCGGGAGCGTCACCGACGCCGGCGGATCGGACAGCTGCCAGGCCGGCGGCAACGTCGTCGGAGGCGTACCCGACGCGCCGACGGAGATGTCGAAGGCCGGCACGACGCACGCGAGGTAAGAGGTGAACGGCCGCAGGTAAAGCGGCGCCATCAGCCGCGACAGCCCGCGCGCGGGCTGGGCTGACAGCAAGTCCGGGATGGTCTGGGACGGGTTGTCGGTCGACAGCGTCGTCACCTGGGCGTGGGCCCAGAGCCAGAGCTGGGCGGGGTCCGGCAGCGCGCTGCTCAGCGCCGTTAACGTCGACAGCGCTCCGGGCTGGGCGGGGGACGAGAGCGTGGCGGGTGGCTCGGGCACCACCACCAGGCACAGCCAGGGCAAGAGCCCGCGGCGCGGGTCGCTGTCGGTCGGCTGATTTGCCTGCGGTCCGGTCGGCGACAGCATCCACGGCACATCCGGCCGCGCGAACTCGATCAACGGGAAGCAGTCAGGCTCCACGTTCGTGGCGCCGTCGGTCGGATAGGTGCGGATGATCTGGTTCGTGTCGATCCCGGTCACGTCGCCGGGCGCGTGCAGGCGGACCTGGACCGAGCCGGTCGCGGTGTCGCCGGCGGCAGTGTCGCCGGGATTGTCGGGGTCGACGATGGTCGCCGTCAGCGGCACCAGCACCGCGGCGGGCGGCGCGGTGTCCAGCGGCGATCCGGCCGGCGCGGTGACCGCGGCACTAAGCCCGGTCCGGTACCAGCTCAGGAACGTGAGCCCCGTGGTTGCGCTGCTCGCCCCGTTGCCAGCGCTCGACTGACTCATAGGACTCCCGCTCCGGCCGCCTTCGTGGCCTTGACCGCGATCTGGATGCCCGCGCTCTGATAGCGGTTCGCTCCTGTGGTCCGCGTCGGCGCGTACGCGGCCGGCGCGGTTGGGGTCAGCCGCGCCGCCGCTGTGGCGTCCAGCGTCCATGTGTCGTCTGTGGGCTGGGTGCCCTGGCTGTCGATCACCTCGATCGCGTAGCCCACCGGTGCCACGTCGCCGACCGCGAGCTGATCGAGGGCCGGGTCGGTGGGGGAGAATGCGATGCCCGACTGGTAATCGACGAACGAGGGCTGTGACAGCGCCTCGCTGTCCGACATCAGCAGGAACTGCGCGGGCGCGAACGCGTCAAGCACGCTCGCCAGCGTGAACGTGCCGGTGGTGGAGGTCGTCGAGGTGCTCGAGACGTAGGAGCCGTATTTCACCGACGTGAGCGCGAGCTTCGCCGGGCCGGCCACGTCGGTGCCGCCGAACTGCTGAAGCTCGAGTCCGAGCGGAACTGTGTGCTGGCTGAACGTCAGCGAGCCCAGCGGGTGGGCGCGCAGCTCGGTCCCGCTCGCGGGCGCCGGCTGCAGCGTCACGACCATCTCGCCCGACGGCGGCAGGGCGCTCCAGTTGGCCAGGTTGCCAACCTCAGCCGTCAGCAGCTCGATCACTCGCGTCGGCGGCGCCGGCGCCGGCGGCGTGGCCGATCCCAGCTGACAGTTGACGTTCACGTTGACCGAGATGAACAGGAACTGCACGCTGGCCTTGCCGGTGATCCGCCACGGCGCCGGGCCGGTGATCTGGCCACTCACCGTGACGGCCAACAGCTGCTGTCCGTCTACCTTGATCGTCAGTGCGGCCGCGAAGTCGACCTCGAGCCCGAACGGCTTGAGGTGGATCAGGGTGTCAAACGACATCATCCCGCTCACGCTGGCCGAGCCCGCCGTCACCGACAGCTGCGCCTTGGCGCCGAACTGCAGCGTGTTCGACGTCACCGCGAAGTAGGCCTGGAGACTGAACGTCGGGTTGTTGCCTGACGACAGCGAGATCGCCAGCCGGTTGAGCGTCGGGAAGTCGGGCGGCGGGCTGAACGCAGG
>JASHOL010000362.1 GCA_030041135.1 Streptosporangiaceae bacterium | reverse complement strand
TTTCCATGGTGCCGGAGTTGTCGGGTGCTGGTTTTTGTCGGTGGTATGGGGGATTGGCTCCTAGAATGCCGGTGGTGGTATTTCCGGGAAGGTGAGCAGGGACGGGGGCGCTGATGCCGGCGGGCGGGGCCCGGGCGCAGGCCAGGGTGATTGCGGGCCGGTACCGGTTAGTGCGCGAGCTGGGCCGCGGGGGGATGGGCGTGGTCTGGCTGGCTGATGACCAGCTGGTTGACCGCCGGGTGGCGGTCAAGGAGCTGCGGCCGCCGGCGGGGCTGGCGGAGGCCGAGCGGGAGGTCTTCGGGGTGCGGGCGCTGCGGGAGGCGCGCAGTGCCGCTGGCATCCGCCATCCGAATGCGGTCGTCCTGTACGACGTGCTGCCGGCCACCGCCGCCGATGATGCGGTGTACCTGATCATGGAATACGTTGACGGTCCGACGCTGGCTGAGCTGGTCGGCCGTGATGGGGGACTGCCCGATGCCCTGGTGGCGTTGCTGGGCGTGCAGGTGCTGGATGTGCTGGAGGCCGCGCACGGGCTGGGTATCGTGCACCGCGATATCAAGCCCGGCAACCTGATCATCGCGGCCGGGGATCAGGTGAAGCTGACCGACTTCGGCATCGCGCACACGCTGGGCAGCACCCGGCTGACCCGCAGCGGCACGATGGGCACGCCGGCCTACATGGCGCCGGAGCTGTTCAGTGATCAGCCGATTACCGCGGCCGCTGACCTGTGGTCGGCGGGCGCGACGTTGTACTTCGCGGCCGAGGGACGCGGGCCGTTTGACCGGGATACCACCGCGGCGGCCGTGGGCGCGATCCTGGCGGGTGAGATCCCGGTCCCGCGCTGCTCGCCGGGCCTGTCGGAGGCGATCGCGGGGATGCTGCGCCGCGATCCCGGCCAGCGGGCCACCATCGCCCAGGCCCGCGCCCAGCTGCTGGCAGCCGCCCGGCCGGCCCCCGGCCCGGTCCCCGGCCCACAGCCCCCGCCCCTCCCCGAGCCGGCCCGCCAACCGGTCCCGGAACCAGAGCCCCAGCCCCAGCCCCTCCCCGAGCCGACCTTAAAGTCGGCCACGCGACCGCGGGCGGAAGCCACCACCGTCACGAAAGTACCGGGCCGCTTTGCGGTACGCCTGGTTCGCACCGCCTGGGTGGCCGCGATTTGGGGTGGCGGGATCTGGGCCCTAGAGCTTATGGGAAATTCTTACAACTCCACCCGCAGCCTCATCGCGATCGCCGTGTTCCTCGCGGTTGAGGCTCTCGCCACGATCATCATGATCAAGATCGTCAAGCGTCTTCAGGCTGGTACCACAGTCATCGTTGAAGTTCGTCGCCAGCGCGTCAGGGCCTGGCGCCGCGCATGGCGGCGGGCGCGGCCTTGAGGCTCTTTGCCGCTGCGGAACCCTGGCCCTAGCTTCCCGTCGCATTCCCGATCAGCGAAGTCACGACTGCGTTCCGGCCGTACCTGCCGCTACCATCCGATGCGTGCCGCAAGTTGGGACCAACTTGGCCTGGGAGACGCTGTTCGATCTCGCCGACACCAGGCCGGGTCCGTTGCATTTCCGCCTAGCCGCCGCGATCCGCGCCGCCATTAGGGACGGGCGCCTGCCGACTGGGGCCGCGTTGCCACCCAGCCGGACTCTCGCTATGAGGCTCGCTGTTTCCCGGTGGACCGTTACCCAGGCCTACGGGCACCTGATAACTGAGGGCTACCTCACCGGCCGGACCGGCTCGGCGACCAGAGTCAAATGGGCGCCGGGTCCCGGTGACCAGGACGTGGCTGGCCCATTCCAGCCGCCGCGCATGCGTGACGCGCCACCGCGCGGATACGACTTCCTTTCCTACCGGCTGCCGCTCGTCGCCTTTCCGCGCCGCAAGTGGGCGGAGGCGGTCAGCGCCGTGACCGAGACCGCGCCGTTCGACCAGCTTGACTATTCCGAACCGGGCGGCCTGCTTGAATTGCGCACAGTTCTCGCCGAGCACCTGAACCGCAGCCGTGGCGCGGTCGCCGAGTCCGGCACGATCAGTGTCTTCTCCGGTGCCGGCCAGGGCCTGACTCAGCTATCACGCGCGCTCAGGACGGACGGGCATACGGCGATCGGCATGGAGAATCCCGGCTCGCCGCGGCTATGGCAGGCGGCTCAGACGGGCGGCCTGGAGCTGGTCGCCTTGCCGGTCGACGACGACGGCCTGGTGGTTGACGCGCTGGCAGGGTTCCCAGGACTGCGCGCCGTCTGTGTCGGAGCCGCCAGGCAGATCGCCTACGGCAACCCGCTGGCGCAGCGTCGCCGACTGGAACTAATCGACTGGGCGCGGCAGGTCGACGGCCTGATCATCGAGGACGACTACGACGCCGAATTCAGCCACCGGCCCGCACCGCCGGTAATGCAGGGAACGGCCAGGCACCGGGTCGCGCTGCTCGGCTCCATGACCCACGCGGTCGGCTCGGCGGTCAACATCGGCTGGGTGGTGGCGCCCGGCCGGTGGGTCGGCGCGGTGCGCGCCGAGCATGAAATCCAGTTGCTTCCGCCTGCACTGAACCAGCTCGCGCTCGTGCACCTGATGCGCACCGGCGCCTACGACCGGCACCTGCGCAGTACCAGGCTGCGAGTCTCGTCTCGGCGGACGAAGCTGGCGCGGGCACTGGAGCGGCATCTGCCCGGCTATCCGGTCCGCGGCCTCGGGAGCGGCCTAGGGCTCGTGGTCGATCTCCCGCCTGGGTCCGACGCGGGCGCGGTTGTCGCTGCGGCTTCTCGGCGCCAGGTGCACATGTGCAGCCTCGACGAGCTGCGCATGCGGCCTGACCCGGAGGGGCCCGGCCTGCTGCTTGGCTACGGGAACCTGAGGGACGACGAAATTGACGAGGCCGTAGCGCTGCTGGCCGAGGTCGTCGCCGCGCCGACGTAGCCAGGCTTTGGCCACTCCGCCGACCCACGTGTTTCGCCAGTCTCGAAAACATGTTTGAATACCGTAGTGGACGAGGAGAGGCGGCCGGCCTGGCGGGGATTTCCGGTCGAGTGCCGCGCGCACCATCCTTGGCGGCCGGGCACGGTGACGATCAGCTGGGAACCCTGCGGCTGCCCGCCCGCCAGGGCTGCCCGAGGCGGCCATCTCAAGGTTGCCTGCAAGGAGCCCGGCTGCAGCGAGGTCTGGTGGAGCCCGCGGCACCGGAGCGTGACCCTGCCGAGGATCCTCGGCCATCACCGCCCCGGATACCGCTGATGATCGGCGTTTGTGGTTGCCGGGAATGGTTCGGCCGGCGCCGAAATACCTGCTCAGTATCGTCGGGACATGGTCAGACACCTCACCATGGATCAGTACGCCGACGACTACGCGGCGCGGCCCGATGTCGATGACCGCGACGTAACACTTCTCATCCCGACGGCCGTAAGTCAGGTGCTTGACACCGCCGAGACGTGGCTGGGATGGGACGGTGCGCCGATCCGGCGCGAGGGCAATGCCTGGACGCCGCACAAGGCACTGCGCCGCGTCGCTGATCACCTGCTCGACCACCTGACCGAGATCCAGTGCCGGACGGCTGGCCTGCCGACGTTGCCCGACAAGTGGCACGGCCGGATGGTTACGACCGACGCCGACTTCGCCCGGTTCACCGAGATTGACCTGGATGAGGCCACCAGCAGGCTGAACCGGCTGGCAGCCTGCTACCAGGCGATCCTGCAAGGCCGCGACACCACGTTTCTCGATGAGCGGCCGGCCTCGCAGACCTGGACGGTGCGCGAGGTGGTCCATCACGTCAGCCATGTCACCGCCTACGCGGACATGATCGGCCCACTACCGGATTAAATGCGCAGCAAGTCACGGCTGGAGGTCGAGCGCGGGCCTGACCTCGCCATCCATGTAGAACGGCACCGAGGTGTGCTCGTGTGTAATCTTCCAGGCACCGTCGATCTTCCTGAGGCCGAGGGTCGAGCGGGTCCACATGTCGGCATGCTCACCATCGGTCCGGGTGCCCTGGATGCGCTCAAGGCAGTGGCAGAACGCAACGGTCCCGTCCACCGTGATCGTCAGCTCGGCTAGGTCTACCAGGAGGTCACCGTCCCAGGTGTCCAGCCACCACTGCAGGCCAGCCGGATCCAGCACGCTCGGACCGCTGTCGCGCAGCGGCGGTGCGAGGTCGAACTTGACGATCGAGGAGTCGAACTCGGCGACGAACCGCCGGGCGTCCTTGGCGCGCAAGGCTCCGAGCCGCGTTTCCAGCAACGCGCGGATCTGCAGCGCCGCGGCAGGCTGCGGATCACCCGAGGTCATGGCGACCTCCTTGCAACTCGGCGGCCAGCGCCTGGAGCTGAGCGCGGATCCCTACTGCCCTGGACTCGGGGCTGTCGTGACCGTCGAGGTAGGCGCCTTGCTCGGTAACTACTAGGCGGGTCCCACTGCCGTCGGGACGGAACTCGGCCGTGAACTGGGAGACCGAGATGCACTCACCGTCAACGTCAATGCAGTTGGCGACGACGATGCGCTCGTTCGGCACGATGTCGCGAAACAGGCCCTCGTACGCGACAACCGGGCCGTCTGCCGCGGCGCTGACGGACTGCTCAGTTCCGCCGACGCGGAAGTCCAGCTTCATCGGTGGCGCGCCGGGGCTGACCGCGCCGGTGAACCATCGGGTCTTAACCGCCGGGTCGGCCCACGCGCCGAACACTCGGGCAGGCGACGCGTCGTAAACGTGTTCAAGCGAGAACGTCGCATGCGTCACGGTCCGGTCAGTCATCATGTTTCTCCTCAGCTGGAATCGGGTGTGGCTGTGTCAGGACGTTGCCGAGCCGGTCGAGACGCTCCTCCCAGGTCGTGCGCTGTTCGCTGAGCCAGGCCTCGGCCAGGCGCAGGGCATCGGGCTCGATGTGGCAGGTGCGGACCCGCCCTACCTTCTCGGACCGCACCAGGCCCGCTCCCTCCAGCATTTGCAGGTGCTGGAACACGGCCGGCATGGACATGGGCAGCGGCTGAGCAAGTTCACTGACGCTAAACGGCCGACGGGTAAGCCGCTCGACGATCGACCGCCGAGCCGGATCCGCCAGCGCCTGGAAGATCCGGTCAAGGGCATCGCCATGCTTAATCACTTGCCTAAGTTATCGCGGTCTAGGCGGGCAGGGCAATGGTCGGGAGGCTCAGAGGCCGGACGATCTTCCTGGCTGCCGCCATGGCGCCAAGCTCCTGGCGGCTCGCTGGCCGCTGCGGCGCTCGCGGGCGCGTCCGCGTTGCTGGCCGCTTCGGCGCTGCTGACCGCTCCGGCGCTCCAGGCCATCTCCGCGCTGTCGGCCGCTCCGGCGCTCCGGGCCATCTCCGCGCTGCTGGCCGCTCCGGCGATCCCAGGCGCCTCCGCGCTGCTGGCCGAGCCGCTGCGGCGCTCGCGGCCGCGTCCGCGTTGCTGGCCGCTCCGTCACTGCAGCCACTGCGACACCGTTGGTCACTCTCGCACCCGAAGAGGCTTCGCCCGCTGGGGTCGGCGATCAACGGTCGCGACGAAATGCAGTATTTATTGGAGTTCGTACCGGTGACGCTCTGTCATTTCACCGACTCGGTCCCTTCCAATGCGGGCGTATCGTCTCAAAGCGGGGACCGAATCGATGAAAAGTGCCGGTCTGAGGCCCGCGAGGGGCCGTGGTGTTCGCCACGCTGACTCGCTCGCAGCCGTTTTCGCACGATTTCTCCGGATCGGCAGCTCGTAGTCGGGCAGCCAAGGCGATGACAACCGGCCCGACGGCGGACCGGACGATATGCAACGTGAGTCCGGTCGTGTCGCAGCGTGATCTGGCAGATCCCCGCCATGTCGCCGCGCCCGAGTGGCGGCGGTTGGCACGGCGCCCGAGTGGCGGTAGTTGGCACGGCGCCCGAGTGGCGGCAGTCATACCGGCGCGGCCGGACGCAGCCCCGAGGCACGAATGCCCGGCTCTTGGTTTAATGTCGCGGATGGCTAGTCCCCGGAACCTGAGCGAGGCTCTCATGAGCCCGCGGCAGCCTGGCCCGGCAGCCTTGCCACTCGCACCGGTCGCGCTCGGGTGCGGCAACTTCGGCGGCGTCGGCTCCGCGCCTGAGTTCTTCGGTCATGGTCTGACCGACGACCAGGCGCTCGGGCTGATGGACGCGGCCTGGGAACTCGGCATCCGGCACTTCGACACGGCCGATGCCTATGGCGGCGGCCGGAGCGAGCGGGTGATCGGCCGCTGGATCGCCACGCGCGGAGTGCGGCTGCGGCTGACGACCAAGACGTTCAACCCGATGACGGCGGGAGCCGACCACGGCCTGAGCCCTGAACGGATAGTGCGCCAGCTCGGCTCCAGCCTGGAGCGGCTCGGCGTGGCGCGCGTCGATCTGTATCTCGCGCACGAGTTCGACCCGGACGTGCCGCTGGCTGAGACGCTGGGAGCTTTCGAGCAGGCCCTTGCGGCCGGGCTCGTCGGCGACTACGGGGTGAGCAATTTCGACGCCAGCCAGGTGGAGGCTGCGCTCGCCACCGGATCGCCGAGAGCCGTGCAGAACAGCTACTCCCTGCTCGACCGGCGCGACGCCCAGGGCCTGCTCGACCTGTGCCACGGCCGGGGCCTCGCCTACCAGGCTTTCAGCCCGCTGGCGGGCGGCTGGCTCACAGGCAAGTACCGGCGCGGCCAGCCGTTCCCCGCAGGCTCGCGGATGACGCAGCGTCCCGGACCGTACCGGGAGCTCATAGCCGCGAGCACGTTCGATGCACTGGAGCGGCTGGGCGAGATCGCGGGCCGCCGCGGGACGTCGATGTCGGGGCTGGCCCTGGCCTGGCTGCTCGCAGACGAACGAGTGACGCAGGTCGTGATCGGCCCCGGCCGCCCGGAACACCTGGCCCCGCTCGTCGAGGCGATCGAGCATCCGCTGACCCCCGGCGAGCGTGAGGCGATCGAAAGCGCGCTCATCCCGGCGACCCCGGCCGGCCCAGAACCGAAATGAGGTCGATGCGATGACGACGCTGGCAGCGATCAAGGCGGCGCGTGAGCGGATCGCGGGTGCAGCCATCCGCACGCCGCTGATCCGGCTGCAGGTCGAGCGTCCCGACGCCGAGATCTACCTGAAGCTGGAGTGCCTGCAGCCTGTCAACTCGTTCAAGATCCGCGGGGCGACCAACGCCGTCCTGCTGGCAACGCCGCAGGAGCGCGCCGACGGCCTGGTTACGGCTAGCGCGGGCAACATGGCCCAGGGAGTCGCCTGGGCCGCCCGCGAGCTCGGCCTTCCGGCCACGATCCTGGTTCCCGACACCGCGCCCGAGGCGAAGCTAGCCGCGATCACCCGCCTGGGCGGCACGGTTGTCAAAGTCCCGTACGACCAGTGGTGGAACACGATCGTGACCGGCCGCGCCGACGGCATAGCCGGCCTGTTCGTCCACCCGGTCGCCGATCCCGGCGTAATCGCGGGCAACGGCACCATCGGGCTGGAAATCCTCGAGGACTTGCCCGATCCCGACGCGGTCGTCATCCCCTACGGTGGTGGCGGGCTGACCTGCGGGATAGCCAGTGCGATCAAGGCTCTGCGGCCCGAGACCCGGATCGTCACCGCCGAACCAGAGGGCGGTGCAGCGATGGCGGCCGCGTTTGCCGCGGGTGAACCCGCTGACGTCGAGGACTTCCGCCCGTCCTTCGTGGACGGAGCAGGCAGCCGCCGCGTGCTCGACACGATGTGGCCGCAAGTGTCACCGCTGGTTGATCAGGCGCTTGCGATCCCCGTCGACGAGGTAGCGGCCGCGATCCGCGTGCTGGCCGAGCGAGCGAGGGTGATCGCGGAGGGCGCGGGCGCGCTCGCCCCGGCCGCGGCGCTTTCCGGCCGCGCCGGGCCGGGCAAGGTCGTATGCATCGTTTCGGGCGGCAACATCAACCTGAGCAAGCTGGCCCAGATCCTGACCGACGGCGGGGTGTGACCCCGCAGCAAGCCGCGGGGTCACACCACGGACATGCTCGCCGGGGAATGACCCCCGGCGCACCCGCCGTACGAGGGGTAGCGGGCGAGTTGACCAATCGCACCTGCTCGACCTAATTTGCGAAGATGAGCGACGTCGCCGCCCAGTCCGCCCAGTCCGCCCAGCCCGAACGGCCGGAACAGCCCGAACAGCCCGAACAGCCCGAACAGCCCGAACAGTTTGAAGTCATCGCCGCCGCCCGCAGGCGGTTCAGCTCGCTGGGCAAGGGGTTCGTCTATCTGGACGCCCCCGGCGGAACGCAGACCCCGGACGAGGTCGCCGCCGCGGTGGCGAGCGTCTACCTGGAGGCGAGCGGCAACACCGGCGCCCCGTACGCGACCAGCCGGCGGCTGGACACGCTGGTGAGCGAGGCCAGAGCGGCCACGGCCGGATTCCTCGGCTGCAGCCCGGACGAGGTGATCTTCGGGGCGAACATGACCGCGCTCAACTTCACCCTGTCCCGTACGCTCGGCCGCGAGCTGAGCCGGGGCGACGAGATCGTCGTCACCCGGCTCGACCACGACGCGAACGTCGCGCCCTGGCTGGACCTGGCCAGCGACCTCGGACTGACGGTCCGCCACGCCGACGTGCACGCCGACACGACGCTCGACGTGGCCGACCTGGAACGCCAGCTCGGACCGCGCACGAAGGTGGTCGCGTTCCCGTGGGCCGCGAACTCGACCGGGACCCTGGTGGATGCCCGCGCGGTCAGCGACCTGGCTCACCAAGCCGGGGCCCTCGCCTGGGTGGACGCGGTGCAGTACGCGGCCCACGAGCCGATGGATGTGCGCGCGATCGACGCCGACGTGGTCACCTGCTCGGCCTACAAGTTCTGCGGGCCGCATCTCGGCATTGCCTACGGCCGGCGCGAGCTGCTGGAATCCTGGCGCCCGTACAAGGCCCGCCCGGTGGCGATGGAGCCGGTTGGCCACCGGTTCGAAACCGGAACCCTGCCCTACGAGTTGCTCGGCGGCCTGCTCGCCACGTTCGGCTACCTGGACAGCCTGGGCGGGATGGCCTGGCTCGCCAGGTGGGAACGGCAGCTCGGCGAGCGGATCCTGGCCGGGCTGCCCGCCGGGGCCCGGCTATACGGCTTGCCGACCATGGCGGGCCGGGTGCCGACGTTCCTGGTGAACTTTGACGGGGTCTCCTCGGCGATGCTCAGCGAGGAGCTGGCGCAACTCGGGTTCGGGGTGTGGAGCCACGGCAGCTACTACGCGCTCGGGCTGCATGACCGGATCGGCTGGGGCGAGGCGCTGCGCATCGGCCCTGCGCACTACAACACGCTGGAGGAGATCGACGGCTTCTGCGACGCACTCGCGGGCCTGGTGGCGCGCCACGGCCAGCGGAGCGCTCGGACCACGGTGCTGGCCGATACCGGGTCGGTCGATGGTCATCCCGGGCTGGTCCGGCGGCTCGTCGAGATTCCCCCTGGCGGGGAGTTCGACGGCGTCACCTCGGCCGCCGGGGAGTTGTGGTTCGTGATCGGCGGATCGGGGCGCCTGACCCTGGACGGCCAGGACGGCCCCCGCTTCACTCCCGATCGCGGGCTGCGGGTCCCGGCCGGCGTCGCGTACCGGGTGGCGGCCGACCCCGGCGTGGCGCTCCGGCTAGACGTCGTCTCGCTGCCGGCCGCGGTTACCGCCGGCGACGGTACCCAGCAGCCGGCCGGACCCGACGAGCTGCTCGCCCGCGACCTGGAGGATTGCGAGGTGGAGACGACAGGGGACCGGCGGTTCCGCGTCCTGTTCGGCCCCGGTCACGGATGCGCCGTCGCCACCCAGTTCGTCGGCGAGATCCCGCCGGGCCGGGCGCCCGAGCACAGCCACCCCTACGACGAGGTGGTCCTGATCCTGTCCGGCACGGGCGTGGCCCACGCGGGCGGCACGGACCGCGAGCTCGGCCCCGGCACCTGCCTGCACCTGCCGCCGGGCATGCCGCACTGCCTGGAGAACACGGGTCACGAAGTCCTGCGGGTCCTCGGCGTGTTCCACCCGGCCGACAGCCCGGCGGCCAAGCTGCATCCGCCGCCCGGCTAGAGCCGCGCCCCCGTCCGCCCCGTGAGCTGCAGCAGGTACTCCTCCCGGTTGAGCGGGTTCTTATCGGAACGAAGTCGGCTCGGCACGCCGTTCTTCGTCTGCTCGTAGCGGTCGAACGCGGACTCTAGGACGCCTTCGCCGCCGGTCAGGCCAGGCAGCTGTAGTTGGAGGTCATGCACCCTGACAGCCGGGATATCGCCCTCGAGTACGCAGGACGATCCCTGCAGCGCCTGGGTGCGCGGCACGGCTCCGAGCCGGGCCAGGGCCGGAGCGACCTGGCCGAGCGCCTGCGCCGGAGTCTCGATCCGGAAGCTGTGCACCGGCTCATAGACCGTGGTCCCGGCCTGCTGCAGGGCAGTCATCAGTACCAGCGGCGTCAGGTTACGGAAGTCGCTGGCCGAGCTTGACCACTTGCTCCAGCCGTACGGCGGGGGCGGCACGAACCCGGACTCGGTCAGGGTCACGACGCAGTCGGTTACCTGCCAGCCGTGCAGGCCCTGCCGGAGCGTCTCGTGCACCGCCGCCTCCACCGCCTTGATGAACGCCAGCGTCAGCGAGCCGAGTTCGATCCCGAGCCGGAACTCGACGCCCGATCCCGCCGCGGCGGGGTCGACGCGCAGGCCGACCGTGGCCCGGAACGGGTTACGCCCATCGTCCATGCGCTCGACCGCTGACCCGGAACCGATCGGCCGCTCGATGCAGATCGTGGTGGTCTCGGTGAAACCGACCGCTATCCCGAAGTCGGCGGCCAGCGTCTCCTCGATGACCTCCTTCTGCACCTCGCCGTAGAGCGACAGCAGCGTTTCCTGGCGCTCGTCGTCCTGCCTCAGGTTGATGAGCGGGTCTTGTTCGGCCAGCTGAGCGAGCGCGGCATGCATCCGCCCGCGGTCCTTCGGCCGGTCGGGGATGACGACCGTCTCCAGCGTGGGCGGCGCGAAGTAGTGCCCGCCTGAGCTGGCCGGGACTTCACCGACCGCGTCCCCGACCTTGATGCCGCTCAGGCCCCAGAGTCGGCCGATCTGGCCGGCGCTGACTGCGTCACGGGGCGCATCGGGGCCGCCGTCGTACACCCGGATCGCCGTGACCTTGACCCGCTCGGCGTTGGCGAGCGTCAGCCGCTCCCTGGTCCGCACGGTCCCGCTGAACATCCGGAGGTAGGCGATCTTCTCCCCGGCTGCGCCGCGCTCGACCTTGAACACCGTGCCCGACACCGGCCCGTCCGGATCGCCCGAGCTGGCGGGCAGCAGCGCGCGGATCCCGGAGATCAGCTCGTCGGTGCCAGCCCCGGTGATTGCCGAGCCGAAGAACACCGGGTGCACGAGCGCGCCGCGCACCTGCCGCGCGAGCGCGCGCCGCAGCCGGCCGTAGCCGACGGGGGAGTCCTCCACCACTGCGGTCAGCAGCCCGTCGTCGTGCTCGGCCAGCATCTCGGCCAGGCCCGCCCTGAACTCGCGGTCATCTGGCCCGTACGCCGTGAAGTCCGCTACCCGAGTGCCCTGGTCGCGGCTCGTTCCCATCGCAATGACAGCGGGCGTGAGCCTGGCCGTTATCTCGTGCAGCACCCGGCCGTAACTCGCCCCCAGGCGATCGGCCTTGTTCACGAAGATCAGCGTCGGGATGTGCAGCCGCTGGAGCGTGCGCATGAGCACGCGGGTCTGCGCCTGCACGCCCTCGACGGCGGATACGACCAGGACCGCGCCGTCGAGCACGGCGAGTACCCGTTCCACCTCGGCGATGAAGTCCGGGTGGCCGGGCGTGTCGATCAGGTTGACCGGCAGGTCGCCAATGCGGAACGACGCGACCGCGGACTTGATCGTGATCCCGCGCTGGCGCTCGAGCGCGAGCGTGTCGGTCTGCGTGCTGCCGTCGTCGACGCTTCCGATGTGGTCAATAACTCCGGCCGCATATAGCAGCCGTTCGGTCAGGCTGGTCTTACCGGCGTCTACATGCGCCAGGATTCCCAGGTTCAGCGTGCTCACGAAGCGTCATGTCCTTCGGGTAGGCGAAAACTCCCTTCTGGCTGGACACAGACGCCTCACGCATGGCGGAACTCCTGACTCGATCAGAGACAACGCGAGTACAGCAGAGGCCAGCGGCGCTGGCAACCGAATAACGCCGCCGGCGAGAATCCGGCTATGACCGAGGGCCGCAGACTGGGCAGATCACGCGAGGGCGTACCAGAGGGGGATCCGGTGATCGAGGTGACCATCCGCCTCTACCCAGGGCCCGGCGAGCCGCGCGACCCGTTCTCTGCCCGGCGCCGCCCGTTCGGCGGCGCGACCATCGAGTGGAGCTACCCCGAGGCCTGGCACGCGCGAGCGATGGACCGCATCGCGGTCGTCCGCCACGCGATTTCGGTCCTGCTCGATGATCTCGAAGGGTCTACCACGGTCGAGCGGCAGTAAGAACAGCCCGGCCAGTCAGACCGGTGTCTTTTGGCGCACGACGCAGCGGGGCCTGTTCGGCCGGCCGCGTCGCAGGCTCCTCAGACGTAACACCGAGCACTCCAGCCCCAGACATCCACAGCAGCAGTGGGCAGTTTGCTGCCGCGTGGCGGCGCCCGTAGCGACATCAGAGGCGCAAGTGCTGCCACAAGAACGACACCTTGTTGCCCTCTGGTGCGGTAAGAGTCGGTCGACCCAGGCTCGGGGCGGCTGGGCAGCGGTGACGTGACCCGTGTGGAGGACGACCCTGGCGCACTCGAGGACGCCCGCGACGCCCGTCGCGCCGCCGACGTGCTGATGGCCAGGCTTCGGTCTTGACCGGGCTGGGGTGAAGTTGACGGCAACCGCCGTACTGGTTATCGTTTTCATTAGCAATAAGCGACCGCGGCGGTTCAGGCGGTCGTCCCCCTGCCCCTGCCCCTGCCCCTG
>JASHOL010000361.1 GCA_030041135.1 Streptosporangiaceae bacterium | reverse complement strand
GCCCTCCGGCGTTACGGCACCGACCTTGAGCGGCGCCTGGCGGAGCTAGCCGCGGAGGACGAAGAGCAGCCCATGCCGGGGACTACGCCGGTGCAGGCCTGGGCGATCGGCCACGCGCTGCTCATCGGGCTGCAGATCTACAAATGCACCGCGCCGGACATCCTCACGCCATCGCAGTTCGAGCGCGCTTGCGAGTTGCTCGCCGGCCTCTACCCACAGGACTGACCGCATTGCGAGCCTGCGGCAGCCTCTCGGTGAGGAAACGGCACACGACAGGGTGCCATGCATGCGAGGGACCGCACGGAGAACTCATGCGGCCAGACCTGTAACCGTCGTCTAGATCCGCTTGACTGTCGCGACCCAGGCTGCCGCGCCATTGTTGTGGAATCTCGTCATGAGCCTGTCCGAGTCGATGTTGGCGACACTCCATCCCGTGCGGGCGTTCAGGGCCGCCCTCAGCTCGTCCTGAGTGACGGGGTGCGGGCCAGTGTCGGGACCTTGGTCACTGAAGCACAACACTTGCAGTCTCCCATCGTGCTCGGTCACCGAGGCCAGACTCGCCACGTATCGTGGTCGCTCGTCGCGGTCGAAGCTGTGGAACAATCCGCAGTCCAGCACCGTCTCAAACCTGCGGCCCAGACGATCGAGTTCGAACGCGTCGGCCGCGGTGAAGTCAACCGCAAGCCCGCGCTCGTCGGCCTTCTTCCTGGCCATCGCCAGAGCGGTTTCAGCCACGTCAACGCCCAGCACCGACAGCCCGAGCGAGGCGAGGTACAGGGCGTTCTCGCCGGTTCCGCAGCCGGCGTCCAGCACCGCCCCGGTGAATCCGCCTTCGGATGCCAACCGGATTAAGGCTGGCTGCGGCCGGTCAATGTCCCACGGCGCAGGACCGTCTCGGTACGAGGCATCCCACGGCTGCCCGCTCATCCGTTCGTGACTGGTTGGCGGCCGGCCAGCGAGCCGATCACCGCGCGGGACGAGCCGACCACCGCGCGGGCCGCCCGGCCGGCCACCCTGCGGACCGCCCCGCCGGCCGTTGAGCGGATCTCCTGATCGCTCGGACAACTTTGTCCCCTGTTCCTGGGCCCCGCCGAGACGGTGAGCCCGCCCGGACCGGGCAAAGGCCGATGGCCACTGCCTACGACCCGAGAGTACGGCGCTCCAGCGAAACCTGCGGCGGGATGCTGATCGTCGCCGGGTCAGGCGCCCTGGACGGACCAGGATCGCTGCTGGCCAGCACGCCAGGCAGGTCGGCCACGCTGTCGATCACGTGGGTCGCTCCTGCCGCCCGCAACCGCGCCGCCGGATGGACGCCGGTCAGCACGCCTGCCACTATCCGCGCTCCCGCCCGGCGGCCGCACTCCACACCGGCGGCTGTCGGCTGGACCACCGCGACCTCGCGCACGTCGCCGACACCGACCCGTAGCATCGCGGCGAGCGCCAGGTCCGGCGACGGGCACCCGCGCGGCACGTCGTCCGCGGTCAGCGCCACGTTAATGAGTTCGCGCCAGCCGAGAGCCCGCACCATCGCTGTTAGCTCCCGGCGCGGCAGGTTGGTCATCACGCAGAGTCGGCATCCGGAATCGGCCAGCCCGGTAAGGACTTCCTGCGCCCCAGGGATGGCGGTCGGTACCGTCCTGTCCGCGGCGGCCGCGAGCGACCGCTCGAACGTGAGCAGCGCAGCCTGGGCCTTCGGCTCGTTGTCCGGGAACAGTCCGCCGAGCACAGCGGCCGGAGGTTGCCCGCGAGTGCGATGAACCTGAGCCATCGACCGGGCGAAGGCGCTGGTACCGCTGACCACGCCCTGGGTGGCGATCGCCTCGGCAAAGGCAAGCTCGACTATCCCGGCGTCGGTCACCAGTGTGCCGACCAGCCCGAAACACGCCAGGGTGATGTCGGTCATGCCTTGGCCAGGCGACTACTCGTCTGGAGTCGTCGCCTCGGTCCACAGATTGAGCTCGGCACGATCGGCCTGCACCTTGCGCCATACGGCAAAGGCGCTGACGCCGATCAGGACGACTAGTAGCAGCTTCTTCACGGTACTTAATCCCTCCAGCTCCGTCTTCCTGGACCAGCAGCGCGAGCGCCGGCGACCCAGGGAGACCCATGCAGCCTAGCAAGCTGCGGGTCAACGCGGCCGCTTCACGCGAGCCTCATCCCACACCGGACCGGACGATTCGTACACTTCGCCGTCAGCGCCGAAGACCAGGAAGCGGTCGAACGACCGGGCGAACCACCGGTCGTGCGTGACCGCGAGGACGGTGCCCGCATAGGACTCCAAGCCCTGTTGCAGCGCCTCCGCGCTGGCCAGGTCCAGGTTGTCGGTCGGCTCGTCGAGCAGGAGCACCGTCGACCCGGCCAGTTCGAGCAGCAGGATCTGGAGCCGGGCCTGCTGGCCGCCCGACAGCGTGCCGAACGGCTGCCGGGCGCAAACCTGGAGCTCGTAGCGGGCGAGCGCCGACATCGCCTCGTTGATCAGCAGCGCGTGCTCGGTCATCAGGACATCGAGCGGGGTCCGGTCGGCCAGGTCCGGCCGCGAGTGTGTCTGGGCGAACAGGCCAGGCACCACCCGCGCGCCCAGCCTGGCGGTACCGGCATGCGGCACGTCCTCACCGGCCAGCAGACGCAGGAAATGCGACTTGCCCGAGCCGTTCGAGCCAAGCACCGCCACCCGCTCGCCGTACCAGATTTCCAGGTCGAACGGGTGCATCAGGCCGCTCAGTTCCAGGCCCTCGCAGGTAACCGCCCGCTTGCCTGTGCGGCCGCCCCGAAGCCGCATCCGGACATTCTGCTCCTTGGGCGCCAGTTCCGGAGGCCCGGCCTCCTCGAACTTGCGCAGCCGCGTCACCGCTGCCTGGTAGCGCGATGCCATGGCGTCGTTGTATGACGCCTTCTGCTTATACATCAGCATCAGCTGCCTGAGCTTCTCGTGCTCCTCGTCCCAGCGCCGTCGCAGCTCGTCAAGTCGCTCGTTGCGCTCCCTCCTGGCCTGCGCGTACGTCCCGAAGCCGCCGCCGTGGACCCACGCGTGCCGGTCCTCGACGGTGATGATGCGCTCCGCGCACGCGGACAGAAGCTCCCGGTCGTGGCTAACCATGAGGACGGTCTTCGGCGTGGCGCTGAGCTGCTGCTCCAGCCAGATCTTGCCCGGCACGTCCAGGTAGTTGTCCGGCTCGTCCAGCAGCAAGACCTCGGCCCGGCCGCGCAGCAGCGACTCGAGCACGAGGCGCTTTTGCTCGCCGCCGGAGAGGGTCGCGACCTCCCGGAACTGGCAGCGGTCATAGCCAGCGCCGATGGCCGCCATGCAACAGGCGTCGAAATGCACCTCGGCCTCGTACCCTCCGGCATCACCCCATTCCGCGAGCGCCGCGGCGTAGCGCATCTGGGCCGGCTCGTCGTCGCGTTCCATCATGACCAGCTCGGCCGCCTCAAGCCGCGCCGCTGCCTCACGCAATCGCGGCGCCGCGATCGATAGCAGCAAGTCCCTGACCGTCGTGGTGTCCCTGATACTGCCAATGAACTGGCGCATGACCCCGATGCCGCCGCTTGAGCTCACGGTTCCCGATTGAGGCGGGATATCGCCGGTAACGAGGTGGATCAGCGTAGTCTTGCCCGCGCCGTTAGGGCCGACCAGCGCAGCTACCGCGCCGTCGCCCACGCGGAACGAGACGTCGTCCAGCAGGATCCGGCCATCGGGCAGGACGTGGCTCAGATGTGCCGCCTCCACGTGGCCCATCTCGATCGCTCCTGTTCCCGTCGGCCGGCATCATGCCCGACAATAACTGCATGACCCCCCAGGATTTCAACGCGAATTCCGGGCTCCGGGCGTCGGACGCTGACCGCGACCGGGCTGCCTCGGTGATCAACGAGGCGCTCGCCGAGGGCCGCCTGACGGCTGAGGAGCACTCCGACCGGCTAGATGCGATCTACGCCGCCAAGACCCAGGCCGACCTGGTCCCGCTGCTGGGCGACCTGCCCGCTGCCGGTGCCGCCGCGGCGCCGGCGCCGAGCCCTACGCCGGCTCCGCGTACCGGCCGAGCCAGGCGGATCGTCGCCATCCTGAGCGGTGCGAGCCGCAAGGGCGGCTGGCACGCCGACCCAGTGATCGACATCCTGGCGGTCTTGGGCGGGGTCGATCTCGACTTCCGCGACGCGGTGCTTCCCGGCAAGGAGGTCGTGCTCAGGGCCATCACGGTGCTCGGCGGGGTCACGGTGATCGTGCCGCCGGAGATGCGCGTCATCGACGATGGCGGCATCGCGTTCCTGGGCGGGAGGGATTTCGCCGGGGGCAGTGCCGAGTCGGCCGGCCCGGATTCGCCGGTTCTGCGCGTCCAGGGCACGTGCGTGCTCGGCGGCATCGACGTCAAGCGCAAGTCCCGCAAGCGCAAGGGCAACAAGGGCAGCGCAGGCGCTAACTATGGCCCGTTGGGCGGCCACGGGCTGCTAGACGACATGCTGGGCCACGTCAGGGACCAGCAGCGCGCGATCCACGACCAGATGAGGGAGCAGCGGCGCGAGACGCACGAGCAGATCAGGGCGCACCGGCGCGCGATCCACGACCAGATCAGGGAGCAGCGGCGCGATATCCGGCGGGGCTGGAGCGGAGACGACGACTAGCTCAGGCGGCGACTGACCGGGGCTCGTCGGGCCCGACCGAGTGAATCCCGGTCCGGCGGCGGACCGGGTCGGCGAGCGCCGCGGTGAGGTCCGCCAGGGCGTCCATCGTGTGCGCGCTGACGACTGCGTCACAATACGGCCAGGCCGCCGCCATCCCGCCGGCCAGCGGCTCGTAGGCAGCGCTCTTGGTACGCGGATTCACCCAGATAATCCGGTGCGCGACAAGCGACAGCCGCTGCATCTCACGGCGCACGACTGCCGGGTCTCCGGTATCCCAGCCATCGGAGATGATCAGTACGACTGCGCCTCTCGCCATGCCACGGCGGCCGTAGCGGTCGTTGAAATCCTTCAGGGCCGCGCCAAGCCTGGTACCGCCCAGCCAGTCTGGGGCAGCCTGGCCCGCCCGGCGCAGCGCCTCGCCCGGCGCCGACCGGGCGAGGGCCGGAGTCAGCCTGGTCAGGCGGGTGGCGAAGCTGAACACCTCCGCGCTTGCGCCGCCGGCCGCGCAGTAAAGCAACTGGATCATGGCCCTGGCATAGGGCTCCATTGACCCGGAAATATCACACAACACCACCAAACGCCGCGGTCGGCTAGCAGGCACGCGGCCGATCAGACGGAACGCGTGGCCTCCGCTGCGGCGCGCCTGCCGCAGCGTGGCTCGCATGTCGGTGCGCCGGCCGCCTGGTCCCGGCCGGTGCCGCCGAGACCGCCGGGCCGGAACGGCGAGCGTCAGCTGCCGCATCAGCTCGGACAGCTCCGACAGCTCCGACTCGGACAGCTCGGCGAAGTCGGTCCCGGAGAGGCGCTCCGCCGGACTGCCCAGATAGGGCCGGACAATCTCGCGGTCGGGCTCGTCTGCACCGTCGTCACCGCTGGCCGGGGACTCCCTGACCACGCCGATCAGCGCCGCATGCGTCCTGGCCGCGGTCGCTGCCTGGGCGCTGGTCTCAGCATCGGGCCTGGAGCGGGTAGGCGCCGGCGCCTGGGTAGCCGTCTCTGGCCCGTGGCCATCCGGCACTGGGCCGAACACCTCGGCGAAGACCGCCCGGAGGATCGCGGCCTGCTCCCGGCTGGACACGAGTGTCGCCAGCGCGCAATTCAGCAGCTCAGCTGCCGTGCGAGGGCCCACAATGGTGACCGCCGACGCGAACCGTTCGCTGCGTCCAGGCCCGACCGGCAGTCCGGCTGTCCGCAGCGCGGCGCCGAAGCTGGCCGCTGCCGCAGCGAGATCCTCAGCCACCAGGGACCTCGTCGTGACTCACCAGCGCGGCGAAGTCCGCCGTACGCGCCGCGCGCAGGTCCTCGGCGTACTTCAGCACGGCCCCGGCTGTCTGCCGTGCCGACCCAGCATCCAGCTCGCGAGCGCCGAGTACGTCGAGCGCGCTGGCCCAGCTGATCGCCTCGGCCACGCCCGGCGGCTTAGCCAGGTCCATCCCCCGCAGGATAGCCACGCCGCGCGCCACCTGCCCGGCCAGCTGCACCGACGCCTCGGGGACCCGACGCCTGATGATGGCGGCGACCCGCTCGGTGTCGGGATAATCGATCCAGTGGTACAGGCACCGGCGCTTCAGCGCGTCATGCAGGTCCCGGGTCCGATTCGAGGTGAGCACCACAACCGGCGGATAAGCGGCCCGTCGGGTGCCGAGCTCGGGAATGGTGACCGCCGACTCGGCGAGCAACTCGAACAGGAATGCCTCGAACTCGTCGTCGCCACGGTCGACCTCGTCGATGAGCAGCACGGCCGGACGCGGGCCCTGGTGGTCGAGGGCAGCCAGGAGCGGCCGCTCGAGGAGGTAATCGTCGCTGAAAAGGTCGGCCTCGCGCGGGGTCTCGCCCCTCGCCTCGGCAAGTCTGATCGCCAGCAGCTGACGGGGGTAGTTCCATTCGTATAGCGCCTCAGCGGACGTCAAGCCCTCGTAGCACTGCAGCCGGATCAGCGGCGTATCGAGCACTGCCGCCAGCGCCTTGGCCGCCTCGGTCTTGCCGACGCCCGGCTCGCCCTCCAGCAGGATGGGCTGGCCCATTCGCGCGGCCAGGAACAGCGCGGTCCCGAGCGGCTCGTCGGCCAGGTAGCTGACGCCGTCTAGCGCGGCGAGGACGGTGGGAACATCAGGCAGCCGGCCTGCGAGATCGCTCATTTGGGCATCATCCGACAAGCTTATGTGCTTCGTGGCTGGCAGGTCCGCCGACAGCAGCCCGGAGCAGCCGGAGTACCGGTGAGACCGGCTGCGGGCGCCAGTGGCGGCGGGCGCGGCCTGGCGCGAGGC
>JASHOL010000360.1 GCA_030041135.1 Streptosporangiaceae bacterium | reverse complement strand
AGATGAGCTCAGGCGCCGCCGCTTTCGGCCGCGTCGCTGAGTGGCATACCGCCGGCGTCAGCGCGAAGCCCCCTGGCCTGCCTGCACCAGTACCTGGCGAGTAAGCCATATTACTGGCGCGGGATGGCGGAATGAGTCAGCGCATCAATCTCGGCAAGCAACTGCCCGAGGCCTACCGGGCGCTAACAGCTCTTCATGAGTCGGTTGAGGCTGCCGCCGCCCAGGCCGGGCTAGACCCCAAGCTCATCGAGCTAGTCAAGCTCCGCGTGTCGCAGATCAACGGCTGCGCATTTTGCACTGACATGCACTCACGCGACGCTCGCAGGCTAGGTGAAGACGAACGACGCCTGTACCTGCTGCCGGTCTGGCGCGAAACTGATCTTTACAGCACCGTGGAACGGGCAGCTCTGGCGCTTGCGGAGGCGATGACCCGGTTGCCAATTGCCCAGGACATCCCGGACGAGGTCTACGGCGACGCGGTGGGAGCTCTCGGCGATAGGGCCTTCGCCATCCTGGCCTGGGCGATAACAACGATCAACGCCTTTAACCGGCTTGGCGTGCTCAGCCGGCCGTCACTGCCTGGCTGATCACTTGCGGCGGAATCAAGGGCCGGCTCTTCTCCGGCGGCGTCGGCGTGAGCACGCCCGCTGACTGGCATCGGCAGCCGGCGATCCGTTACCGGCGAGTATGCGGTGGCGCGCGAGCGTAGGCTGCCAAACGGGGCTAACAGGCACGGCAGACGGCGGGATGCTCGTAATGGCGGACGGCGCGGGAACCGCCGGGGTAGCGAGGCGGGTGCGGCTGGCGCAGCGCCGCAAGGCCGTGGGCCTGACCCAGGAACAGCTGGCCGAGCGGCTGGGCGTGGAGCGCACAACCGTGGTGCGGTGGGAGCGCGGTGGTACAGAGCCGCTCCCGTGGCTGCGGCCCAAGCTGGCTCACGCCTTAGGGGTTTCGGCTGACAGGATCGAGGAGCTGCTGGTCGCAACCGATGATGCGGCTAGGTCCCAGGCCCAGGAGGCGGCGGTAACGCGGCAGCTGCCAGCGACGTTGGCCGACTTTACCGGCAGGGCCGCGGAGCTTCAGGCGCTAACCCGGATCCTGGACAACGCCGACGCTGACTCGCCCGGGGCGGTGGTGATCAGCGCGATCGGCGGGACCGCCGGGGTTGGCAAGACTGCGCTGGCGCTGCATTGGGCCCACCAGGTGGCGCACCGGTTCCGGGACGGGCAGCTGCATGTGAACCTGCGCGGCTACGACCCCTCGGGCACCCCGGCCACGTCCGCCGAGGCGATCCGGGGTTTCCTGGGCGCGCTCGGCGTAGTGCCTGAACGCATCCCGGCCAGCCCCGAAGCGCAGGCGGGGCTGTATCGCAGCCTGCTGGCGGGCAAGCGGATGCTGATCGTCCTGGACAATGCTCGGGATGAGGAGCAGGTCCGCCCGCTGCTGCCCGCCAGTTCCGCCAGCCTGGTGCTAATCACCAGCCGCAGCCAGCTGCGCGGGCTGGCTGCCGCTGACGGGGCAAGGCTGCTGACCCTGGACGTGCTGAGCCGCGCCGAGGCGGTCCAGATGCTGGCCGCCCGGCTCGGCGCTCGGGCGGCTGCCGAGCCCGACGCGGTAGATCAGATCGCTAGCCTGTGCGCGTGCCTGCCGCTCGCGCTGGCGGTCGCTGCGGCTCGGGCGGCCGCCCGGCCTGGGTTCACCCTGGCCACGCTGGCCGCTGAGCTCGCCGACTCGGCCGGGCGCCTGGACGCGCTCGATGTCGGCGACCCTGCGGCCAGCGTGCGGGCGGTGTTCTCGTGGTCCGCTCGGCAGCTCAGCGTCGAAGGGGCGTGGATGTTCCGGCTGCTGGGCCTGCATCCCGGCCCCGACATCTCCGCTCCTGCCGCGGCCAGCCTGGCCGCCCTAGTTGAGGCCGATGCCCGCCGGCTGCTGGGCGAGCTGGCCAGCGCGCACCTGATCGCCGAGCACGTCCCCGGCCGGTACGCCTTCCACGACCTGCTGCACGCCTACGCCGCCGAGCAAGCCGGCGTCCACGAGACCCAGGACGAGCGGGACGCCGCCCTCGGCCGGGTGCTCGACCACTACCTGCACACCGCCGCCCGCGCCGCCCTGCTGCTGGTCCCATCCAGGGAACCGGCGATCCTCGCCCCGCCCAGGCCCGGCGTCTCCGCCGGACAGCCCGCCGACTACCCGCAGGCCATGGCCTGGTTCGGGGCCGAGCACCAGGTCCTGCTTGCCGCCGTCAGCCTGGCCGCCGCATCCGGGTTCGACAGCCACGCATGGCAGCTCCCCTGGGCCATGGGATCGTTCTTCCGGATTCGCGGGCGCCTGCAGGACTGGGCCGCGACCCAGCGGACGGCGCTTGCCGCCGCGACCCGCCTTGGTGACACCGCCGCGCAAGCCTTGTCCGGCCGGCTCCTGGCACTCGCCTACTCCGATCTCGGCGACCATGACCAGGCCCGTCGCCACTTCGCCAGCAGCCTCGCGCTGTACCAGCGGCTCGGCAACCAGCTGGGCGAAGCCAAGATCCAGCAGAATCTCGGCCTGATAGCTGAATACCGGGGCCGTTACGCCGACGCGCTCGGGCATGCCGAGCAAGCTCTGCGCCTGTACCAGGCCACCGGCGACAAGGCGAACGAGGCCGAAGCGCTCAGCGACGTTGGCTGGTACCACGCCCTGCTCGGCGACTACCAGCACGCCCGCGCGTTCTGCCGGCGATCACTCGGCCTGTGCGCGGAAACGGGCTACCGCTGGGTCGAGGGAGATGCGTGGAAAGCGCTCGGATATGCCGAACAGCATCTGGGTAACCTCGCCGCCGCCGCCGCCTGCTACCAGCGCGCAATCAGCATCGCCAGGGAGTTCGGCACCCGCCTCGCTGAAGCGGATACCCTCACCCACCTCGGGGACACGCGGCACGCCGCGGGCGACCCGGCCGAGGCCCGGCAGGCGTGGCAGCAGGCAGTCGCCATCCTCGACGACCTCGAGCACCCCGACGCCGACCAGGTCCGCGCCAAGCTTGCCATCGTCCCGGTGGCGGGCCAACGCGGTCCGGAGCCCGAACCGGACGACGACGCACAGGCCGTAGACAGTCGCTGATCGACCGGACCGCGCCGGACCGGCGAAGGCCCGGCAGGTGCACCCAGGCCAAATTGGTCTGTGTTCGCGCCGAGCCATTGGATCGGAGCGGCCGCCCGATCGCGCCTAACTTTCTAGACGTAGCCAGGGCAGTCCACGGCCGGGAACGTGGCCGGTTTGGTCAAGACCACAGGACCGGACGCCTGGTGGGATGGTCGCCTGACTACCGAGTCAGGCAGTTCGTTAGGAGAGGCACATGCGATCGCCATTTCGTCACCTGTTCAACCCGATCCCGCGGCGCCCGCGCGGCGGAGTCCGGCCCGACCCGTATTTCGCCGACCCGGCGGTAGTCGAAGACGACTACATCCGGTTCAGGAGAAACGGCTAAGGCCATGGAGCGGCCTTGGATGCGGACGACCGGCGGCGGTCGGTCCACCCGGTCGGCGCCGGTCGCCCCAGGGCTACATCCAGTCTGCGTAGCGAGGCCAGGCGAGCAGGGTGTCGACAACCTCGGGCGGCGCGTCCCCGTCGGTGCTGGCCGACAGCGTGAACCGGCCGCGGTAGAACAGCAGCGGATCGCCAGCTACGGAGTCGCCGAGTTCGGTCACCCGCGCGATCACCACGAAATGGTCGCCCGCTTCGTGCACGGTCTCGACGGCGCACGTCGCCCAGGTCAGCGCCCCGTGCAGGAGCGGCGCTCCGTTCGGCGCGGCGGTCCAGCTCACGCCCGCGAACTTGTCCGCCGAGGAGACCCCGAACCTTCTGGCCAGGTCGCGCTGTGCGGCCGACAGGACATTCACTCCGAGTTCGCCGATCCGCGCGATCCGCGGCCAGGTGCCCGAGGTCTTGTTCGGGCAGAACAGCACCAGCGGCGGCTCGAGCGACAGTGCCGCGAACGCCTGGCACGCGAACCCGACCGGCTCGCCCTCGTGCATGCCGGTGATCACGGTCACGCCGGTCGCGAAATGCCCGAGAGCCTGGCGGAAGCGCTGCGGCTCGGGCGGAAATGCCTGCAGGTCCATGTGACTAGTGTCCCGCCGGCTGTCGCCGGCCGGGTAAGCCGGTACCAGGCAAGACTTCCCCAGCGGGCCCGCGCCTGAGTCAGTGCGCGGCGCCAGGGCCGAAGACATGGCCCCAGAGACTGATCGCGGTCGACTCGCGGCTCACCCACGTGCTGTCGTCCACCACCTGGCCGTCCGTGCCGTACTCGATGTCGAAGCCGCCGGGCGTCTGCACGTAGAAGGAGACCATCAGGTCGTTGGCATGCCGGCCGAGGGTCGAGCTGATCGTCGCCTTGCGGCGGATGCACCGGTCAAGGGCCCGGCCGACGTCGTCGAGCGTGGCTACCTCGATCATCAGGTGGACGATCCCCGCCGCCGGGTCCATCGGCGCGAGCGCCAGCGAGTGGTGCCGGGGGCAGCAGCCGAGGAATCGCATCCAGACCTGGCCGCCGGGCCGGCCGAAGAACTCGCCCGGCATCCGCATCGAGTCCCTGAGCCGGAAGCCGAGCAGGTCGGTGTAGAACGACAGCGTCTCCTCGCCCGCGGCGGCGGGCAGCACCACGTGCCCCATGCCCTGGTCGCCGGTCACGAAACTGATGCCGTACGGGCTGACCGCCGGCCGGTTGTCCAGGACCGCGCCGCTGAAGATCTCGAGCGAGTTGCCTGACGGGTCCTCCACGTGCAGCAGCTGGCCGACGCGGCGGTCGGCAAGTTCGGCCGCATCACCCGTCTTCACCGGTACGTCGGCGGCGGCCAGGATGTGCGCGATCTCGGTCAGCGTGCCCTCGTCGGCGACCTCCCAGCCGCAGGCCAGCAGCCGGTCGCGCTCGCCCGGCACAATGATCAGCCGGGCCGGGAAGTCGTCCATCCGCAGGTAGACAGCGGAGGAGTCCGGTCCGCGGCCCTCGGTCATCCCGAGCACCTTCGCGCCGAACTCGCGCCACGCGCCGATGTCGGTGGACTCGATCCGCAGGTAGCCGAGCGAGCTGATCAGGCCGGTCATGCGCCAGCTCCGGATAGGAACCGCAGCGACAGCTCGTTGAACTCGTCAAACTTCTCCAGCTGCGCCCAGTGTCCGCAGCCGCCGAAGACGTGCAACTGCGCGCGCCGTAGTTGCTTGAGCGCGACTAGCGCGCCGTCGAGTGGGTTCACTCGGTCCTCCCGGCCCCAGATCAGCAAGACCTCGTGCCTGACCCGGTGGGCCTCACGCCAGAGCATGCCGTCCTCGGCGTGTTCACCGAAGAACGACCCGCCCATCGCGACCATCCCGGCCAGCGCCTCGGGCGTGCTGGCGACCGCGTACCGTTCGTCGATCAGCTCGGCAGTGATCAGCCGCTGGTCGTGCACCATGCACCGCAGGAACGCCTCCATCTTGGCCCGGCTCGGGCCGGGCGGCGTGCCGAACTCCATCAGCCGCCTGACGCCTTCGGTCGGGTCGGGAGAGAGCACGTTGAGGGTCATGCCGCCCGGCCCCATCAGCACCAGCCGCCCGGCGCGCTTGGGGTAGTCGAGGGCAAACCGCAGAGCGGCGCCACCGCCGAGGGAGTTCCCGATCAGGTGCGCCTTCTCGATGCCGAGGTGATCAAGCAGCCCGGCCAGCGCCTGCGCGGCAATGGTGAAGAAGTGCCCCGTGAGCGGCCTGGCCGCCGTCTTCCCGTAACCGGGCAGGTCCATCATCACGGTGCGGTAGGACGCCGCGATCGCCGGCAGGTTGCGGCCGAAGTTGCTCCACGCCGAGGCGCCAGGCCCGCCGCCGTGCAGCAGCACCACTGTGCTGGTATCTCCGGGGCCGGCGTCGCCAGAGCGGGTGCGGGCCTCGGCTGGCCCCGCCCCGGCAAGCACGGGTCCCGCCTCGTGGTAGTGCACCGGCAGCCCGCCCACGTCGACGACGTGACCGGTGGACTCCGCGGTCAGCTCGGTCACGGTCATCCGGGTCTCACAGCATCGCGTCGGCTGGCACCGGCAGGCCGAACTCGCTGCCGCCGTACATGGACAGCGCGCGCTCTGGGTCGTTGATCGCGTGCACGCGGCCCGCGTGGGCATCCCGCCAGAACCGCTGGATCGGCGTACCCGACTTCAGCGCCCGTGCGCCGGAGTTCTCGAACAGCCGATCCACCGCTCGGATGGCCTGCCCGGTGCCCCTGACCTGGTCGCGCCGCACCCGCAGCCGCAGGTCGACTGGGATCGGCTGACCGGTCCTTACGCAGTTCATCAGGTCGGTCATGTTCCGCTCGAGCGCGGTCCAGGCCCCGTCGATCTCGGCCGCGGCCTCGGCCACCCGGACCTGGGCGAACGGGTCCTGCGCCGCCTTCTGGCCCACGTAAGCGACGCGCACCCGCTGCCTGGTATAGGCCACATGCGCGTCGTAGGCACCGGTCGCCATGCCGATAATCGGCGTGGTGATGGAGTAGGAGAAGACCGAGCCGTAGGGGAGCTTGTACAGCGGCGCGGGGTTCAGTTCCTGGCCGGGGCAGACCAGCCGGGACACGTCGGTGAAGCTGAGCGATCGGTACTCCGGCACGAACACGTCGCTCACGACGATGTCGTTGCTCCCGGTGCCGCGCAGCCCGACCGTGTCCCAGACGTCCTCGACCACGTAGTCGGCGCGAGGCAGCAGGAACGTGCGGAAGTCGGTCGGCCGGTTCTCCACGTCGGTCACGATCTGGCCGAGCAGCACCCAGCTGGCGTGATCGCAACCGGAGGAGAAGCTCCACCGGCCGCTGACCAGGTGACCGCCCGCGACCACGCGGGCCTTGCCGGTCGGTGCATACGAGGACGAGATGCGTGTCGCTGAGTCCGTGCCCCATACCTCCTGCTGGGCCTGTGCTGGGAACAGGCCGACGTGCCACGGGTGAACGCCAAGCACGGAGGCGACCCATCCGGTCGAGCCACACGCGCTAGCGATCGAGCGCACCGCGGTGTAAAAGTCCAGCGGATCGGCTTCCAGCCCGCCGAAGGCGGCGGGCTGCAATAGCCGGAAGAACCCCGTTCCCTCAATGGACTTGATCGAATCGGACGAGATGACCCTGGCGTCCTCCGCCTCCTGGGCCCGCTCCCGAAGGGTCGGCAGGAGTTCCCGCACCCCGTCGATGACCTCGTGCCCGGCGTTCTCAGCCACTTCGGGAGACCTCCAGGAGGCGACGACTGCAGCGCGCTGAACAATACCCCTAGACTAGAACATGTTCTAGTCTAGGGGTAGCGGCCGCAGGGAGCGGCGGGTCGCTGCGCTGCTGGGAGGACCGATGAGCGACCGGACCGGAGTGCGGAGCATCGACGCCGGTGCGCCGCCGGCCAGGTTCGCCCGCGGCTGGCACTGCCTGGGCCTGGCCGAGCCGTTCAAGGACGGGAGCCCGCACGCGGTCGAGGCATTCGGCACGAAGCTGGTGGTGTTCGCCGACGCCGGCGGCGAACTGCGCGTGCTGGACGCCTACTGCCGGCACATGGGCGGTGATCTTAGTCGCGGCACCATCAAGGGCAACTCCATTGCCTGCCCGTTCCACTCCTGGCACTG
>JASHOL010000359.1 GCA_030041135.1 Streptosporangiaceae bacterium | reverse complement strand
GGCGAGGCGGCGGCGGCCGGCGCCGACCCCGCTTGGGCATGCCGGTACACCACTACCGCTCCAGCGCCGAGCCCGACGGCCAGGGCCGCGGTCATCGCGAGCGTCGCGATCCTGCGTGCGCGACCGCCGGCTTCTGGCCGAGAGGGCGGCACCGGCGGCACCGGCCATTGGAAGGGAACGAGGGGTTCCCCTGGCATCTCGGCTCCGATGGCGTCAGGTTGTCCGGGGCGACGAGCGTCCGCCGATCGGTCGTCGTCCTGTTCGTCATCGTCGTCGGGCCAGAGAAAGTCCGGGTATTCGTCGTCCGGCTGTCCTGCCCAGGGGTCCTGGTCAGTGCCCCACGCCATCTCGGTGCCTCCCATTCCGGCGGCCTGTGTCACACCGACGATGCCGCGGCGGGGGTTGCGCCGCGGTAACGCCACATGCAACCGCCGTGCAACCGGCCGCCCGCTAAACGTTGTGCTCAGCCGATCTGAACAGGAGCACTCACATGTCTGCTGATACGCAGGTCCAGGCGGCGCCGGCCGGCGGACGGCCGCCGCACGCCGGGGGCCGGTCGTTCTTCATGAGATACCTAGGGCGCGAACTGGGGCGGCGCGCCCGGCAGGCCACCGTCATCGCCCTCGGGCTGGCGCTGGGCATCGGCCTGGTGATCACCGTGTCCGCCGCCGCCGCCGGGGTGAAGAACGCCCAGGCCAGCGTGCTGCACTCGCTCTACGGGGTGGGTACCGACATCACCGTCACCGAGACTCCCAAGGCAGGCTCGGGACTCGGGACGCAGCGCATCAGCCTCGGGTTGCAGGGCGGCGGCGCTCCCGGCCAGAAGCCCACGGTCTGCATCGACGGCAAGTGCAGCACCGGCTCCCAGAACATCGCGAACCTGGTGTCGGCGGGCAAGGGCACGATCAGCTACGCCGAGATCGACAAGATCGAAAAGCTGGCGCACGTCTCGGCCGCGGCCGGGGGGCTCGCGCTGAGCGACACCCAGATCTCTATCAGCTCGAACAGCGCCGGCCCGCCGACCCAGTTCACGGTGCAGGGCGTCGACCTGTCCCACGAGGACCTCGGCCCGCTGAGCAGCGGCACGCTGACCTCGGGCCACACGTTCACCACGTCGGAAGCCAACTCCGACGTCGCGATCGTCGACTCTAACTACGCAACCTCCAACAAACTCAAGGTCGGCGATGACGTCACGGTCGCTAAGACCAAGTTCAAGGTCATCGGGATCGTCACCCAGTCGTCGGCTTCTGACCCGCCGGATGTGTACGTTCCGCTGGCCCGCGCCCAGGCTCTAGGTACCGCGAATCTCGGCTCCGGCAGCCTCAAGGGGGACGTCAACGCGATCTACGTGACGACCGACAGCACTGCCGACATCTCGGCCGTGAGCAAAGAGATCAAGGCGCTGATGCCGTCGGCGACCGTGACCACGCCCTCCAGCCTGGCCAGCGAGATCAACGGCTCGCTCGGCAGTGCGACCAAGCTGGCCGACGACCTCGGCACCTGGCTGTCGATCCTGGTGCTGATCGCCGCCTTCGCGGTGGCCGGGCTGCTGACGATGTCGGCGGTCTCGCGGCGCGCTCGCGAGTTCGGCACGCTGAAGGCCATCGGCTGGCGCAGCCGCCGGATCATCGGCCAGGTCATGGGCGAGTCGGTGACCACCGGCCTCATCGGCGGCGCGATCGGCATCGGCCTGGGCTTCGCCGGCGCGGCGATCATCGACAAGATCGCGCCGAGCCTGACCGCGACCATCACCAACGACAGCGGGCTGAAATTTGCTTCGGCCGCCCCTGGCGGCCCCGGCCCGGTCGCGTCCGGCGGCAACCCGCTGGGAGGGACCACGCAGAACATCCCGGTGCACTGGTCCGCCTCGGTCACGCTCGCCTTCATCGGCCTCGCCGTACTGCTGGCCGTCGTCGGCGGCCTGATCGCCGGCGGCCTCGGCAGCTGGCGGATCACCCAGCTGCGGCCTGCCGACTCTCTGGCCCGCGTGGACTGAAAGGACTGCATGCGATGTACAAGCTCACCGATGTCACCCGTCTCTACCAGAAGGGCCGGAATACCGTGCCGGCCGTGCGGGACGTGACCCTGGAGATCCCCGACGGGGACTGGCTGGCCGTCCAGGGCCGAACCGGCCACGGCAAGACAACGCTGCTGCAGTTGCTCGGCGGCCTGGACCACCCGACTTCGGGCACCATCGAGATGGACGGCATGGACCTCACCCGGATGCGGGAAACCCGGATCACTCACTTGCGGGCCACCTCGATCGGGTTCGTGTTCCAGACGTTCAACCTGGTGCCGACGCTGACCGCGGCCGACAACGTCGAGGCCGCGCTGATCCCGCTCGGCATGGGCTGGGCGGAACGGCGTCGGCGCACGGCCGAGGCGCTCGACAGCGTCGGCCTGTCCGACCGCACGCGGCACCTGCCGTCGGAGCTGTCGGGCGGGCAGCAGCAGCGGGTGGCGATCGCCAGGGCGCTGGTGAAGCAGCCCAAGGTGCTGCTGGCCGACGAGCCGACCGGCAACCTGGACGAGGACACCCGCGAGGACATCATGGCGCTGCTGGAGAAGCTGTGGCGCGAGCACGGGCTCACCATGGTCCTGGTCACGCACGAGTCGGTCATCGCCAGGCGAGCGCTGCGGCTCGCGGTCATGAGCAAGGGCAGGCTGACGGTCAGGCCGACCTCGCAGGCCCCGGCCGGCTACGGGCCGGATTCGCCGGGACCGGAGACCACGCAGCCCGCCTGAACGGCCAGGCCCGGCGCGGCCCTCGCACCCCGCGCCGGGCCTGCCCGCGCTCGCAGGTCCGCGAGGGGTTCCCCCGCCGCGGCCGCAGACGTACTATCGCAACGTCATGGCTGAGTGGTGGTCGATCGAAGTCCTGCACGGGGAGGGCTCGGCCTTCGGGTGGCAGGCAGCTTACGACTCCGCGCTGATCGAGGCGGCGCTGACCAACGGCGCCCTCGACGGGGCCTGGCACGCCGACACCTGGGGCGTCGCGTTCGAGGTCTGCTTCGACGACGCCGACAAGTGGGAAGCGTTCCGGAGCCTGCCGGTCGTACGGGCCGCGCTTGACGCGGTCCCCGACCCGGTCAACGGCCTGCTCATCTACCGGGGGCGCGGCGGAAGCTCGGCCGCGGGCAAGCCGCGGCGGCCAAGGCCGGCGCCGAGCGCCGCCGCGGTCGCGCTGCCCGAACCGGAAGAGGAACGCTACGTGGACCTCACCGGCATCGCGCCGCCGGAGTTGACTGTCGCCGGGGTGCCGTAGTCAGCGCCGGCGGGTCGCCTCCATGTACCAGTTGTCCAGCCAGGTCTGCCCGCCGTCGGTCGAGAACGCCTGCTCCCAGTGCGCCGAGTCGGCGGTGATGTCGGTCCACCGGTACCGCGCGAGTATGGGCACGTCGTTGTAGGTGTCCTCGCCGAGGAACTCACCGATCCCGTCCTTGAACCCCCCGGTGACCGGCGGGCACAGGGTACCGGTCCGCTTGCTCGCCCAGTACAGCGACCACTGGCCGGTGTCCGGGTTATACAGGCGGACGGTCAGCCCCGAGAAGCCTTTGGTCGGGAACGTGATCTCGTCGAAGTTCGCGCCGCCGCCGAAGTGCATCGAAGCTACGCTGACGCCGGGGAACTCCTCCCACTCGCTGGCCGAGTCGAGGAAGTCGACGCGCCAGCGGTTCGAGACGTCCCACGTGCCGGTGTAGAAGTCGAAGTCGTTCATGTCCGTCCTTGAGGTCGCAGATCACGACTGCCATGTCGCACCGGCAGGCTAGCCGCGCTCTGCTGACACCGACTGTCAGTGGTTCTGGCGATACTTGACGCGTGCGAGCGAGCCGGCTGCTGTCCCTGCTCCTGTTGCTGCAGACTCGCGGGCGGATGACGGCCAGGCAGCTGGCCGACGAGCTCGAGGTCTCGGTCCGCACGATCTACCGGGACGTCGAGGCCCTGAGCGCGGCCGGCGTGCCGCTGTACGGTGACGCCGGGCACGCGGGCGGCTACCAGCTACTCGGCGGCTACCGCACCCGGCTGACCGGGCTGACCGCGGCCGAGGCCGAGACCCTCTTCCTGTCGGGCCTGCCCGGCCCGGCCGCCGAACTCGGGCTCGGCAGCGTGCTAGCGGCCGCGACCCTCAAGCTGCGCGCGGCGCTGCCGGCCTCGCTGCGCGAGAACGCCGACCGGATCAGCGAGCGCTTCTACCTGGACGCGCCCGGCTGGTACCGCCGCCCCGAGGAGGTACCGCTCCTGCCGCTGGTGGCCAGCGCGGTCTGGGACCGCCAGGTCATCGACGTGACCTACAGCCGGTGGAAGGAGCCGACCGAGGTCACCCGCCGGCTCGAGCCGCACGGGCTCGTGCTCAAGGCCGGCACCTGGTACGTCGTCGCGCGCTGCGACGCGGCGATGCGCACCTACCGGGTCGACCAGATCATCGCCGCGACGCTGTGCGACGCAGGCTTCACCGCCGAGCCCGGATTCGACCTGGAGGCGTACTGGCATTCCTACCTGGCCGAGTTCCACCGGCAGCTGTACACCGGCCACGCGGTGATCCGGTTGTCTCCGGGCGGCGTGCAGCGCATGCGCCTGATACTCAGCGCCGCGGTCACCGAGGCCGTCGCGGCCGACGGCAGGGCCGACCCGGACGGCTGGGTCGTGGCCCGCGTCCCGATCGAGTCGGCTGGCCAGGCCCTCGCAGACTTCCTCCGGCTTGGCGCCGACGTCGAGATCGTGGAACCCGCCGACCTGCGCGAGCAGGCCGCCCGCACGGCCAGGGCGGTGACGGCTCTGTACGCGAGGAGCCGCACGGCCGTACTGGCTGAGCCTCCCCTCGCGGATCCTCAGGCTTAGCGCATGGTCGCGATCACAGATGCCACTTCAGCCATGTATACGCTCGCGTATAGGTCAATTCATAATGGGCTTCGGCTATCGGAACCCCCAGGCCGATGGTTTCGTCTGCGCCCTGAATGGGACCGTCACGGCTTGCTCCCCAGAACAT
>JASHOL010000033.1 GCA_030041135.1 Streptosporangiaceae bacterium | reverse complement strand
GCTCGGCTCGGCCGGCACGCTCGGCGCGCCCGCGGACGGCGACGGTGCCGCCCCGGATGCCTGTGCCTGGCCGGCCGCGACCGCGGTGCTAGCTCGGGGGGACGACCCCCAGAAACCCCCCGCGGCCGGCGCGCCGGGCGCGGCTGCGGGTGAGTAGTCGAGCGCGGCGTCGGCGGCGAGTATCTGCCGCTGGAGTGACTGCAGCTGCGGCCCGGGATCGAGGCCGAGCTCCTCGCACAGGAACTCACGCGCCTGCTGGTAGGCGCTTAGCGCGTCGCTCTGCCGGCCACACCGGTACAACGCGACCATTAGCTGCCCGCGCAGCCTCTCCCTGAGCGGGAACTGGGCGATCAGTCCCGGCAGGCGCCCGGCAAGGTCGGCATGCCGCCCGGCGGCCAGGTCGGCGTCGGCCTGGTCTTCGAGCGCGGCCAGGCGCTGCTCTTCCAGCCCGGCCGCCTCGGCCGCCAGCCGCGGGCAACCGTCCGCGACGTCACCGAGGGCCGGGCCGCGCCAGAGATTCAGCGCCTGGCCAAGCAGGTCACTGGCCGCGGCCGGGCTGCCCGCCGCCGCCAGCGCGCGGCCCCGGCTGGCGAGCGAGGCGAACGACTGCGTGTCCAGCTCAGCGTCGCCGAGCGCCAGCATGTACCCAGGCGGAGCAGTGATGATCCTTGACTTGCTGCGGCCAGGTTCGAGCTCGGCCAGCCGGCGCCGCAGCAGGTGCACCTGGACGTGCAGGTTCTTTTCCCGCTGCCTTGACGCGTCCTCCCGCCACAGCGCCTCGATCAGCGCGGTGACCGGCACGACCCGGTTCGCCGACAGCGCCAGCATCGCCAGCAGGATGCGCAAGCCCGGCTGCGATACGCCGGCCGGGGATCCGGCGACGAAGACGTCAACGGGACCGAGCAGGCCTACAACTGGCCTGGACGCCTCCGCCACCTCATCCGCCATAGTTAGCAGGGTACGTTTCTAACGCCAAAGCGGGCCAGGTCACGTCGTACCGATCAGGTCACGCTAGATACGTACAGGAAAACAGCCGCCAAACGGGCCCTGAACGGGGTTCGCTGCTTGCTACATCATCTCGTCGGTATAGGGGATCATCACGGTCTTCAGCTCGGTGTAGGCCTCGATCGCGGTCCGGCCGCCCTCGCGGCCGATGCCGGACTGCCTGTATCCGCCGAACGCGGCGTGCGGCTCAAGCTGGTAGCCGTTGACGCCGACGGTCCCGGCTCGCACGGCTTTGCTCAGCCGGATGGCCCGCTTGATGTCGGACGTCCAGACCGTGGCGGCCAGGCCGTACTCGGTCGCGTTGGCAATCTTGATGGCCTCCTCCTCGTCGGCGAACGGGATTACCGACAGGACGGGGCCGAAGACTTCCTCGCGGGCTATCGCCATCTCGTTGTCCACGTCCGTGAACAGGGTCGGCGCGACGAAGTTGCCGGCCGCCAGATCGCCCTCGCTCCTGGTTCCGCCGCACACCAGGCGCGCGCCCTCGGCCTGGCCCTGCTCGATGAGACCGAGGACGCGGTCGAGCTGACGTGTGTTGATGAGCGGCGACGACGTCACGGCCGGATCGAACGGATTCCCGTAGTTCACCATCCCGGCGATCATCTCCGACGTGCCAAGGAACTCATCGACCGCGTCCCGCTGCACCAGCGCCCTGGTCTGGGCCAGGCAAACCTGGCCGGAAAGCCCCAGGGTCACCGTGCCCATGGTCAGCATCGCTGAGGTGGCGATGTCGGCGTCGGCGAACACGAGGGCTGGGCTCTTGCCGCCCAGTTCCAGGCTGACCCGCTTGAACGTGCCGGCTGAAGCCTCGATGATCTTCCGCCCGACCGCGCGGCTGCCGGTAAACGAGATCTTGTCGACCATCGGATGGTGGATGAGCGCGTCGCCGGTCGGGTCGCCGGGTCCGGTGACGACATTCAGCACGCCAGCCGGCAGGCCCGCCTCTTCGATCAGCGTGACGAGTCTCAGCACCGAGAACGTCGCATACTCCGACGGCTTGAGCACGACGGTGCAGCCAGCCGCCAGCGCCGGGGCGAGCTTCTGCGCGGTCAGCAGCAGCGGCGCATTCCAGGGCACGATCGCTCCGACAACCCCGATGGGCTCGCGCAGGGTCATGATGAGGTGCTCGCCACCCTGGTAGCCGGGCAGCGTGTCGCCGGCGAGCTTGTCAACCCAGCCGGCGTGGTGGTCGAACACGTCGGCGACCATCCCGCCGGACATGCCGTAGACGGCGCCGAAGCTGAGCGGCACGCTGTTATCCAGTGCCTGAAGCGCGAGCAACTCGTCACCGTGCTCGCGAACCAGGTCGGCGATCTTGCGCAGCAGCTTGATCCGCTCGCCCGCGCGCGTCTTGGGCCACGGTCCCTCGTCGAACGCCTTGCGCGCGGCCCGGACCGCCAGGTCGACGTCCTGCGCCCCGGCGATGGGGAACGAGGCCACCTGCTCGCCGGTGGCCGGATGGCTGTGGATCCAGGTCTGCTCGGCTGACGACGGACCCCACGCGCCGTCGATCAGCAACTGTCCGTCGGTGAGACCCGCCTCGTCGCGATGCGGCTTGATCGAAGCAACCATGACTCGCCCCTCGAGTGGAACACGTTCTATTTTCTCGGAGGGTATAACGAACCGTGCGCCGCGGCCAGGAATGCGGGCGGCTCGCCGCCACCATGCACCAGCAGGCTCGATCCGCTGATGTAAGCCGCCCGCGGCGAGGCCAGGAACAGGCAGGCGCCGGCGACGTCGTCGGGGGTCGCCAGGCGCTGCATCGGCACGGTCCGCGCGACTGCGGCCATGCCGTCCGCGTCGCCGTAGTGGCCCGCAGCCGCGCCGGTCGCGACGAAGCCGGGCACGACGGTGTTGAGCCGCACCTTTGGCGCCCACTCGATCGCGAGGCTGGTGACCAGGTGCTGCAGGCCCGCCTTGGCCGCGCCGTAGGCGGCGGTGCCCGGCGACGGGCGGCTGCCGCTCACGCTGCCGATCATGATGACGGACCCGCCGTCGTCCTGGGCCTGCATGACCGCGTTCGCGGCCTGCGCGATGTGCAGCGGGGCGAGCAGGTTGAGTTCGATGACTTTCTGATGGAAACGAGGTGAGGCCGTGGCGGCTGCCGCCTCGGGCGAGCCGCCGGCATTGTTGATGACGAGATCGATCTCGCCGAACAGGTCCGCCGCCGTGCGGACGAGCCGCGTGGCCTGGTCCGCCTCCCGGACGTCGGCCTGGCAGAAGACGGCCGTCCGGCCGCCGGCCGCCGGAAGTGCGGCCGGATCGGCCGGCGGCGTCCGCCCGCTAACCAGGACCCTGCTCCCGGCCTGCAGGAAGGCTCGGGCTATGCCAGCTCCGATGCCTCTCGTCCCGCCGGTGATGACCACTGACTTGCCTGCATGCCCGCATGCGCTGCACATGCGCTCATGCTAGGCGAGCCGCGCGCACCGTTGCCGGCGCCCGCTAAGCGGTCTCGGCCGGCGGCTACCTGCGCCGCAGGCGGACGTCTAGTGAGTCGCGCAGGGCGTCGCCGACGAAGTTGCAGGCGACGATGACCAGCACGATGCAGGCGCCGACGGGGTAGATCAGCCACCAGTAGCCGTCTTGCAGGTAGCTGACGCCGTTGGAGAGCTGGTCGCCCCAGTCGGCCTTGGGGTAGGGCAGGCCGAAGCCCAGGAACCCCAGGAGCGCCAGGGCGGTGATGGCGTCGGCGACCTGGAAGGTGACGTTGACGATGATCACGCTGAGGGCGTTGGGGATCAGGTGCTTGCGGACCAGGCGGCCGCGCGACGAGCCGGCCGCGCGGGCGGCGGCGACGAAGTCGCGGGTCCGCAGCGTGAGCACCTCGCCGCGGACCAGCCGGGCCGGCACCAGCCAGGAGAACACCGCCAGCACCAGGATCAGCGACAGCTCGGTGGAGCTGTAGCGGGTGGCCAAGATCAGCACCACGAACAGGAACGGCACCGACCACAGGACGTCGACGAACCGCATCATGACCGAGTCGATGATGCCGCCGGCCAGGCCGGCGATCGCGCCGTAGATCATGCCGATGCCGGTGGCCAGCAGAGCGACGAAGATGCCGATCTCCAGCGCGGTCTGCCCGCCGAGCATGAGCCGGCCGAGCTCGTCAAAGCCCTGGTTGTCGGTGCCCAGCGGATGCCCGGCTCCCGGCGCGATGAAGGAGTTCACCGGGTTGATCAGCAGCTGGTTGGTGTGGTACACCAGCGGGCCGGCCCAGCAGAACAGCACGAAGAACGCCAGGATGCCCAGGCCGATGACCGCCAGCTTGTTGCTGGCGAACTCGCGCAGCCCGAGCCGCCACCCTGACTGGATCTGGAAACCGCCGCCTTCTGGCTCGGTCGCCGGTTCCAGCAGATTTGCGGGTACGCTTCCGCTTCCTATCACTGCATGCTCCTGAGAGACGAGGGCCGGTCAGGCCAGCCGGATCCGCGGGTCGGCGACGGTCATCGCGATGTCGGCGATCAGGTTCCCGATCACCGTGAGCAGGGCGGCGATGAGGGTGTAGGCGAGCAGGATCTGGTAGTCCTCGTTGCCCAGGGCCTGGTAGAACATGTAACCCAGGCCGGGGAAGTTGAACAGCGACTCCACGATCACGTTGCCCGCGAGCAGTACCGGGATCAGCAGCCCGACCAGCGTGATGATCGGCAGGCACGCATTGCGCAGCAGGTGCCTGGACATCACCAGCCGCTCCGACAGGCCCTTGGCCCGCGCGACCTTGATGTAGTCCTGGGCGAGCGCGTCAAGCGCCGACGAGCGCATGTACCGGGAGAACAGGCACACCGACGCGATGGTCAGCGTCGCCACCGGCAGTACCAGCTGGTTCGGATGCGAGAGCACGTAGCCCATGCCAGTCTGGTTGGTGCTGTCCACGGCCGGGAACCAGGAGAAGGGCTGCCCGAGCGCGAAGAACTGGATCAGCAGCAGCCCGGTCAGGAACAGCGGCATCGCGTAGCCGACGAACGCGCCGCCCGCCAGCACGTTGTCGGCCAGGCTGTTGCGCTTGACCGCCTGGAAGATCCCCATCGGGATCGCGATCAGCAACGCCAGCACGAGGCTGGCCCCGACCAGCAGCGCGCTGCGCGGCGCGAACGCGCCCAGCAGCGAGTCCACCGACTGGTTCAGCTTGTATGACTGGCCCAGGTTCCCGTGCAGCAACTGCCAGAGGTAGGACCCGTACTGCACGAAGAACGGGTTATCGAACCCGTGCGCCTTATTCCACGCCGCCACCGTCGCCTTGTTCGCCTTCGTGCCAAGCACGATCGCCCCAGGCGACCCCGCGATGACGTGGAGCATGCCGAAGGTGAGCAGCGAGACTCCGAGCACCACGATGAGGGCGATGAAGAGCCGCCGGACTATATACGCGGTCACGTCCCTGCCTCTCCGCCGCGCGCACAGGCTAACTACGCCGCAGGATTCGCAACTAAAAAGCGATCTGCGGGCGCTACGCCACGTTATGAGCGGGACCTATCATGCGATTATCAGGTCGCTAACAACCCCGGTCAGCCGCTGTCTGGGCATGCGGCCGAGTCGGGGGCTGCGACATGGAGTTCCGGATCCTCGGGTCGCTTGAGGCGTTCGCCGACGGCGTCCTGGTCGCGGTGCCCTCGGGACGGCAGCGGGCCGTGCTGGCCGCGCTCTTGCTGCGTGCGAACAGGGTGATCTCGGCTGATCGGCTGACCGAGGTGCTGTGGGGATCGGCGCCGCCGCCGACGGCGCGGGTTGCGGTGCAGAACTACGTGAAGCGGCTGCGCGACGCCCTCGGCGACTCGGACCGGACCCAGATCATAACCCGGCGGCCCGGATACCTGATCGAGCTGGACGATGACGAGCTGGACCTGACGTGCTTTGAGTCCGCACTCGAATCGGCGAGGGCTGCGGCAAGAGAGTGCTCCTGGGAGACTGCTGCCGAGCAGACACGGGCCGCGCTTGAGCTATGGCGGGGCGAGCCGCTAGCGGACGTCGAGTCGGAGGTTCTCGCTGCGAGCGAGTTGCCCAGGCTCACGGAGATGCACCTGCAGGCGGTCGAGACCCGTATCGAGGCGGCGATCCACCTGGGTCATGGCGGCGACTTCGTCGGCGAACTGCGGCAGCTAGTCGCGGCCAACCCGCTCAGGGAACACCTGCACGCCCTGCTGATGTCGGCCCTGCACGCCAGCGACCGCCAGGCCGAGGCATTGTCTGTGTATCAAGAGGCACGTGCTGTCCTGGTAGCCGAGCTTGGCGCAGAACCGGGTCTTGAGTTGCGCGAGCTACAGCAGCGGGTTCTGGCGGGCGAGCCCGGCTTCGGTCGCCAGTCGGCCAGAGCGAATGGAGCAGCCAGAACCGCGCCCGATCGGGTAGTGCCGCGGGAGCTTCCGGCCGTCGTGCCGCACTTCGTCGGTCGCGGGCCTGAGATTGCCTCGCTGACCAGCCTCCTGGCTGCGGGGTCGCAGCAGCCTGCCGTTGTCATCTCGGCGATTGGCGGGACGGCGGGTGTGGGCAAGACCGCGCTGGCAGTGGCGTTGGCGCACCAGGTCGCGGACCGGTTCCCCGACGGGCAGCTGTACGTGAACCTGCGCGGCTTCGATCCCGATGAGCCGCTGCCCACGGGCGAGGCGCTCGCCAGCTTCCTCCGGGCGCTCGGCGTGCCGGGTAAGGACGTCCCTGAGAACACCGACGAGCGAGCGCGCAGGTACCGCAGCCTGGTAGCCGGGCGGCGGATGCTCGTCCTGCTCGACAACGCACGGGACGCTGACCATGTCCGGCCGTTGCTGCCAGGTACGGCGGGCTGTGCCGCGATCGTCACCAGCCGCGACGCGCTCGCGGGCCTAGTTGCGCGGGAAGGCGCACACCGCGTCGAGCTTGACCTGCTTCCCCTGCCAGACGCGGTCAAGCTGCTCGAGGCGCTGGTCGGCAACCGGGTCATCAAGGAACCCGGCCCGGCTGCCGCCCTTGCTGCGCGGTGCTCGCGGCTGCCGCTGGCGCTGCGGGTCGCGGCCGAGCTGGCCGCCACCCGTCCGACGGACACCCTCTCCGACCTGGTGGCCGAACTGCAAGACCTCCGCGGCCGCCTGGCCGTGCTCGACGGCGGCCGAGACCAGCGCACCGATGTCCGCGCCGTCCTGTCATGGTCTTACGAGCAGCTGACTCCTCCGGTCGCCCGCGCGTTCCGGCTCATCGGCGTGCAACCCGGCGCAGACCTGGACGCCCACGCTGCCGCCGCACTGCTCGCGGAGGAGGTAGCGGACTCGCGGCACGCCATCACCCAGCTATGCCGCGCGCACCTGCTCCAGACAACCGCACCTGGCCGATATGGCATGCACGACTTGCTTCGCGGCTTCGCCCGTGACCTGTCCGCCGAGCTCGACGGCACGGATGAGCAGCGGGCTGCGCTCACGCGCCTGTTCGGTTACTACCAGTCGCTGGCCGCCGCCGCCATGAACGTCTTGTTCCCGGCCGCGGCTCAGCTGCGGCCGCGCGCGTCGTCGGAGGCCGCCTTGACCCCGGCCATCCGAGACGAGGCCGAGGCCAAGGCGTGGCTGGATCGCGAGGGCGCGAACCTGGTCGCGGTGGCCGTGTACTGCGCGGGCCAAGGTTGGCTCAGACACGCTAGCGACCTGGCCGCCACCATATTTGGCTACCTGATAGCGGGCAGTCACCTGTCGGAGGCGCTCACGATTTCCAGCCACACGCTCCAGGCCGCCCGCCAGTCTGACGACTTGGCCGCCGAAGCCGTGTCGCTGCACCGTCTTGGCACCATCGCCGTCGAGAGTGGCCGGTTCCGCGACGCCGCCGACCATTACGAGGCCGCGCTGAATGGCTACCGCCGGTACGGCGACCGGTTGGGCGAGGCCCGCATCCTCCACAATCTGGGACTGACCGAGCATCTGCTCCACAACCACACGTCAGCGCTCGGCTACTTCCGCGCTTCCATCGCCATCTACCGCGATACCGGCAGTCGGCTAGGCGGCGCGCACGCGTTGTGCTGCCTGTCCAGTGTCGAGACCGACCTGGGCTCGTATGACGAGGCGTCCGAGCACTTGCAACGAGCCGTGCAAGTTTTCCGCGAGGCTGGAGACCAGATCGGCGAAGCCTGTGCGGTCATGCGGATCGGGGATCTCTGCCTGCGCCGGGGTCAGCTGGCGGAGGCGGCGGGCCTGCTCGAACAGGCAGTGGCCGTCTACCGCTCCAGCGGTCAGGCGGCCGGCGGCATGGCCAATGCGCTTACGTTGCTGAGCGACGTGAGCCTGCACCGGGGCGAATACCAGCAGGCCATTAGCTACCTCCGTCAAGCACTCGCCGGGTGCCGGCAAGCCGGCTACCGGTACGGCGAGATCACGGCGCTTCGCAAGCTGGCGGAGGCCCAGAACGTCGCCGGACACACCGGAGCGGCCCGCGAAGGGCTAGCGACGGCGATCCGGCTGGCCGCCGAAACCGGCAATCCCTACGAGCAGGCAGGCGCGCACCGCGACCTGGCCGAAAGCCACCACTCGGTCGGCGACTACGAGCAGGCCCGCCACCACTGGCGGCAGGCACTCACTCTGTACACCGAGATCGGCGCCCCGGAGGCCGACCAGCTCCGATCCGGGCGAGGTGCCCTCCATGTCGGCAGAGCGCCGATGTAGGCTGACCAAGCAAGCGCTTGGTATACCGCTCGCGACCACGGGAACGGAGCCGCCAGATGGGCATTGATGTGCGCACGGAAGGCGGCGTGGCCGAGGTCGTCATCGACTTCCCGCCGGTCAACGCACTGCCCGTGCGAGGGTGGCTCGACCTAGCGGACGCCGTGACCACGACGGGCCGGGATCCGCGGGTGCGGGTCGTCATCCTGGCCGCGGAGGGCCGTGGCTTCTGCGCGGGCGTGGACATCAAGGAGATGCAACGCACTCCCGGCTTCACCGCGCTGGTCGGAGCGAACCGCGGCTGCTTCGCGGCGTTCGCGGCGGTGTACGAGTGCGCGGTGCCGGTAATCGCCGCCGTGCAGGGTTTCTGTCTCGGCGGCGGCGTGGGCCTGGCCGGCAGCGCCGACATCGTGATCGCGGCGCAGGACGCGACGTTCGGGCTCCCCGAAGTCGACCGGGGCGCGCTCGGCGCGGCCACGCACTTGGCCAGGCTGGTGCCGCAGCAGCTCATGAGGGCCATGGTGTACACGTGCGACCCCGTTCCCGCTCATGATCTTCTGAAGTACGGGACCGTGCTCGATGTCGTACCGAACGACCAACTGCGCGATGCCGCTCGCGGGCTGGCAGCGAGGATCGCCGCGAAGAATCCGGAAATCCTCCGGCTGGCGAAGCAGTCGCTGAACGGGATCGACCTCGTGGATATCAGGAAGTCCTACCGCTACGAGCAGGGATTCACGTTCGAGCTCAACCTGACCGGCGTTTCTGATGAGGCCAGGCAGGCGTTCGTGGATGGACCCCGTCCATGACGATCGCGGTTATGACCGCCGACCAGGTAGCCGGCCAGCTGCGGTCAGGGATGACCGTCGGGATTGGCGGCTGGGGCTCGCGCCGCAAGCCGATGACGCTGGTGCGGGCGATCGCCGCGTCGGAGGTCACCGACCTGACGCTCGTCAGCTACGGCGGGCCGGACGTCGGGCTGCTGATCGCCGCGGGCAAGGTGCGCAGGCTGGTCACCGGGTTCGTCACGCTTGACTCGATCCCGCTCGAACCGCACTTCCGGATCGCGCGGCAAACGGGCGCCATCGAGCTGACCGAGCTTGACGAGGGCATGCTGCAGTGGGGGCTGCTGGCGGCCGCGCACAGGCTGCCGTTCCTGCCGATGCGGGCCGGCCTGGGCTCCGATGTCATGCGCGTGAACCCGCATATCCGCAGCGTCCGATCGCCGTACGCGGACGGGGAGGAGTTCGCGGCCGTGCCGGCGCTGCGGCTTGACGTCGCGCTCGTGCACATGAACCGGGCCGACCGCCGCGGGAACGGCCAGTACCTCGGCCCCGATCCCTACTTTGACGATCTGTTCTGCCAGGCCGCCGACCGGGCGTACATGTCGTGCGAGCGGATCGTGCCGACGGCCGAACTGCTGTCCGGCGGGCCGGTACAGAGCCTGCTGATCAACCGGTCGATGGTGCACGGCATCGCCGAGACGCGCAGCGGCGCGCACTTCACCAGCTGCGTGCCCGACTATGACCGGGACGAGGAATTTCAGGCGCTGTACGCCGCCGCGGCGGCCAGTCCCGACAAGTGGCAGGAGTTCCGCGAGACGTACCTGGCCGGAGACGAGGCCAGATATCAGCAGGCCGTCGCCGCCTTCCGGGAGGCCAGGGCGGACGCGCTCGGCATGTCCGGCGTGACGGGCGGTCGGGCGTGACGGGCGGTCGGGCGTGAGGGGCGGGTCAGCGTGAGCGGCGGGTCTGCGTGAGCGGGTCGCCGACGCTGGCCGAGATCTGCGTGATCGCCTGCGCGGAGGCGTGGCGCGGGGATGGAGCGAAGGTCGCGAGCCCGATGGGCGTTATCCCAACCCTCGGTGCCCGGCTCGCACAGCTCACGTTCGAGCCGGACCTGCTGCTGACCGACGGCGAGGCCACGCTGATGGCGCCAGCAGCCGACGGCGGGCGGATTGCCGAGGGCTGGCTGCCGTTCCGGCAGATATTCACCACGCTGGCGGCCGGCCAGCGGCACATCATGATGGGTGCCTCGCAACTCGACCGGTTCGGAAACCAGAATATTTCCTGCATCGGCGACTGGGCCCGGCCCAAGGCTCAGCTGATCGGCGTTCGCGGCGCGCCAGGCAATTCGGTCAACCACCCGGTCAGCTACTGGATACCGCGCCACACCCGGCGAGTGTTCGTGGAGCAGGCGGACATGGTCTGCGGTGTCGGCTACGACCGGGTCGCGGGCCTCTCCGCGGTGATCCGCGCCCAGCACGAACTGCGGGCCGTGATCACGAACCTGGCGGTGCTCGACTTCGGCGGTCCCGACCACGCCATGCGGCTACGGTCCGTGCACCCCGGCGTCACCGTGTCCGACGTGGCCGACGCGACCGGCTTCATTCTGGCGGCTCCGCTGCAGGTGCCGCAGACCCGGCTACCCAGCAAGGAGGAGCTCAGCCTGATCCGCGAACTGGACCCGGACTCGCGACGTGATCAGGAGCTAGCGTGAGCGAGCCGATCAGGACGCGGCTGACCGAGCTGACCGGCATCCGGTACCCCGTCGTGCAGACCGGCATGGGCTTCGTCGCCGGAGCCCGGCTGGCCGCGGCGACCTCGACGGCCGGCGGACTAGGCATCATCGGGTCGGCCACCATGACCCTTGACGCGCTGAGGACAGCGGTCAGGGAAGTGCGGGAACGGACCGACGCGCCGTTCGGGGTGAACATGCGCGCGGACGCGGCGGACGCCGACGACCGGGTCGAGCTGATGATCGCCGAGGGCGTGAAGGTAGCCTCGTTCGCCCTTGCCCCGAGGCGCGAGCAGATCGCGCGGCTGAAGGACGCGGGTCTGGTCGTGATCCCTTCGGTGGGCGCGCGGCGGCATGCGGAGAAGGTCGCCGAGTGGGGCGCCGACGCTGTCATAGTCCAGGGCGGCGAGGGCGGCGGGCATACGGGCCCGATTCCCACCAGCCTGCTGATCCCCCAGGTGGTCTCCTCGGTCGACATCCCTGTGGTCGCGGCCGGCGGGTTTTTCGACGGCCGCGGACTGGTGGCGGCGCTGGCGTACGGCGCGGAGGGCATTGCGATGGGCACCCGCTTCCTGCTGACCAGCGACAGCCCGGTGGCCGACGCGGTCAAGCGGGTTTACCTGGGCAAGACGCTGACCGACACCGTCGTGACGACCAAGGTGGACGGAATGCCGCACCGGGTGCTCCGCACGCCGCTGATCGACGCACTCGAGCAGTCAGGGCCCGTAGCCGGGCTGGTGCGGGCCGCGCGGAATGCGGCCGCGTTCCGTGGCCTCTCCGGGCTGACGTGGCCGCAGATGCTGCGGGAAGGCGCGGCCATGCGGCGGGGCAGCGAGCTGACCTGGAGTCAGGTCCTCATGGCGGCGAACACGCCGATGCTGCTGAGGGCGGCCATGGTCGACGGCAACCCCGACCTCGGCGTGATGGCGGCCGGACAGGTTGTCGGCGTGATCGATGACCTGCCGTCATGCGCGGAACTGATCGACCGGGTGATGACGCAGGCGCACGAGTGCCTGTCGCGGCTGCGCGGCTACGCCTGAGCGGGCCGACGCTCGCGGCGGGCAGCTACTGCGATTCGTTGGCCCGGCTCGCCCGGTTCTTGCCGACCAGCACGATCCAGACCTGGCCGCGGGCGAAGTTCATCGGCTGTCCGCTGATCGTGGTGAACGTCGTCCCGACATTCCAGTTCGGCCGCGACCAGCGGGCCATGTAGGCGCGTCCGTCCCGCAGCACGAGCGCGTACCCGCTTCCGACGGTCTGTGCGTACGGGGGGCGCACGCCTTCTTCCTTGAACACCGACGTGCTCACGGTCGTGTACTGGATCACGACCGTCGAGGGCGCAAGCTGGCGTCCCTCGGTCGTCTCGCCGCGCGCGCCATCGATCCAGACGAGCCAGTCCTTCTTCGCCTGGTACCAGGTGAAACGGAAGGAGGCGGTCGGGTAAGAGACGCTCTCAGACGCGATGAGCTGGCCGCCGCGTGGCGCCGGGCCGAACGTGAAGCCGATGTTGTGGGCCTTGCTCGCCGACCATGCCTCCTTCAGGAGCGTGCTGGTGTGCGCGTAGAGGTTGTATGGCGCGATCCGGCTGGAACTGCGGAAGTACCCGGCGGGATGACGACCGACGTACAGGTCGACGATCCTGGCCCGCTCCACGACCGGCAGCAGCTGAGGCTGTGCGCCGGAGAACGCGAATGCAGGCCGGCCGAACTGCCGCAACAGGTCGATGTCGTCCTGCCGGGCACTGCGGACGGGCCCGATCACGGGCGGGATGTGCGAGGAGAAGATGGCCAGGAACCGGCTGAGGCCGCCTTCGACCGGGAGCACGTAGATGATGTCGGCGTCGGTCAGCCCGGTCTGCGGTCGCGCGTACACGATGTTGTCGATCTTCACGGCCAGAACCGGCCCGAGCGACTTCACCGGCTCACCGGTGAACGGCGACAGCAACGGGCCTCGGGCGCGCGCCACTGGTGTGGCGGGCTTGCGCTCGGCGGTCGGAGTGCCGAAGAGAGCCAGTGCGGCCAGCACCGCGACCACGATCACCACCATGACCGCAACTGGGACGGCGATGGCGGCCCGTTTCCGCGTCCACTTCAGGGCCATTGCAGACTCCATCCCGTTCCGCCGGGTCGCGGAGCCTGGCTGCCGGATAGCGCATCCACGGCAGCCGCGACGTCAGCTACCCCGATGCTGCCATCCACCGCGACCGGCGGGGCGTCCTTCGCGGTACAACACGGCCGGTCGTGCCGCATCCCCGCCACGGCGACCGACGCCGGCCCTCGGAGAGCGGCAGTCGCGGCCGGGCTTTCCGATAGCGGCAGTCGCGGCCGGCCCTCGGAGAG
>JASHOL010000358.1 GCA_030041135.1 Streptosporangiaceae bacterium | reverse complement strand
CCGGCCAGCCGGTGCCGGACAGGCCCTCGCCCGGCTCCACCGGGCCCAGTTCCGCGGCAGCCGCCTGGCCACCAGGATCCCCGGTGCCGCCACCGGCCGGACCCCCAGGTCCGGCTGCCACGCCCCCTGGCGCGGCCGGAACGGACCCGTCGGCGCCGGTCCACGGCGCCGGCGTGGCGGCTAGGTCCTGTCTTTCGGTCATGCTCGCGGGTCTCCCGCCAAAGGCGAGTCGGTCATTCGCAGGTCAAGCACCAGTCATTACTATTCCGAGCCAGGTGGTCCAGTCGTTACTCGGCTTGTCATGCTCACCATCCAGACTTTCTGGTCCCGCCCATATCAAGTCTGCAGTTCACGGGCCGAGAGTATCCGGCCTTGAGGTAATTGTGCGCCGCTAGGGCAGATTACCGTCAGCTCGCGACTAAACGGGAGCCAACGTCCATCCTGGATCACCAGGACCGCGCTGGCCAGGCCTGGCCGTTCAGGCCTTCTCGGTTACGCCCGCGGAGTCGAAAGTGGCGACGTCGTGCAGCGCCCGGCACGCGCTCTGCACGAGCGGGAGCGCCAGCAGGGCACCGGTGCCCTCTCCAAGCCGCAGCTCCAGGTCGACGAGAGGCCGCAAGCCAAGATGACCAAGGCTGACAGGGTGGCCGGGCTCAGCTGAGAGGTGGCCGGCGATCAGGCAGCCGACCGCGTCGGGGGCGATCGCGCACGCGGCTAGCGCAGCCGCGCCGGCAATCACGCCATCGAGGATGACCGGGACCCGCAAGGCAGCGCCGCCCACGATGAATCCGGCCAGGGCCGCATGCTCGAACCCGCCGAGGGCCGCGAGCACACCGACTGGGTCGGCGGGATCTGGCTGATGCAGTGCAAGCCCGCGCCTGACGACATCGACTTTCCTGGTGAGAGTCGCAGTGTCGACCCCCGTTCCCTTCCCGGTCACGGCAGCCGGATCCTGGCCTGTGAACGCCGCAATCAGCGCCGCCGACGCTGTCGTGTTGGCAATGCCCATGTCCCCGGTCAGCAGGCAGCGGTTGCCCGCCACGACAAGGTCTCTGGCCGTCTCGATGCCGACCCCGATCGCCTCGATGGCCTGGTCCCTGGTCATCGCGGGCCCGGCCGTGAAGTCTCGCGTGCCCCGGTCGACCTTGCGCGGCAGCAGGCCGGGCATCTGGTCGAGGTCTGCGTTCACGCCCACGTCGATGACCACCACCTCGGCCCCGGCCTGAGCGGCAAACGCGTTCACAACGGCCCCGCCGTTCAGGAAGTTGGCCACCATCTGGGCCGTCACCTCCTGCGGCCAAGGGGTCACGCCCTGGGCGTGGACCCCGTGATCAGCAGCGAAGACGGCCACGGCCGCGGGCTCGGGCATCGGCGGCGGGCAGCATCCGGCCAGCCCGGCGAGCTGGACGGACAGGTCTTCCAGGAGCCCGAGCGAGCCCGCAGGCTTGGTCATCGTCGCCTGCCGCTGCCTGGCGGCCGTCATCGCCTCGGGATCCAGCGGCCTGATGCCGGCCCGTACCTCGTCGAGCAGGCTCGTTGCCTCGCGGCCTGGCATCTCCCGCCTGCCGTACTCTTCGGCATGCACGGCCCACCGCAGCGGCCGCCGCCGGGCCCAGCCGGCCTGGGCCAGCTCGGGCTCGGAGCCGAACTCGGTCACGTACCCGACGCAGAGGTAGGCGATGACCTCCAGGTGTGAGGGCAGCCCCAGCTCGGCGGCCAGTTCGCGCTCGCTGAAGAAGCTCACCCAGCCGATGCCGAGGCCCTCGGCCCTGGCCGCCAGCCAGAGGTTCGCCACCGCCAGGACGCTGGAGTACGCCGCCGTCTGCGGCTGCGCGTGACGGCCAAGGGTGTGCCGCCCGCCCCTGGTCGGGTCGCACGTCACCACGATATTGACGGGCGTCTGCAGGATCGCCTCGGTCTTGAGCCGGTCGAAGGCCCTGGCCCTGGCGCCTGGCAGAGCGGCCGAGAAGTCCCGCCGGCTCCGCTCGGCCAGGTCTTTGATCCGTGCCCGCTTCTGCTGGTCGGTGATCACGATGAAGTCCCACGGCTGCGAGAACCCCACCGACGGCGCTCGGTGGCCGGCGCAGAGCACGCGCTCCAGCACGTCTGCGGGCACCGGGTCGGGGAGGAACCCGCGCCGGACATCGCGGCGTTCCTCGATCACCCGGTACACGGCGGCCCGCTGGTCGTCGGGAAATACCCAGTCGGGCGCGGGCGTGGCGTCCGGCGTCATCTCAGGCGCTCCCACCTGGCGCTACCAGACGGCGCCGTCGTCGTCGGCCATGGCAGGCTGGCCGTCGCCGCCCCAGCCTGCCGTCGACCCGGCAACCAGGAGGGCGGACTCGAGCAGGGCGTTGAATGCGGCCACGGCAACGACTGGGCCGCCCTTCTCCGAAACGTTACTGACCGACCGCAGGCCGCTGGCACGCAGTGCGTCCTTAGCCTCGGCGGCGCCGGCGAGTCCGACCGGCATGCCCACGACGAGGGCGGGCTCGACGCGCCGGCTCAGGATCTCCATCAGCGCGGCCGGCCCGCCGCCGACCACCCAGACGGCCCCTTGGCCGGCTTCGCCGAAGCTCAACCGCACCGACGCTGCGGCCCGGCTGATGCCGGCGGTCCTGGACAGTCGCTGGGTAAGCGGCTCGTTGATCTTGCAAATCACCGGGCAGCCGGTGATGCCCGCCGCGACCATGGCCGAGTCGGCGACGACGGGCGCGCCGGCGGCCAGCGCGGCGACGCCCTCGGCCAGCGTTTCCTCATCACACACGAGGTCGGTGAGATAGTCGAAGTCGGCGCTTGCGTGGATGACCCGCTCGGTGACGTCGCGGCTGTGCTTGGCCAGCCTGGTCAGGTCGATCCTGGACCGCAGGATGCGGTACGACTCGGCAGTAACGGGATTCGCCGCAGGCGGTGCCTCGTTGGGCAAAGTCACGAAACCCCCATCCTTCTGTTGCCGCAACGCCAAAAGGCCTGGCGCAGCATTCACGACTCAGGTCGGCGGCGCCGTTCGGCTACTCAGCATTGCACAGCCAGCAGCCGGGCTTCGGCCATCGCGGCGAGGAGGACGGCTCGCAGGGCAAACCGGCCGGCGGCTTAGTGGCCGCTGCCTGCCCGCAGCCAGCGAGTTCCTGAGCCGGGCGGACTCAGGTTCGCGGTTTGGTCTGTTCGGCGGTCTCGCCTGCGAGGGCCATCTTGCCGGGCTCCTGCGGGGCAGCGGCCGGTGCCGCCTGAGGCGCGGCCACCGCGGGCTCGGCCACTGCCTTGCGGTCCTTGAACAGCACGTAATGGAAGATCAGGAACCGGCACACGAAGGTCACGCAGTTGGCAAGGAAGTAAGCCCCGTTGACGACAAGGTGCTTCTCCAGGTGATGCAGGTGCTCGTCGTTGGCGAAGGCCCCGGCATAGTGCGCGACCAGCGACAGGATGCCCCAGACGGCGAAGGACACCAGCCAGAACGGCACTGTCTCCCTGAGCAGGTCGGGACGGCCCCTGCTCTCCCAGACCCAGCGGCTCAGCACGTAGCTGACGAAGGCACCCACGATCGAGGCGATGAGGGCGGCCTTGCCGGCTGTCATGCCCAACCCAGTCAGGATCGCCAGCGTGAGCTGGCTGGTGACCAGGGTTGCCAATGCCACCGGCGCGAACCGCAGGAACCGGTCGCCTGCCTCCGTATCGAGTCGCTGCCGTATCGACCGCGGCAGGATGCGGACGATCGCGTAGACGACAGCCATGGTCGCCTTGCTGACCGGATTCGATGATGCGGGCCGTACGGCTTGGGCGGGCTTTTCCGGTTCAGCAGTCATCAGATTCCTAGCTCGACGGATGCCTCTAGCTGGTCAGACAGGTACAACAGTACGGGAGCCTGCGGCGGGGTTCGCGGGAAACCTCCTGCCGGACCCGCCCGCCACGGTGGCGGTACCCTGTGCGCCCGACGATGGTGGCGCGCGAGTTCCTCACTGCCAGGTAGCCGAGTGCCGGCAGCCATAAGGATAAGTCACCAGCCGCGAGAACAGGTCAAATGCGCTCAGTTGATCTCAGGTTTCTCCGCCTGATTAGCCGAGGGCCGGGAAATGGCCGGCGCGATGCTCGCCAGCTTCCCCTAGGCATGAGCAGTCACGACCCCTCGTTCCCCCAATCTCAGGTCCTGGATAACGTCCACCGGTCCGTGGCGAGGTCATGGCAAAGTTCATACCTTGTCGCCGCGACGGCGGGCTGAGCCGTCGCCTCCACGACCCAGAATTCCAGACCGGGCCCGTCCGGGTCCGGCTCAGCCGGGTCCGGCTCAGCCGGCGGCGGTGGCGGGGCCGTGCGCCGGTCGAGGACGAACAAGACGGTGTGAAGGCGGCCGCGCCAGACGAACCTGGCCGGACGGCCGTTGCGGAGCCAGACGTCGACAGGCTCCCCGCGGATGTTGCGCATTCTGCTGATCTCCCTGGCGGCTTTGCCGGCCCGCTGCGGGCCGCTGCCCAGGGGAAGACAGGCAGCGTTGCTTTACTCGAACATACATTCGTTTGGCTAGGGCGGCAAGGGCAGCCGCCCGATACTGCGCCGGGCAGCGGCCACCGATGCGGCGCTCAGCTCGGCCCGCCCCAGCCCGGCATCGGGAAAGCAGTGAGCAACTCGCGCACCTGCGCGGCGATGCGGTCGAGCGCGTCGTCGTCCTGCTTGGCGGCGGCGCTGATCGCCTCGTCGATCCAGCCGGCAATCTGCCTCATGTGCGGCTCGGTCAGGCCCCTGGTCGTGATCGCCGGGGTGCCGATGCGCAGGCCCGACGGGTCGAATGGCTTGCGGGGATCGAACGGGATCGTGTTGTAGTTCAGCTCGATGCCCGCGCGATCGAGGGCCTTGGCCGCTGGCTTGCCGCCGATCCCCTGCTCGGTCAGGTCCATGAGGATCAGGTGGTTGTCCGTGCCCCCAGAGACGAGACTGTACCCGCGGGCGAGCAGGCCGTCGGCCAACGCGCTGGCGTTGGCGACGACCTGGTGAGCGTAGGTGCTGAACGACGGCTGCGCCGCTTCGCGCAGCGCTACCGCGATCGCGGCCGTGGTGTGGTCATGCGGCCCGCCCTGCAGACCGGGAAACACCGCCCGGTCCACCGCGGCTGCGTGTTCGGCGGTAGTCATGATCATCGCGCCGCGAGGGCCGCGCAGCGTCTTGTGCGTAGTAGTGGTGATGACCTCTGCGTACCCGACCGGGGATGGATGCGCCCCGCCCGCCACCAGGCCGGCGATGTGGGCGATGTCGGCCACCAGGATCGCGCCGACTTCGCGCGCGATGCTCGCGAAGGCGGGGAAGTCGATGGTCCGCGGGATCGCGGTGCCGCCGCAGAAGATGACCTTCGGTCGCTCCCTCCTGGCGAGGTCCCTTACCTCGTCCAGGTCAACCCGGCCGGTGTCGGCACGCACGCCGTAGCGGACCGGGTTGAACCACTTGCCGGTCACCGAGACCGACCAGCCATGGGTCAGGTGCCCGCCCATCGGCAGCGACATGCCCATTACGGTTTCGCCCGGCTGCATGAAGGCCAGGTAGATCGCCAGGTTGGCAGGTGACCCCGAGTAGGGCTGGACGTTCGCGTGGTCTACGCCGAACAAGCGCTCGGCTCGCTCGATCGCCAGCCGCTCGATGGGATCGATGCACTGCTGTCCTTCGTAGTAGCGCCGTCCTGGATAGCCCTCTGAGTACTTGTTGGTCAGGACCGATCCGCTGGCCTCAAGCACGGCGACGGACGCGTAGTTCTCCGAGGCGATGAGCCTGACCTTCTCGAACTGGCGGCGCGCCTCGGCCTGGATGAGCTCGGCGATGTCCGGGTCGGAGCCTGCCACGTGCGGGATTGGTGGCTGGTGCATGGCTGGCTCCTTCAGCGGGCAGTGGTTCGCAGGCCGATCGTGGCGGCCACGGTGCCGGCAGCGCGGCGGCTTAGCTCTTCGTTCATCATGCCCAGGCCAGCCGCGTAAACTTCCGGCGGCTAACCCGCGCGCTTGTGCTCGGCGGCTAACCCGCGCGCTCGACCGCCGCCAGCAGGGCCGGCGCGGCCGCGGCCCACGGCTCGCGGCCGGCGGCAAGTTCGAATATGCCCGCCTCGATCAAGGTCGCGCCGACAGCCACCAGGTCAGGACAGACCTTTCGGCAGGCGCCTATATACCGGCCGGCAGGGCGATGCCGCAGGTGGTAAGCCACCACTAGCCCGGATGCAAGCCGCCCGGACTCGTCCGCCCGCGGTCCGGTCACCCCAACCGGCCGATGGCCGACATACCGCGCCGATTCCAGGATCCAGGAGGTACCGTTCACCGGATCGGCGCCCAGGTAGGTCAGCGCACCAACCCTGGCCATCCACAGCGCGCCGGTACACATCTGGCATGGCTCGAACGAGGTAACGAGGCGACATTCGGGATAGCTCCGGCCGACCGCGAGACCGATCAGGGCGTTAATCTCTGCGTGCGCAAGCAGGCTGCTCGATATCGCCGGCAGCTCAGCTTGCCCGTACACGGCGTTCCGGCCTGATCCGATGACGGTGCCGTCGGCGTCCGCCACCACGGCTCCGATCGGGATGCTGCCAGCCAGCAACGCCTGCCAGGCGAACTCAAGGCAGGCCTGCTCGGGCCCGGACAGGTCAGCCAGCACCCTGGCAACGATAGCCGGGCGACCGCCAACGCTAGGTAGCGATAAGCCCCGCATATCCGTACCCGGTGCACAAAAACCGCAGCCTGGCGGCTGCCCTCACAGCGGAACGGCTAACGCCTGCTCTGGCGGCGTGACCGCACTCGCTGAACCGGCCGCGCTGATCACATCAGCTGGCGACGGCGTCAAGCAGCTTGCGGCGCTGCTGATCCCCCAGGCCGCCGACGCGGCGGTTGTCGTCGATCCCGGCTTCCTCCATGACGGCGGCGGCCTTAGCCGGCCCGTAGCCAGGAAGCGCCTTGATCACCTGGGAAACCTTCGTTTTCTTGGCTACATCGTCCTTGCGGTCGAGCAACTGGGCGATGGTGACCTTTCCGGCCTTCACCTTGGCGAGAAGCTCGCTGCGCTCCTTACGCGCGGCCTGGGCTTTGGCCAGCGCCTCGGCGCGCTGCTCCGGGGTCAGGGTTGGCAGAGCCATGTCACTCCTTCGGTTGAAGTCGATCAACTTTCCCACATACCCGCGATCGAGCGCGGTAACGGCGCCCGTGTCGAGGTCAGCGCTCCGCACCGAGAATTCTTTGCTGGTCAGCGCAATGCCGTCGGCCTGCTGTACATAACCGTGCATACGCCAAGAACAGTGCTATTCCTGCTGCGCGGGCCGGGGCTGCGGCCCCCGAGACACGGCCGCGGCCTCCAGTTGAAGTCGCGGCTAGAACCTGTTCTAATTTTGCTCCCGGCACCATTGCGCGAAACGCCGGCCGCTGCCCCCGAGGAGAAGCGCCGATGCCCGAGCAGCCGATGACGGCGCGCGAACTAGCCCGCCGCTCTCAGACGGCGGTCAAGCTGAAGGACAGGGCCGAGTGGCTCAGCCTCTGGGCGGCCGACGCCGTCATCCAGGACCCGATCGGCCCGTCTCCATTTGACCCGGCCGGCCACGGCCATCGCGGACCAGACGCGATCGCGGCGTTCTACGACAACGTGATAGCGCCAAACGAGCTGATCACGTTCGAGATCGAGCGCTCCTTTCTGTGCGGGAACGAGGTTGCCGACGTCGGCCTGATCCGCACCGTGCTGCCCGGAGGCCGGCACGTCGCGGTTGTCAACGGCGTCTACACCTACCGCTGCAACGACGAGGGCAGACTCACGGCGCTGCGCGCGTTCTGGGAGTTCGACCGCGTGCAGGTAGTCGAGGCCTGACCCGGCCAGGCGGGCCGGGTTCGGCCCAGGCGGGCCGCAGGCAAGAACGGCGGGCTCGCGCGAGCCTCGGCGTAGGACCCTCACAAGGCGGGGTCTGGCCCGGACGAGCCCGTGCGCTTACTGTGATCTTCGCCGCACCACGGCGGCGGCACCATGGGCGGCGGAAGGCCGGCCGGTAACCTGCCTGGCATGCGGATCGGGCAGATAGCGATTGACATTGCCCCTCTCCGCGACAGCCGCGACTACCGGCGCCTGTTCGTCGGCCGGTTCGTGTCCATGGGCGGCAGCGCCGTCGCCACAACGTCGGCAAACTGGCAGGTCTACGGGCTGACGCACAGCTCTCTTGCGGTCGGCCTGCTCACGCTTACCGCCGGCTTCGGTATGTTCGTCGGGCTGCTGGCCGGGGGCATGCTGGCCGACCGGCACGACCGGCGCACGGTGCTGATGGCAACGCTGTTCCCCGAGGCCGCGCTTGCGCTACTGCTGATGGTCAACAGCTTGCTCGCGCATCCTCAGCTGTGGCCGCTCTACGCGCTGACATTCGGCATCGGCATGCTGTCCGGTCTGAGCTCGCCCGCCTCGACCGCAGCCACGCCCGCGCTTGTCGGTCAGCATCGGCTCGCGGCCGCGGCGGCGCTCAACGCGACCGCCAGCCAGCTCGGTCAGCTCGGCGGGCCCGCGCTGGCGGGCGTGCTGATCGCCGGTCCCGGCGTGGCTACCTGTTACGCCATCAACGCCGGCTGCCTGGCGATCTTCGCCGCTGCGCTCTCGAGTGTGAGGCCACTCCCGCCGGTCACGCGGGCGGAACGCCCGGGCCTGCGCTCGCTGGCCGCCGGGTTCAAGTACGTGCGGCGTAATGGAGTCGTAGGCGGGATGCTGCTCGTGGATACCAACGCGATGCTGTTCGGCATGCCGTCCGCCCTGTTCCCAGCACTCGCCAGCCAGCACTTCCACGGCGGCCCCGATACCTACGGCCTGCTCGTTGCCGCTCCGGGCCTCGGCGCGATGATCGGAGCCGCGACCAGCGGCTGGACCGGCCGGTTGCGCCGTCCCGGCATCGTCGTGATCGGCGCCGGCATCGTCTGGGGAGCGGCCATCGCGGGGTTCGGCCTCGTGCACAGCCTGCCCGTCGCGCTCGTCTTCCTGGCGCTCGCCGGGATGGGCGACCTCATCTCCGAGGTCCTGAGAAACGCGTTGCTGCAGTGTTACACGCCCGACTCCCTGCGCGGGCGGGTGAGCAGCCTGTATCTGGCCCAGGTCACTGGCGCGCCGGCGTTGGGGAACGTGGAGGCGGGCACGGTAGCCCGGTTCGTGGGGCTGGACTTCTCCGTGGTCAGCGGCGGCCTGGCCTGCGTGGCCGGCGCGCTGGTGCTTGGCGCGCTGATTCCGGCACTGCGGAACGCCAAACTGAGCGGGTCGCGCAGCGACGAGCCGCCGACGCAGGCAGCAGAGGAGGCAACCGCCTCGGCCTGAGCCGGCTGGACGATGGCATGGTTCGGCCGCTGAGCACGGGACATGACGATAGGCAACGGGAGGCAGGCGGCGCGGGGACCCGCGCCCGCAAAGGTGTGTGCGTAGCGTGACTCGCATCGTGCACAATGTGCCCTTAGGCGCCTGTAGCTCAGCCGGATAGAGCAGCTGCCTTCTAAGCAGCCGGCCGGGGGTTCGAGTCCCTCCAGGCGCGCGAGCCTTCCACCGCAGCTCACGGCGGGTAGCCGACTCGCGGGAGATGATCTTCACGAAGCCCGGATTCCGCCCGCGGGCTCGCAGACCTGGCCTCTCAGCAATCCACCTTTGCGCGTGGTCTCCGAGCGCCACTTTGCTCATCTTAGGATCGATCTAGTCCCCACTCCGGATCCCGGCTTCTTTCAGCGTGAGCCAAATCTCCGCACCCGTCTTGGCGGAAAACGTCTCAGAAGCGGGATGGCTATGCCGTCCGGGCCCAAGTAGCCCGCCTGCCAGCGGCCTGAGGGAGTTGCCGGACGCGGCCTAAACGGCGCTTCTGCGTCATGCTGTTCTCCGGCCTGGCCACGAGCGCGTCGGCTCCACCGACCTCGCATCGATGAAAGGCCCTCAGCGCTGACCCAGAAATACGGACATGACGCTCTACGCGCACGAACCTGATCCGGCGCTCGGCAATCAGCCGGCGCGGAATGCGCTCGCTAGTGCCGAGCAGATCGGCTACCTGGCTGACAGTCAAGTAGCACTCGATGAGCCACTCGGTATGGCAGGTGTTGCGCCGACCGGAAATATCTGTGGACGTTCACCAGCGTATGCATCCATTGGCTTTTCATGTTGGCGGTGCCATTCATGGCGGTGATGCAGCGCTTGCAGTACCGAGCCTGTAGACCGATGCTACTCGAGATGCGGGTCTAGTGCTCGGCCTGCTTGTTCAGGGCCATACGAATTCAAGGCATCGACTGCCTCGTCCACCCACCCCACGCGTTTGGGAGAGCCATTCAGTTCGCTGAACCAAGCGGTCTGGCCATTCCTCAGCTCGACTCCGAGTACTTTGCGGCGGTACTGACGTACCATCCGCACCTCTACGCGAAACCGCTCAACCTCGGGCCAGCTATATTTTCGCGTCCTCACCAACGTTCGTATCCTAACCCCGTTCAGATCCGCCGTGATCGTCGGCGCGACAAAGCATCGAGCGGTGAGCCAGGCAGCAGTGACGGCCGTTATGCCTGCGAAGACCTGTAAACCCACTCCGCCCTTCCCCGGAGTGAAAATCTGGATTATGAAGCCAAGCGTGCAGAAGAGGAAGAACCCGCCGCCAAACACCTGCATGGGCTTATTTCCATAGACCACTTTAGAGAGCACCATCTCAAGTCCCTACCCCAGAATGGCGAGCCACTTCGCCTGAAGCTGCAATTGCTGTCGCCACCCGAAGTGATGATAACTCACCGAAACGGTCGTTGACAGTCGGCCTCGGCGTAGCTGACAGACCCGCCGCACTCACCTGGACCGACTCCTATCTGGTCGCGCCCATATACGCCAGCGGCTGTGAACCCGACACAGCTCTCTGCTGGGGCTGAAAAGCGGCAAGTCGGTTGCGGCTCCGTGATCCGGAACATACGCGAAACAACCCTGACCTGGGCCTCTGACCGCTCTTGGCCGCCCAGTCAGGGCATCGCCTCGCCGACCCGCAGCAGCAGCCTCCCGAGCCGTGTGCGTGCCCGCTCCGTGCCGGACGGGACGGCCGCCAGGGGTCACTCACCCGGTACCTCAAGCGAGCACGGTCAAGCCCAGTGAGCTGGGGCCCGCCTGATTGAGACGGGGATAATGACGATCTGCCAAGCAGTCGGCCGAGGGTTCGAGTCCCTCCAGGCGCGCCCGCGATCCATGCAGGTCAGCACCACTACCAGGCAACCTGAAGATGATCTTCATTAGGCTCGCTTAGGCTTACTGCCCGTGCCCTCCCGCCGCGCCCACGCCAGCCAGGACGTGCGCCGACGAGTAAGGCTAGAGCTAGAGATCAGCCATGCGGAGTCTGTCAACCGTCCGGTCAACGTGAACTCCGCGGGCCTCAAGTGCATCGAGCACGTCGCTCACGGCTCGCGTGGCAACACGATAGGAACCGCCGAGCCATCAGTTCCGATAAGAACACCTGAGTTAGCGATCGGCCACTTGACATGCTGTGCCGACCGCAGTTCCGCGTAGCGCGCTTCCCAGCCCGGGAGAATTGCCCGCCACAACCCCAGGCCTCGAACTCGAATTCCCCATGAGAACAATTCCAGCCGTGCCGTGCCCCACGTGGAGCTGATGGAGCGGGTTTTAAGACCGCCCGTCCAGACGGAGACAGGCGATTCCTTAGGAGCCGACACTGAGCGGCCTGACTTGCTCACCTGAGCCCGGATAACCACTATCACGCCGATAACAACAGCAAGTGCGCAAATAACGTATAGGCCCCGGACTATCATTTGGGTCCCGTCCCGTGACGGCGGTGCGCAGTGACTCGTACCTCATCAGCGACCTTAGTTTGTTTTTCCGGTTATCGATACGTGTCTCCGACAGCTCCCCGCCTCCAGGACGGGACAGCCCGATACATCTAATGGCTGCCGTACGCACCCGCGACGCCCGCTACGGAAGGCCGTCGAGCCGGACCGTCTCGAGCTGGTTCGAATTATGGTTCGCGACCAGCAGCAGCTGGCCCCCTGGACCTGAGGCGATGTCGCGCGGGAACGCGCCTGAAGGCAGATAGCCGAGCAGCGCTGGCCGGCCGACCAGCATGCCCGCGACATCGACCACGGCCAGGTTGGCATGCTCGCCAGGAATGTCGAACCGATCGGAGTCCGCGATGACAAGCAGCTGGCCGTCCCTGGCCAGGCCGATCCCGACCGGGAGCTCGCCCACCCTAATGCTCGCCAGCAGCGGATGCCGGGAGCCGTCGGCAAGGGCACTCGCCGAGAAGGCCAGCAGCGCATCGCTAGCGCGGGCGGTGACCCAGACCACCCGTCCGTCGTTCGAGGTGATCACGCGCACCGGATTGCACCCGGCCGGGACTCGGGTAATGACCGAGCGCGCGGGGTCTGTCTCCGCCCGCTCGACGCTGATGACGGTCAGCGAACCGACGTTGCCGGTCGACCGCATGGCCTCGCTGGTCGAATACAGCCATCTGCCGTCCGGCGAGACGGCCAGCCCGACCGGCGCGAGCTGGGCCGGGATCGCCCCGACGTAGCTGGACGTGCCGTAATGACCGGCTAGCGCGCGGCTGAGGTTGAAGACGGCGACCCGATCAGCGTCTTCCTCGCTGACGAATGCGTACCGGCCGTCCGGCGTCACCGCTACCTCGATGACGCCGCTGAGCCGCCCGCCCGGCACGGTGAGCTGGCCGAGGATGGCATCCTTGCCGCCGCGCTCGGCGGCGGCCGTGCTGATGACGGTGATGCCGTCCACGAGCGGGTTGACCGCCAGCAGGTACCGGCCATTCGGGGTCAGCACGGCACCGGCGCTGTTGGAAAGGACGCCACGGCCGTTCTTGGTGCCGATCTGGCGGACAAGCCGGGCCGGGCCGACAGCGCCGATCCTGACTACGCCGACGCTGGCGCCCAGGGTCACGAATCCCCAGCGATCGTCCGGCATCACGGCGACGCCGAAAGGTATGTTCGGCAGGCTCTGCGTCACCGGCGGCTTGGTGAGGATTCGGACGGACATGTCCGGCATCCTGGTCAGCGTGACGAGGGAGCCGGGCAGCTCGGGAGCTGGCTGCGTCGCGGTCGTGCAGCCCGGCAGGGTCGCGGAAACCGTGCCGTAGCCGTGCATGTTAACGGGCGGCGGGGGCTTCGCTACCGCAGCGCGGTGCGCGGCCAGGGACGGCGCGCGGTGCGCGGCCAGGGAGGGAGCGCCCGAGCAGGCAGCCAGCGCCACGATGGCCGCCAAGGTCACGCCGGCTCGCCCGCCGGCCACAGCGAGCACAAAACGTAAGTGGTTGACGCGACAGCGCATTCCGTGGATCCCCGTACCGTGAGCGAGCGGCTCATACCTGCCAGCGCTGCCGACGGGCGGGCGCGGCTGCGCAGATGGCCACCCGATCCATGCCCGCTCAATCATGAAGCGGGCCAATTGAGGGTATAACAATCGCGGCGAAAGGCCCTCATTGGAAGCCCGCTCGCGACTGCATCATGGCGGTTTTCCGACGGCGATGACCGAACATATATGAGCTGGTCACGAGCCCAGCCGATAGGATCGCTGGTCCATGTCGGGTCAGCCGCGGGCTTGCGGGAGGGCATTCATGGCGGGAGCCCCAGGGGACTGGGATTGGGACTCTGTCGCCCGCCTGATCACGGCGTTCGGCCAGGCGATGGCCAGCCAGGCGCGGGCATCGGTACCTCAGCCCTTCGGCCTGCCCGAGATGCAGCTTCCGAAATTCCTTGGCTCGCTACGGCAGGCCGTGCAAGCTCAACCGACTGACATCACTGCACGTCCAGCCCCGCTGGGCCCGATCACCAGCATGATGCTGTGCTACGGCATCCCGGAAGATCCGCAGTCCGAGTATCTCGAGGTACTGACGGATTTCACTTCCGCCCACAAGGACAGTGTCAGCTTGCGGTCGGCGATCGGGCAGGCGGTGGGCATGGAGAACGACCGGCGGGCAGGTACGAGCGGGAGGCCACGGCGGCGGTACCCCGCGCCACGAGGATCACTGCGAGGCAGGCTGCTTGACATCGTCGTGGCTGGTCAGGCTCGTACGGTTCACACCCAGGCCCATCAGAATTTCAACGGGCTGCAATTCACTCACTCTGGCCGGGCTGTGACAGTCATTGCCCGCGGCCACTGGCCAGAACGCCCCGCATTCGACCTGATTAACGACCTAGAGCCTTACTTGACAGCGCTGGAGTCTGCAGACTCTGAGGTCATCAAAGCCAGGATTCGTGCGATCCAGATGGCCCGGTCGGGCCCTGCCTGATCGCTCGGATGCGCTGATGGCCGTCGCCTTCCCCCACGTACGCCCGTTCGACTCCGCTTCGCCCGGCCCACATCTGGTGCGCGCGGCTCGGGAGCAGCCGCCTAATCTGGCCGTCGTTTCCAGATCGTCAGCTGAGGATGAACCCCAGGGTAGGGATCGAGTGCCCTGACCGGGACGCTGGCCACCTTCGTGAAAGCTCCGTTCAGGTGGTCCAGCCGGGCGGTGCGAAAACCGCCGTCTCCGATGCACGCGACGGTATCCCCGCGGTAATAGGTCAGGCAATCGCCCAGGGACGAGTACAACGGCGGCCAGCACAGAAACAGGCTGCGATCAGCGTGACCGGACAAGACTGTCTGGTCCCCCTGCTGAACCTGGGTCCATGGCCGACTCCGCGGGTGGTACCGGTTGGCGCGCTCGCCATCGACCGGCGCATGGTCGAAGGCGACAATATCCACGCCGACGGACCTAAGCCTGTAGGCCCAGTATCCAGTGCCGGCGCCCACCTCAACGAGTGGCCCCAGCGCGGCAAGCGCGGCCAGCGCCGAGTCGCTGGGAACGACATACGCGTAGCGCTGCGCCAGCATCAGCAGCAAATCCTCGGCATCGGCTTCTGAATCAGGAAGCCGGCCATCATCGAGCATCTGCAGCGACTCGATGAACTGATCGACCTGGCCAGAAACCGCGTCCAAGTCCAGCCCTCCATGATCAACAGCGCGGCCAAAGCAGTATGCACGATTGATACGACAAGAGCAAAAGCGGGTCAGGAAGTCAGATTGACGTTGCAGTTCGCGGCCAGAAAGCCGGACAGGTCCTGCGCGGCGGGCCCGACTTCGGCCGCCTAATCGGCCAACGGCGGGTCGAGTGTCTTGAGGCACCACCCTGCTAGCGCCAACCGGACGCTCAACCCGCCGCGAGCCAAGACCACCTGCGCAAAGGCCATGGCCGACCGCATGCCCTATGGCGTCGCATCCATCACGGGGATGCGAGGAACTTGACGCCGATCTGCGGACAGCCACGGCCGCCCTCAGACTTGGTGCACTTGTTGCTGCCTTGCCAGTTATTCGCGTTCAGCCAGAACTGGTCGAGCCCGAGGGACCGAGCCCATCCGTACTCTGCGCGCAGCAGCGACACCGAGTGGACACTGGGAGTGTTCGTCCCCAGCCCGACGATCAGCAGCGAAGTCTTGTTGCCGACTGCCTTCAGCGCGTCCCGGACCCGCGCCTTGAACACAGCAAGAGTCAGCGAGCCCTGCGACTGGACCGACACCTTGAAGGCGCCATCACTCGCGGCCATGGTCATGCACTTATAGCAACGTGCGACGCCGCCTCCCAGGGTGATCATGAGGTTAATGTGGTGCTGATGCGCGAGATGTAGGGCGGCCTTGATCCACTTGCACGGGTGCGCGGACTCCCCGTCGGAGTACTTCCACGTCTCCAAGTCGAAGAGCGCCTTATCCATCTTCAGCTTCGAGAACAGGCCGTCGTTGATGGCCTCCTGCAGCCGGGGGTACGCCTCGAACACCAGGGTCCGGTTCGCCAGCGCGCTGCACTGCGTGTCGTCGCTGAGCCCGTACACGTGCGTGCCCCACCTGCCGCACAACCGCCATGTGAACGACGGCAGGGTGATGCGCTGCTTCGACGGGCATGGCTTTGTCCCCTGCGAGCACTCTTCCAGGCCGATCGACGGGTAGTGGATCCGCTTCCCGTCTACGACGACGGAAGGGTCCCAGGCGAGGTAGTCCTGGCCCTTGACCATCCAGGAGGGCGCCGGGGCCGCGCTAGCGGCAGCGGCCGACGGATGCGCCGCTAACGCGACGGCCACCATCGCTACCGCGACGGCGAGCCCCAGGATTGCCGATGCCACAGCCGCGAGCTGACGGGACATGACATACTCCGTTCCAATTCGAGGGATTTGCCCGGTCGGGATCATACACCGATGCGACCGTTCCGGCCGCGATCCGCGGGCATGGACGAACCGGGGTTGGCGCACCCAAACCCTGACTCGATGGCGTGACCGGCTGATGCCGGTGGAGCAGCCGTTCCATGTCCCCCGGAATGTTGCCAGGAAGGCCGGGCTGGTCGACGATTCCGAGCGGCTGAGCCTGGAGCCGACGGACTCGTTCCTGCTGTACGCCCGGCCATCACCTTGAACGACGGGAGCTGCGCTAGCGATCAGCGCTGCGGGCGGGAACGAGGGCCGGAAGGCGCTAGCTGGACCGCCAACCTCGGCCTACCCGGCGCCTCCGCTTTCTGGGCAGACGAACGTGAGCCGAGAAGCCGGTGTTGCTTAGGGTGTTCGTCATGATGTCCACTTCGGGCGGTAACGTGCGCAGGGTCGACGACGTGGGCAATTCTTGGCAGGTCCGTACATCGGTCGTCGTCGTGGGCGGCGGGCCAGTCGGGCTGGGTCTGGCGGCCGCGCTCGGAAAAACCGGAATACAGACCGTGCTGGTGGAACGAAGCCAGGAGCCATCGACGATCCCGAAGGGCCAGAACCTGACGGCGCGGAGCCTGGAGCACTTTTACTTCTGGGATTGCGCCGATCAACTACGCGCTGCGCGGCTGTTGCCGCCGGACTTCCCGATTGGCGGCATCACCGCGTACGAGAACCTGGCAGGCGAGTACTGGTACGCCCCGCCCGGTCGCGAGACCGTAGGCGACTTCTACTTTCAGCGGGCTGAGCGGCTTCCTCAGTACCTGACCGAGTCCGTGCTGCGTGACCGGGTTGCCGCGTTGGACTCCGTGGTCGCGATGTTCGGCTGGTCGGCCGCTGACGTCTCCGTGGATGAACGTGGCGCGCGGGTCACGGCACTTAAGGACTCTGGCGAGACGTGCGAGATCCAGGCCGCCTTCCTCGTTGGATGCGACGGCGTGCATTCGCTGGTCAGGGAGCAAGCCGGAATCACCTCAAGCGGGGATGACCTCGGCCGGAGGATGATCCTGGCGGTCTTCCGGTCGACCGACCTGAACAAGGGCCTTGAGCGCTTCCCGCAGAGGACGACATACCGCGTGCTGCACCCGGAGCTGCAGGGGTACTGGAGGTTCTTCGGCCGCGTGGACCCTGGGGAGACATGGTTCTTCCACGCGCCAGTGCCCGCAGACGCGACGACCGGAACCCTGGACGTGCGGGGCCTGGTCGAGCAGGCCGCCGGCTTCCCTGTGGCCTGTGAGTTCGGCTATGTGGGCCTGTGGAACATGCGCGTGGATATCGCTGACACCTACCAGCACGGCCGGGCGTTCATCGCCGGTGACGCCGCGCACAGCCATCCGCCCTATGGTGCCCATGGCCTGAATACCGGGCTTGAGGATGCTGTCAACCTCGGGTGGAAGCTCGCCGCGGTCCTGAGCGGATGGGCGCCGTCCCGGCTGCTGGATACCTATACCACCGAACGGCGGCCGATCATGATCGAAACCGCTCAGGCGATCATCGACGGCATCGCGGGCGACCACTCGTTCCTCGAGAGCCACAGCCCGCAACGTGACCGCCACGAGTTCGAGCAGGCCTGGGGCGGCCGCACGGCGGGAGAGGTCGCGCCCGCGTCGTATGAGCCGCACTACGAGGGGTCGCCAATCGTGTGGGGACCGGCCGGCTCGGCCTGCAGCGTCCGCGGAAACCACGCATTCGAGGCGCGGGCCGGGCACCACCTGTCTCCAGCGCCACTGTCTTCGGGACGGAACGTGTTCGAGGAACTCGGCCGCGACTACACGCTGATTGCACTGACGCAGGACCTTGGGCCGGTCACAGCACTCCGGGACGCGGCTCGCGCGATGCCGATGCCGATGCACGTACTCATCGACTCGTTCGACGGCGGGCGGACCGCCTACGGGTGCCGCTACATCCTGGTAAGACCGGACCAGCACGTCGCTTGGGCTGGCAATCAGCCGCCGGCCGACCCGGCCGAACTGTTGCGCAGAGCTGCCGGCCTGGCCGAAGCGTGACCTGAGACTCCGGCCGGGCCGACGGCCGCGAGCGATCTGCCGGCAGGTCGCGCTGCCGGCAGATCGCCCTGACCCCGGTCCCGGGTACTGTGCGCCGGGCCTGGCTGCGGGGCAGGCGCAGCTAGCCGTGGCGCGGGTTCAGCTCACGACGGTGACCCCACACAGGCGTAAGGCGGCCCGACGGCGGCCGGGAGCGACGTGACACCCGCTGGCAGCGTGCCGTTCAGCGCGTAGTAGGCGAGGTCGGTGGCCAGCGCCTGCGTATCCGCGGCGGAATCGCTTGCCGCGTCCACGAACGCGTCCGCGCCGGGCAGCGTGTTGAGCGGCCCGAGGTAGTAGAAGAACGGCGTCGACCCGGCGGGCAGGGCAGATGGGTTGGCCCAGCCACAGAGGTTGTAGTACAGCGCCGCGACGGCCGGACCGCCGACCGCGAGGACGAGGTACTCGCCGCTCAGTGTGTCCGCCCACGCCGTCGCGAACGACGTGGTCACCTGGCTGGCCGGAAGCCCGGCCGCGGCGGCCGCGGCCTCGGCCGATGCCGCGTCGGCCGGATCGGCGGCATACAGGACGATCTGGTCCGCCCACGTCGCCGGGGTGTCGGGGAGCGTCAGCGACGTCCAGGTTCCCGACGGATCACCGCTGCGGGCGCCCGTGGTCTCCTCGGTCAGCCCGGCAGACCCGGACAAGAACAGGTTCGACGGTTCCTCTTCTACCTGGTAGGCGGTCGCCGCGACGACGCTGGTCGCTGTTCCAGGCAGCGTCGCGGTCTGCCAGCCAGTCCCGTCGTTCCAGGTCACAGCCGGCGAACCGGAGGCGGTCAGGTAGAACGCCTCCGTCCCCAGCGGGTCAGGGATGGTGGACGACGTGGTCGAGCCTGGCTGCCCTGGGAAGTCTCCCGGCGTGGCCGGGATCAC
>JASHOL010000357.1 GCA_030041135.1 Streptosporangiaceae bacterium | reverse complement strand
CCCGGACCTGGCAGGCGAACCCTCCGCGACCGAACTCTGCGCAGGCGAGCCCTCCCGCCGCGAGCGGGTCTCGGCGGTCCCGTCCTGATCGGTCTGCGAGCTGGCCTCCGTCGCGCCTCGGGCGGCAGACGCCGACCGGGCCGTGCTCGTCCTGGTCGTCCCCTGCGCAGCGGCAGCATTGCTCGCCGCCTGAGCCTCCTCCGCCTGAGCAGACTCCGCGCGAGCAGACTCCTCCGCACGAGCAGCCTCAGCCTGCTCCGCCTGAGTCTCCTCCGCCTGAGTCTCCTCCGCCTGAGTCTCCTCTGGCTGGGCGTGCTCAGCCTGGGCCTGCTCGGCGTGCGCCCGCTCCGCCTGGGCTCGCTCCTCCTGGCTGGCCGAGGCCCGCGAGCGGGGGGCCCGCTCCGTCTTGGCGCCCGCCATCGCCTCGGTCTTGCGCTTGTGCGGCCCGATCACCATGATCATGTTGCGACCGTCCTGCTTCGGGGTGGACTCGACGAAGCCCAGCTCCTCGACGTCGGCGGCCAGCTTCTGCAGCAGCTTGAAGCCCAGCTCGGGCCTCGACTGCTCGCGGCCCCTGAACATGATCGTCACCTTGACCTTGTCGCCCGCCTTCAGGAAGCGCTCGACATGGCCCTTCTTGGTGCCGTAGTCGTGCGGGTCGATCTTCGGCCTGAGCTTGATCTCCTTGATGACCGTCTGGGCCTGGTTCTTGCGCGATTCCCTGGCCTTGAGCGCTGACTCGTACTTGAACTTTCCGTAGTCCATCAGCTTGGCAACAGGGGGGCGGGCCATCGGCGCAACCTCGACCAGGTCGAGATCTGCCTCCTGGGCCAGCCGGAGCGCGTCCTGAATGGCGACGATCCCTACCTGCTCGCCGTTTGGGCCGACGAGCCGTACTTCGGGTACCCGGATGCGCTCGTTGATACGAGATTCGGTGCTGATGTGACCTCCTTAAGTCACGTTGCTCCTGAGCTGGGGCCTTCCCGGCCCAGGAAGTGCGGATCTCCCCCGGAATGCAGAAAGCCCCGCATGTTGTGCTGCGGGGCCACCACGCCGGAGCCGCTCCCGCCCGCAGGCCGCAGCCTGCTAGCGGGCATACCCCCGACGCCGCCGCCGGCGCGTCCCGCGTCGGCAGAAGCGTCCGGCCTGACCAGCCAGCCCGTAAGCTGGCCGGCTGCCAGCTAGCCTTACTTTCTGGGCTGGCCGACTGATACCCGCAGGCATCGGCTCGTCGAGCGCCATGCCGGCTAGGTGGGAGGTGGCCGGGGTGGTCCTCCGCTTGCACGCCCGGCGTCAACCGCCGAGCATTGTTCGTCTCGCTAGAGTAACGCATTCCGGTACCTGCTGGTATTCCCGCGGGTATCCGCTGTGCTTACCTGCCCGCTCGGTGCCTTCTATCGGAACTAGGGGTGACCGCGGCTAGCCCGGCTGCCCGCATGGCCTGGACTGGGGCGGGCCGGCCCGTCATCAGCCTGACCTGTTCCGCCGCCTGATGCAGCAGGAACTCGAACCCCCCGATGATCTCCGCCCCGGCCGCTCCGGCCGCGACCGCGAGCCTGGTCGGCCACGGGTGATAGACCACGTCGAATACGACCTGGCCGACGACCTCACCGTCGGCGACCAGGCCAGCCCAGTCGTCGGCGGCCCCGGCGGGCACGGTGGACAGCAGCAGTGCCCACGGCCGGGCCCCGCGCTCGGCTAGCCAGGCCTGCCTGGGCTCGCCCGGCCCGAACGGAGTCAGCCGCGCGCCGATCCCGATCCGATCCGCGACCGTAAGCAGCTGCCCGGCTCTGGCCCGGTCCCGCACCGCCACCGTGACGTCGCGGGCGCCGGCATCGCGCAGCGCCGCCAGGGCCGACGCCGCGGTAGCCCCGCCGCCGAGGACAAGCACGTCGCCGGTCAGGCTCACCCCAGCCGCAGAGAGCGCGGTGACCATGCCGGGAACGTCGGTGTTATAGCCAGATCGCCGTCTCCCGGCCAGCACGACCGTGTTCGCGACCCCGACCTCGGTCACGAGCGGGGCGGCTTCGTCCAGCAGTGGCAGCACGGCCCGCTTGAGCGGCATGGTCAGTGACAGGCCGGCCCATTCTGGCCCGAGCGAGGCCAGCAGCGCGGGCAGGCCGCTCTCGTCGCACTCGATGGCCTCGTAGGTCCAGCCGGCCAGGCCGAGCTCGCGGTAGGCCGCGTTGTGCAGGACAGGCGACAGCGAATGAGATATCGGCGAGCCGACTACGGCTGCCCGCATGCCGGCCGTCGTCCCTAGAGCCCGTTGTGCTTGGCCTCTTGCGACCAGATCTGGAACTGGGCGTTGCTGTTGGTGAACTCCGTCAGGCCCTGCTTGTTGATGGTCACGAAGTACAGCCAGTTCTCGCTGGACGGCGCCGGGTCCAGCACCGCCTGGATCGCCGTGATATCGGGCGAGTCGATCGGGCCGGGCGGCAGGTTCGTGTGCAGGAACGTGTTGTACGGCGACTTCACCTGAAGGTCACTGCTGGTCAGGGCGTAAATGTACTTGCCGGTCGCGTAAGCCACGGTGCTGTCCAGTTGCAGCGCCATGCCGTTGATCAGCCGGTTGTCCAGCGTCCTGGCCACGTCCTTGTAGTACTTGGGGCCGACCTCGGCTTCCAGCAGGCTCGCCTCGGTGATCACCTGCCCCTCGGTGAACTCCGCCTTCCTGGCCCCCGCCGCCAGGTCGATAGTGCCGGTGACGATGTTGAACTCATGCACGGCCGCCTGCAGGATCGACAACGCGGTCGTCGACCCGGGGACATAGGGATAGGTGTCCGGGTATAGGTACCCCTCCAGGTTGCCGTTGGCGTAGGACGGCAGGCCGAGCGCCTTGGTGTCCTTGGCCGCGGCCTGGAACTGGCTGAGCGGAATGCCGGTCTCTGCCGACAGGTTCGCCAGGATGAGCGATTCGCGCCGGCCGTCGACGATCGTGACGTTGGAATTCACCTTGGACGCCGGGTTCACCAGCAGGGCCCAGGCCTGGGCCGGTCCCATGTGCTCGTGCAACCTGAACTCACCGGGCTGGAGCGCGTCCGGCGGCTTGTCCGCGACGTAAGCGTCCCACGGATCGATCGCGGCGATCACGCCCTTGCTCAGCAGCTGGGGCGCGATCGTGTCGAAGGTATCGCCCGGCTTCACGATGACATCGACCGTGCCGAACCCGCTGCCGCTGAAGCTCGCGTGCCGCGACTTGTACAGGCTGTAGTAGTGGTAGCCGACGCCGCCGATGCCAGCAATCACGACGATGACGACGATTAGCGCGATCGTTCCCGCGCCAATACCGCGCCGTCGCTTTCTGCCGTAGTTGTCATCTTCGTCATCGCCGGGAAAGCCACTGAAAAAGCCGCTATGCCGGTCCTCGTCCGCCTCCATGCCGCGGCCCGACCTCCTGCTGCCCCCGAGCGGCCCATCCTGGCCGGCCGCGCCCCGCTGGTACGCGCGCTCCCGCTGCGAGGCCGGCTCATACCCCGCCCCCATGTCCCCGGGCGCGCCCATCCCGTCCCGCTGCCCCCGCCAGCCGGAAGGATCGTCGGTAGCGTACCGGTCGCCTGGCTGATATGCGCGCAGCGGGCCCGATCCGGCCTGCGTGTAGTCGTCGTAGGGGGCAGCCTGGTCATAGGCAGGCTGCCCGGCGTAGGAGTCGTCGCGGTAGTCATAGCCGACCTGCGCTCCGGTGTCGTAGCCGGCCTGCGCTCCGGTGTCGTAGCCGGCCTGCGCTCCGGTGTCGTAGCCGGGCAGCGCTGAGCCGTCGTAACCGGGCAGCGCTGAGCCGTCGTAGCCGGGCAGCGCTGAGCCGTCGTAGCCGGGCAGCGCTGAGCCGTCGTAGCCGGGCAGTGCTGAGGCGTCGTAGCCGGGCTGCGCGCCGGTGTCGTAGCCGTCGCCGCCGCGGCCGTAACCCTGCTGGTCGCCATAGGGATCGTCAGCCTGGTATGTGTCCGCACGGCCGTACTGGTCGGCGTAAGGGTCGCCGCCTTCGTTGCCCGAGCCGCCTGCGTAATCATCGCCGGGCCCGTACGGGTCCTGCTGGCCGTAATAGCCGTTGGGGTCCGTCTGGCCGCGCGGATCGGTACGGCCCCGCGGGTCGGTCTGATAAACGCTGCCGTTCCAGCCGCCTTCGGCGTAACCATTGGGTTCGCT
>JASHOL010000356.1 GCA_030041135.1 Streptosporangiaceae bacterium | reverse complement strand
CCGCGGCTTGCCGCGGTATCAGGTCTGGCGGGGGGTACGGGGGGTCGTCCCCCCGGGCAGATGCGACTAGTGCCGATCCCGCGGCTTGCCGCGGTATCAGGTCTGGCGGGGGGTACGGGGGGTCGTCCCCCCGGGCAGATGCGACTAGTGCCGATCCCGCGGCTTGCCGCGGTATCAGGTCTGGCGGGGGGTACGGGGGGTCGTCCCCCCGGGCAGATGCGACTAGTGCCGATCCCGCGGCTTGCCGCGGGATCGGCACTAGTGCGCGAACGCTTCGCGCTGGCCTTCCGGCAGTAGCGGCACCGGCGCCTGGGGCGCGGCCTCCAGCGCGACGACCTGAGTCCGCAGGTCGTGGACAAGCAGGCCAGCCATGTCCTGGCTGAAGCCGTTGCGCACCACGATCCGCAGCACCGCGACGTCCTGCATGTTCTCGGGGAAGGTGTAGGCGGGCACGAGCCAGCCGCGCTGGCGCAGCCGCTCGGACACGTCGAAGACCGTGTACCCCGACTCCTCCGGGTTGCGCAGCCTGAACGCGAGCACCGGCAGGTCGCTGCCGTCGGAGAGCAGCTCGAACGGCCCCATGTCGGCGATTTCCGCGGCCAGGTACTTGGCCACGTCCTGGCAGGTCTGCTGCACCTGGCGGTAGCCCTCGAACCCGAGTCGCAGGAAGTTGTAGTACTGCGCGGCGACCTGGGCTCCCGGCCGGGAGAAGTTCAGGGCGAACGTCGGCATGTCCCCGCCCAGGTAATTCACTCTGAAGATCAGGTCGTCGGGCAGCGCGGCCTCATCCCGCCAGATGATCCAGCCCACGCCGGGGTAGACCAGGCCGAACTTATGGCCTGAGGTGTTGATGGAGGCCACTCTGGGCAGTCGGAAATCCCACTCTAGGTCCGGTGCCAGGAACGGGGCGACGAAGCCGCCGGACGCACCGTCGACGTGGACTGGAATGTCCAGGCCGGTCTTGTCCTGCAGATCGTCGAGGGCGGAGGCGATCTCGGCCACGGGCTCGTAGCTGCCGTCCATGGTCGAGCCCAGGATGGCGACGACGCCGATGGTGTTCTCATCGCAGTGGGCCGCCGCCTCCGGGGCGGTGAGGTGGAGTCGGCCAGGCTCCATCGGGACCAGCCGCGGCTCGACCTGCCAGTAGCGGCAGAACTTCTCCCAGCAGACCTGGACGTTGGCTCCCATCACCAGGTTCGGCTGCTCCGGCCCATCACCATGGCCAGCGGCCTGCCGCCGTGCGCGCCAGCGCCACAGCAGGGCGAGGCCGCCGAGCATGCACGCCTCGCTCGACCCGGTGGTCGAGCAGCCGGTCGCCGATCCGGTGGAGTGCTCGCTGGCCGCGGACGGCGCGTGCCACAGGTGCGCGAGGATGTTCACGCAGCGGTGCTCGAGCTCGGCGGTCTGCGGGTACTCGTCCTTGTCGATCATGTTCTTGCTGAAGCAGTGCCGCATCAGCTCCTCGGCCTGCGGTTCCATCCAGGTGGTGACAAACGTCGCGAGGTTGAGCCGGGCGTTGCCGTCCAGGATGAGCTCGTCCCTGATCAAGGCCAGGGCGGCGTCGGGCTGCATCGGCTGCGCGGGAATCTGGTGTTCAGGCACGGCCGGCAGATCCATGCAGTACAGCGGGTTGACGGAAAGCTCCGCGGGACCGTGGGTCTCGTCGACCTTGGCGTGCAGTGGCATTGTTGATGTTCCTTCCGGAAGCCGGCCTCAGTCGGCCGAGCGGACGTAGCGGGTCATCAGGAAGCCGTTGTCGGCCAGGACGTGGGCGAGTCGGAGGGGGGTCGCGGCAGCCTTCTCGTCCGAGGATGCCACGACGCGGCCGACTGTGCCGCCTGCCAGCACCGGGCTGATGGTGAGACAGAGCTCGTCGACCAGGCCGGCGTCGGCGAGCTGGCCGAGCAGGTGCGGGCCGCCTTCGGCCACGATCTGCCGGTAGCCGAGGTCGGCGAGTGCGGTGACGGCCTGGCCGACGTCGACCTGGTCGTGCCCCGCCCGGATAACCCGGGCCCGCCCGTCGAGCGCGGCGACGCGATCCTGGGGCGCCGAGTCGGTCGTAATCATGATCGTCGGGGGCGAACTGTCAAGCAACCGGGGGCATTCGTCGAGGTCGAGGCTGTTGCTGACGACGGCGATCGGCGGCGTGAGCGGCTTGCCCGTGCGCAGGCCGGCCCAGACTCCGCCCGGCGCGACCGGACCGTAGTGTTCCGCCCTCACGGTTCCCGCGCCCACCAGGATGACGTCGGCCAGGCTCCTGAGCACAGTGAAGACCATCCGGTCGGCGGGCCCGCCCAGGCCGCCCGAGCGGCCGGAGAGTGCCGACGCCCCGTCGGCGCTTGAGATCATGTTGGCCCGCAGCCAGGGTCGGCCGGCGGCGGTCGTGGTCCCCGCCTCGTTCCCGTACAGCGCGGCGAGCTGGCGGATGGGTTGCGGCAACGGCCCGCCTACGCCGGCGCGGGGCACGACTTCCAGTTCCTGGCCGGTCACCGGGAAGATCTGGCGCACGGCGAGCAGTCAATCAGATCGCAGGCGGTCGGCGCCGGCGGGGCGTTAAATGGCAGTAGATGTTGCGTGCAGCCGTGGAATTGCATGGTATGCGCGGGATTGCACGAGGGGGAGACGTGCCGCAGCTGGAGCTCGTCGCCACCGTCATCTGGGCGGGCACCGCCTTATTCGGCCTCTACCTGATGTTCGCCTGGCTGTCACAGGGCGGCCTCCGTAGGCAGGTAACCAGGGTTACGTTATTTCCTGCGTCGTTACTCTTCGCGCATCCGACGCTCGCCTCGATCGGGCTCGCAGTCTGGATTGCGTTCGTGTTCACCATGCGCGTGAGCTACGCGTGGATCGGCTTTGGCGCGCTAAGCGCCTCGGTCCTGCTGGGCTTCGTGATGCTGACCCGGTGGCTTGAAAGCGGCAGCGGCAGGCACGCCAGGGGAGCGGAGCAGCAGTTTCCGGCCAGGATCATAGCCACGCACGGCGTGATCGGCCTGGCCACGTTCGCGCTGGTGCTGATCGCCTCGACGCTGGCGACCAACCATCACTGATGGGCCAGGCCGACTACTAGTGGGGCCGGGGCTGCCAGGCGCGCTGGACGGCGTCGGGCAGCCCCCACCAGCCGAGCTGGGTCAGCCGTTCGTCGTCGTCGATCGCGCCCATGACTTCCCACAAGCCGACCGCGTTGGAGAACATCTCGGCGGCCGCGTCGGCCTGATCATCGTAGTCATCGGGGTCGTACTCGCCTACGTACCTGGCCAGAGCCGCAGGGCTCGCGCTGGTGCCGGGACCGCCCCTGGCCAGAGCGATCGTCGCGGCGAGCCAGTCATAGTGGTCGAGCGCGCACAGTGCCACCATCGACCGCTCGTCCGCGGTCAGGTCGGTGTCTCCGAGGTCAGTGTCAAGGAGGTCGTCGTCGTCCTCGAATTCGTCGTCCTCGAGTTCGTCCCCGTAGTCATCGGCCGGGCCGAGCTCCTCGCGCGGCGAGACGATGCCAGAGGCAAGCGTCAGCCACAGTTGCTCGTCGTCGGCCGGCAGGTTGTCAGGGTCAACCCCGCCACAGGCGACGAGCAGAGTCTTAGGCCAGCCGGGCTGGAGCATGACCGCGCGGATCCGGTCACAGGCCACGTGGAGGTCGTCGTCGGGAACGGGCCGGGCTGGCAGCTCGGCCAGGACGGAGCGCAGCTCGGCGAGCGCCTCGGCCTCGGCCGCGTCCCACTCCGCCTGCATCTCCTCGTCAGACTCGTCCAGCACGGTCCACATGGGTATCCGGCCGTCCGGCAGGGGCGCCATCATCCACTCCTCCTGCAGGCGGCGGTGCTGCTGGAGCGCGTCCTGGCCTGCTTGCGCGAGCTCGTCAGGGTCGATCCGGCCCGCGGCCAGCAGCTCCTCAAGGTGGGCGACCAGCAACTGGTAGATCTCCGCCTGCAGCGGGCTGCGCTCGTCCGGCTCGTCCCAGACGAGCATGCCGAGCATCGACGCTGGCTCCGTGCCGGTTGTCTCCAGCCAGTTCTGGACCTCGCCGACCGTGGCCGAGCCATCCGCAATCTTCTGCAGGGCCGCGTCAGCGGTATCCCAGAACACCGCCGACAGCGGGTTGCCGGCGGAGATCAGCTGCCTGCGGAGGTCAGGCAGCATCGCCAGAGCCTCGGCCGAATCGGCCACGAGCAGTGCGCGGGCCACGTCGCGGCGCGTGAGCGCCTCAGCCGGGCGGCCTGCCTTCGCCGCGATCTGCTGCGCATCAAGTGCCACGGCTTGCCAGCCTATGTGCCGGCAACTGCCTTCAGCACCACGATCGCCCGATCCCGTACGAGCAGTGTTCCGCCCGCAGGCTGCCTGGTGCCGGGAGCCTGCCCCAGCGTCGCGCCCGGGTCGGCGGTGTCGACGACGACCTCCCAGCCCGGCGCGAGGTCGGGCCCCGGCAGCGCGAACGAGACCGGCTCGCTGTGCGCGTTGAACAGCAGCAGGAAATGCAAGTCGGTGATCGCCTCGCCCCGTGGCCCCGGCTCGGTGATGGCATCGCCGTTCAGGAAGACGCCGAGCGACCGGGCGAACGCAGAGCCCCAGTCGGAGAGCGTCATCTCGGAGCCCGCCGGAGTGAGCCAGATGATGTCGCGCAGCGCGCTCCCGTCCGGGCCGGCGGGCTGACCGCTGAAGAACCTGCGCCGCCGGAACACGGGGTGATCACGGCGCAGCGCGCTGAGTGCGCGGGTAAGTTCAAGCAGCCCACCCGACTCGCCGACGCCGCTCCACTCCACCCAGGAAATCTCGTTGTCCTGGCAGTACGCATTGTTATTGCCGCGCTGGGTGCGGCCGAGTTCGTCGCCGGCCAACAGCATCGGCACACCCTGCGAACAGAACAAGGTGACCAGGAAGTTGCGGACCTGCCGCGCGCGCAGCTCGCGGATCGCCGGATCGGAAGTCGGGCCCTCGGCGCCGCAGTTCCATGACCGGTTGTCGTTGGTGCCGTCGGCATTGTTGTCGCCGTTGGCCTCGTTGTGCTTGACGTCGTAGCTGACCAGGTCGGCCAGCGTAAAGCCGTCATGGCAGGTAACGAAGTTGACCGACGCCACCGGCCGGCGCGCGCTGGTCTCATACAGGTCGCTTGACCCGGTCAGCCGGGAGGCGAATTCCGGCAGCGTGGCCGGCTCCCCGCGCCAGTAGTCCCGCACGGTGTCCCGGTACTTGCCGTTCCACTCACTCCACAACGGCGGGAACTTGCCGACCTGGTATCCGCCGGCCCCGACGTCCCAGGGCTCGGCGATGAGCTTGACCTGTGACACCACCGGGTCCTGCTGGACCAGCTCGAAGAAGGTGGACAGCCGGTCGACCTCGTGGAGCTCGCGCGCCAGCGCCGCGGCGAGGTCAAACCGGAAGCCGTCGACATGCATCTCCAGCGCCCAGTAGCGCAGCGAGTCCATGATGAGCTGCAGCGCGTGCGGGTGCCGCACGTTGAGGCTGTTGCCGCAGCCGGTGTAGTCGAGATAGACGGAAGGGTCGGAGTCGTCCAGGCGGTAGTACGCGGCGTTGTCGATGCCGCGGAAGGACAGTGTCGGGCCGAGGGCACCGCCCTCGGCGGTGTGGTTGTAGACCACGTCAAGGATCACCTCGATGCCGGCGGCGTGCAGCGTCTTGACCATGGACTTGAACTCGGCCACCTGTCCGTGGGGCTCGGCCGACTGGGAATAGCCGTTGTGCGGCGCGAGGAAGCCGATCGTGTTGTATCCCCAGTAGTTGGTCAGGCCGCGCTCCACCAGTTGCTGCTCGGGCACCGACTGGTGGACCGGCATGAGCTCGATCGCGGTCACCCCGAGCCGCGTCAGGTGGTCGATGACCGCAGGTGTCGCCAGCCCCGAGTAACTGCCGCGAAGATCCGGAGGCACATCCGGGTGGCGCATGGTGAGGCCGCGCACGTGCGCCTCGTAAATGACGGTCTCGTGGTAGGGCGTGCGCGGCGAGCGGTCCCCAGCCCAGTCGAAGTAGGGGTTGATGACCACGCTTCGCGGCATGAACGGCGCGCTGTCGGCGTCGCTGACGATCTCGGGGGCGCCGACCTGATAGCCGAACAGCGCCTGGTCCCACTGCAGGGTCCCGTCGACGGCCTTGCCATAGGGGTCAAGCAGCAGCTTGGCCGGATTGCATCGGTGGCCCTTGCGCGGCTCATAAGGGCCGGTAACGCGGTAGCCGTAGCGCTGGCCCGGTCCGACGGCTGGCAGGTAGCAATGCCAGACAAAGCCGTCAACCTCGGTCAGCGCAATCCGCGCCTCGCCGCCTGCCTCGTCGAACAGGCAGAGCTCGACTCGCTCTGCCGCCTCGGAGAAAAGGGCAAAATTCGTACCAGACCCGTCCCAGGTCGCCCCGAGCGGATAAGCAGTGCCAGGCCAGACTTGCATCCGCTGACCTTACCCGCCGGTAGCGGCAGATCGATCCACGATGGCCGCGAGGTCCAGCCCGTCTGGCAGGCTGCCGAACGGCGTGCCGGGGCCCGCTGCCTGCTGGTCCTCAAGCCGGGAGCGGCAGTAGGCCGCGCCGACCGCGTCGGGCGCGAACCTGGCCAGCAGGGCCGCCTGGAGCGTGACCGCGATCACGCCCGCCAGCCGCCTGGCATCCCGCTGCGCTCCCAGCCCGGCGCTGGCGGCCAGCTTCAGCTCGGCCCGCAGCCTGGCCGCGGCCGCCGCGACCCGCGGCTCGCCTGCCCCCAGGTCGACCTCCGCGAGCAACGCGTCGGCGGACTCCGGGGTCCTGGCCAGCGCCCTGAGCACGTCGAGCGCGGTCACGTTGCCCGAGCCTTCCCAGATCGAGTTGAGCGGTGAATCCCGCAGGAGCCGCGGCAGCACCGACTCCTCGACGTAGCCGTTGCCACCCAGGCACTCAAGCGCTTCGGCGGTGATCGCAGGGGATCGCTTGCAGACCCAGTACTTGGCGGCCGGCAACGCGAGCCGCAGCAGGGCGGCCTCGGCCGCGTCGCCGCGGCTGGCCCGGTCGGCCGCTCCGGCCAGCCGCAGGGCGAGCGTCGTCGCCGCCTCGGACTCCAGGCTCAGGTCGGCCAGCACGGCCGTCATGGCGGGCTGATCGATCAAGAGGGCGCCGAACGCACTCCGGTACCTGGCGTGGTGCCCGGCGAGCACGCAGGCCTGGCGGATGCCGGCCGCGCTGCCGAGCACGCAGTCCAGCCGGGTGGCGCTGACCATGTCCAGGATCGTCGCGATGCCGCGGCCGGGCTCACCGACCGGCCAGGCGAGCGCCCGTGCGTACTCGACCTCAGACGAGGCGTTAGAGGTGTTCCCGAGCTTGTCCTTCAGCCGCTGGATATGCATTGCGTTCCGGGTGGCGTCGGGCAGCACCCGCGGCAGCAGGAAGCAAGTGAGGCCCTCGGGAGCCTGGGCCAGGACCAGGAACAGGTCGCACATCGGCGCCGAGCAGAACCACTTGTGCCCGGTCAGCAGGTAGCCGCCATCACCGGCGGGCTCCGCCCTGGTCGTGTTCGCGCGCACGTCCGAGCCGCCCTGCTTCTCGGTCATCGCCATGCCCGCCAGCAGGCCGGCCTTGCCGTCCGGTACCCGCAGGCCCGGATCGTAGACGGCCGAGGCCAGCAACGGCTCGTATCTGGCTGTCAGCTCCGGCGCGTGCCGCAGGGCGGGGATGCTGGCGTAGGTCATCGAGATCGGGCAGCCATGGCCCGCCTCGGCTTGGGTCCAGACGATGAACTTGGCCGCCCTGGCCACGTGTGCGCCCGGCCGGGCGTCGGGCCACGGTGCGGCGTGCAGGCCGTGACCGACCGCGGTCGAGATGAGCTGATGCCAGGCGGGATGGAACTCGACCTCGTCGATCCGGTAGCCGCGGGCATCATGAGTTCGCAGCACGGGCTTGTTGACATTCGCCAGCCTGGCCAGATCCTGCGTCTGAGCCGTCCCGGCCAGCAGGCCCAGTTCGTGCAGTTCAGGCTCGGCCCAGCCCCCGCCCTCCCGCCGCAGGCCGCCGAGCAGGGCCGGATCGGCGGCCACGTCGTAGCCGGCTAGCGGCGGGACCTGGTTGCAGACCTCGTGCGTGTTCAGATGTGAATACCGCACTCGGTCTTAGCGGTCCCGGCCCAGCGCCCGCTGCGCGGGTTAGCGCCGTCGGCGACCCTGGAGGTGCAAGTCCGGCAGCCGATCGAGGGGTAGCCATCGTAGATCAGCGGGTTCACCAGCACGCCCTCGGCGGCGACGTAGTCGTCGACCTGCTTCTGGGTCCACTCGACAATCGGGTTGACCTTGACCATCTCCCGGCGCGCGTCCCACGAGACGACCTTGGTGTCACTGCGGGCTTCGGTCTCCTCCCGCCGGACGCCGGTGAACCACGCGTCGTACGGCGCGAGGGCCTGCTCGAGCGGCACGACCTTCCGCAGGTAGCAGCACAGGTCGGGATTGCGGCTGTACAGCCGCGGCCCCAGTTCGGCGTCCTGCTCGGCCACCGTGGTGGGCGGCGTCACGTTGATCACGTTGACCGGATAGATAGCCGATACCGCGTCCCTGGTACCGATGGTTTCCGGGAAGTGATAGCCGGTGTCAAGAAAAAGCACGTCGATGCCCGGAAGCTGCTTGGATACCAGGTTCACGAGCACAGCGTCGCTCATCGAGGAGGTGATGCAGATCCGGGATCCGAACGTCTTGGCCGCCCAGGCGATCACGTCCTCGGCCGACGCTCCCGCCAGTGCATCAGCCGCCTCGGCGGCTAGCCTCTCCATCGCGCTGGGCTCCTCTTCGCGACGTCCGTCAGTTCCGGCATCTTACCGGGCCTAAGGGCGACTTTCCGGTACCCGCAGCCGTAAGCCTTCTCCACTCACAGTAGGGCCTATGGCGGATAACCGCACCCTCTGTCGCGTAAGTCACAACAATCACGACCGTCCGGAGAATTACGGTTGCCGCGCGCCTCCGGCTGGAGGGTTACCCGCTGCCATCTCGCCCAACCGCGCCCGTGCCCGAGCTATTCCGCGCTATTTGGCGGTCTGCGTACCCGGGCCGTCCCTGAACAGCCCGCTCCCGGCTGGCGGCGGCGTGAAGTCGGCGATCCCGCTGCCGAGGTCGGCGCTCTTGAACGTCATCTGCCAGATCTGGCCTGCGTTCGCGCCGTATACCGAGCCGGGGCAGTCCATGGCCCCGCCCGACGAGCGGTAGCAGGAGGACGAGCCGGTCATGGGATGGGCGACCGGATCGGTCGGGTTGAACATCGACACGTAGCCCGCCAGCAGCGGCGTATATCCGGCGAAGGCCGCGAAATCGAAGCTGTTTGCGGTGCCCGTCTTGCCGGCCTGGGGGATGTACACGCCGCCACGGGTGACGCCGTCGCCCTTCGCGGTTCCGCTGGTCAGCACCCCGCGCAGGATGTAGGTCGCTGCGTCGGCGACCAGGGCAGAGATCACCCGGTGGCAGCCGGGGGACGCGACCGGCAGCGCTTTGCCGTTTATGCCGACGATCTGCCTGATCGCTAGCGGCGTGCAGTAGATCCCGCCGGAGGCGACCGTGGCGTACGCGGCGGCCATCGTCAGCGGTGACACGTTCACCACCCCGAGCGTGAACGACGGCACGTCGTCGGCGGGCGGCTGGTAGCCGGGCGTACCTGGCTTGCCGACCGCCGCGAGCAGCGACTGGCCGGTGGCCCGATGCACGCCCAGGCTCACCGCGGTCTTGACGACGTTGCACAGGCCGACGCGCTTCTCGAGTTCGGCGAAGAATACGTTGATCGACTGAGTCGTGGCGGTGTAGAGGGTGTATGTCCCCTTGCCTGGTCCCTCGGCGTTGGTGACGGGGAATCTCCCGGCATTCTGCCCGCGGCAGTTGCGGTACGGGCCGATGACGTTCGGCGAGACGATCTTCAGGCTGAAGCCGAACGGGATGTCCTGCTTGAGCGCGGTGATGAGCGTGAAGATCTTCGACGAAGATCCCGTCTGCACCCCGAGGCCGCCGTTTTGCGCGGAGTCCACGGCGTAGTCGATGCTGTCCTCGTTCTGGGAGCTGCTGGTCCCGTACGGGCGGTCAACCGCGATCGCGCGGATCCAGCCCGTGCCCGGCTGGATCAGCACTTCGGCCGCGGCGTTCTGGCCGGGATTGAACGCCGACGGCGGCGCAGGCACCATGAAATCCACCGCATTCTGGGCTGCCTGCTGGTCTTGCTCGTCCATCGTCGTGTAGATGCGCAGCCCGCCAGTCGAGTTCAGCTCCTGCCAGGCCTGGCGGTAAGCAGGGTTGGTGCGCAGCTCAGCCAGCACGTAGTCGCAGAACCAGGCCGCCGGCCTGGCGGACGCGCTGTAGCAGCCCTGCTGCATTGAGACGGCGGAGAGGCGAAGGCCCAGCGGGGTTCTCCGGGCTGCGGCGGCAACTGTCCGGGTGATGTAGTGCAGTTGCGCCATCCGGGTGAGCACGATATTCCGCCTGGCCAGCGCGGCCGCTGGATCGGTCAGCGGGTCATAGTAGGCGGGATTCTGCACCAGGCCCGCCAGCATCGCTGCCTCCGGCAGCGTGAGCAGCGCGGCGGTCGTCGAGAAGTAGCGCTGCGCGGCGACCTCCACGCCGTAGGCCTCGTTCTCGAAGTACGCCACGTTCAGGTAAGCGGCCAGCAGCTGGTTCTGGGTCAGCTCATGCTCGACGTTGGCGGCGATCCGCAGCTCGACGATCTTCCGCGCCGCGTCGTCGGCGACCGCGGCCTGCCGCTGCGCGTTGGTCGTCGCGGTGAGCAGCAGCGCGTTCTTGACGTACTGCTGAGCGAGCGTGGAGGCGCCCTGGACCTGGCCGCCGACCAGGTCGACGGCGATGGCGCGCAGAGTGCCGTGCACGTCGAGGGCCCCGGTCTGGTAGAAGCGCGAGTCCTCGATCGCCACGATCGCATCTCGCATCTCCGGCGATATCTGCTGGTAAGACACCGGGATCCGGTAGACGTAATTCGGGTAGTAGTACGCGATCAGACGGCCATTGGCGTCCAGGATCTCGGAGCGGGAAGGAAGATCGCTGAGCGCGGGCACCGGCAGCGAGTCGAACGTCTGCGTGGCGTCGCGGGTGACCGCGCCGGCGAGTCCGGCTAGCGGGGTCATCATGGCGCCAACCACCAGGCCCGCGAGCACGGCCAGCGCGCTGATGCTGGCCAGCACCCCCAGCACGATCGCCGGCGTCATCCGCCGCCCGGCTCTGGTCATCTACTGAACCAGGCAGCCGGTGCTCGTTCCGCGCAGCGGGAACGCCCTGGCCAGCCCGTCGGCTATGTCGAGGGCGCGCTGCTCGTACCCGGCCGAGGTGTAGTGGATGCCGTCCGAGATGAACCAGGCCGGCTTGGCCAGCGCGGCCCAGTCGAATACCCGCATGTTCGGGTACTTGGCGCAGGCCTGCATCAGCGCCCGGTTCCAGAGCCGCATGTTGGCTTCCGAGTACGGCCCCGATGTGAGCAGCGAGATGATGTTGACCCACATCACCGGCTCGCCGCGGGTGACAGCCATCATCCGCTGGATTCTGGTCATCAGCCCGACGTTGGACCCGGCGGCGACGTCGGCGGTGTCGTTGGTGCCCAGGGCGAGAACCCAGCAGCCCTGGAAGCCCTGCTGGATCAGTCCCTGCGCGGCCTGGTACCCGTTGGTGGTGCCGGGCAGCACCTCGACCACCGACCGGGCGCCGGTGATGTTGGTGTAAACGGTCTGCACGCCCACGTCCTCGTAGCGGGCGGCGAGCCGTTGGGCCGGGTTGGGCAGGTAGTCAGGCGAGACCATGCCCTCGGACGTGGAGTCGCCGATGTGCGCGACCGAACGGCAGGAGGTGCGAGGCGGGCCGGTCAGGGCCGCTGTCGCCGTCTTGCCCGCAGACTTGCTGGCGTGATGCTTCGCGGCCGAGCCCGGGTCCGCGTGGCTGACCGAGTTGGTGGATGCCACCGCGGGCTGGGAGCCGTCGAGGCCCGCTACGCTGCCCGCGGCCGCGGCCGGCGCAGGGAAGGCGCCGGCCAGGCCGGCGGAGGCCGTGACGAGGATCCCGGCCGCGCCGCCGGTCGCCG
>JASHOL010000355.1 GCA_030041135.1 Streptosporangiaceae bacterium | reverse complement strand
CTTGGCTGCCGGGCCCGCCACACACGATGTCTAGCCCACCGGGAACGCCACGTCGAATACCTCGTCATCTGCCGCGGCGGTATAGAAGTCGGTCCAGTACGTTTCCCTGGGCGCGCGGCGGCGACCTGCAGGCCCTGGTCCTCGATCCACTTCCCGATCCCCCCGTAGACGTCACCGAGGCCGCCGGACTGGACCGTCCGCTTCTGGACGCGCACTTCCCGGCCGACCTCGCCGGACGGGTCGCGATCGTCATCTCGGCCCTCTTCCAGGGCATGGTCCGTCAGCGGCGGATCGACCCGGCGAATGTCCAGGCCGAACTGTACGGCGACGCCTTGCGCTGGCTGTTCACCGGGCTGCGCGAGTGCGAGTCCGGCCGAGGCCGGCCCGCGGAACCAGGAGCCAAGTGATGACGACCGCGGACCTCGCCCGGCGGCAGCGTATGCGCTATTTCATCGTGGGCGCGGCGTTCGCCCTGCTGTGGGTGGGTCATGCGAGCGAGCCCGCCTGGGCCCACGCGCTCCGCCTCGGGCTCGTGCTGGTCACGGTGCGGCCGCTGGTCATGCTCACCCGGCGCTATTACGCCCGGCACTGGAGTTCTGAGGCCAGCCAGGCCAGGGCGATAGCGATCGTGGTCGCAGTCCGGGTGCTCGCGCTGGCAGCGGCACTTGAGGCCGGCACGCTCATCGAACGGGCAGTGGCGCACCATTCGTACTCGGTTGGCTGGCTGACCGGGCAGCGGTTCGTGCTGCTGCTTGCCACGATCCCCGTGCAGCTCAGGTTCATGCGCAGCCGGGCTGGCGCGGCCGGACTTGGCCGGGCCCGCTGGAACTGGCTGCTCGCGGCCAAGGCCGGCCTGGTGCTGGCCGCCTTGGGTGTGCAGGTCGCGCTGGACGGCGTCATCGGCAAACGTGCCGACTTCGTCGTGGCGGCCGGGCTGCTCGTGACGGTTACGTTCCTCGGACCCCGGCTGCACCGGCACCTGTTCGGTGCGCGGCGCCTGCCTGCGGCCGCGCCCTCATCGGGAACTGACCGGGATCACGACGTGACCGCTGCATCAGCGTGAGCGGCGCCCGGCAGCCCAGCGACTACGGCCTGCTGCGCCTGCCCGGCGGCACGTTCCTGATGGGGTCGGCCGACCGCGACGCTCACGCCGATCACGAGGCGCCGGTCCGGCCGGTGACGGTCAGGGCATTTGCCATCGCTGCCTGCTGCGTCACGAACGCGCAGTTCGCTGAGTTCGTGGCACGGGCCGGCTACCAGACCGACGCGGAACGGCTCGGCTGGAGCTACGTGTTCTCCGGCTTCCTCCCGGCCGCGCTGCGCAGGGGCGCCGCCCGGCCCGGTCAGGCCCCGTGGTGGTGCGCGGTGCCTGGTGCGAACTCGCGGCACCCCGAGGGTCCGGGCAGCGACGTCGCGGACCGTCACGACCACCCGGTCGTGCACGTGTCCTGGAAGGACGCGGCCGCATACTGCCGCTGGGCGCGGCTGCGCTTGCCCACCGAGCCTGAATGGGAGTACGCCGCCCGCGGCGGCCTCGACCAGGCCAGGTACCCGTGGGGAGATGAGCTGATGCCGGGCGGACGCCACCGGTGCAACATCTGGCAGGGCCAGTTTCCCGTGCTCAACACCGCCGAGGACGGCTATGCCGGCACCGCTCCGGCGGACGCGTTCGAGGCCAACGGCTACGGCCTCTTCAACGCCGCAGGGAATGTCTGGGAGTGGTGTGCCGACTGGTTCGGACCGGACCGGCAGGCCCGGTCGATGCGCGGCGGTTCTTACCTGTGTCACGACTCGTACTGCAACCGGTACCGGGTCGCGGCCAGGACCGCCAGCCCGCCCGACAGTTCGGCGGGAAACCTCGGCTTCCGCTGCGCGCGCAGCCTCGCCCAGGTGATCAGCTCCCGGTAAACGTCGGCGCTCGCTTCGCCGCGAAGGCGGCGACGCCCTCAGCGAAGTCAGCCGAGCCCGCCATCTCCCGCTGGATCTGGGCCTCCAGATCCAGCTGGTCGTGGATCCGGCCATAGAGCCAGGCGTTCAGCTGTCGCTTCGTCCCGGCGTAGGAGCGGGTCGGACCGTTGGCCAGCCGCCACGTCAGGTCCTCGGCCTGGCCGGTCAGCTCCTCATCGGGGACGACCCGGTTGACCAGGCCCCAGTCGAGAGCCTTCTCGCTGGGCAGCCGCTCGCCGAGCATCGCCAGCTCGGTCGCGCGCGCGAACCCGATCCGCGTCGGTACCAGCACGGACGAACCCCCGTCGGGGACCAGGCCGATGTTGACGAAGGCGAGCAGGAAGTAGGACGACTCGGCCGCGACCACCAGGTCACAGCACAGCGCCAGCGACAGCCCGATACCGGCGGCCGCGCCGTGCACGGCGGCGACGACGGGCTTGGGCATGCGCCGGATGCCGGTGATGATCGGGTGATACCGGGTGGTCAGGATTTTGTAGACATCCGGGCGGCCGTCCTCGGTCAGCTCCCGTCCCTCGTCCCGCAGGTCCGCGCCGCTGGAGAAGGCGCGGCCGGATCCGGTCACCAGCACCGCCCGCACCGCCGTGTCCGCCTCCAGCTCCAGCACCGCGTCGCGCAGCTTGTCGCCGAGCTCGGCGTTCCACGCGTTCATCCGCTCTGGGCGGTTGAGCTCGATCTTGGCCGCGGCGCCCCGCCGGTAGAGCCGGATGGCGCCGAGGTCGCGGTCGAGCTCGAACTTCGTGTCTGTGGTCATACCTGGCAGAGTAACACTCTGGAGTGTTACTCTGCCAGGGTGACTTCACCCGCCGGAGCGGCCCCGGCGCGCACTCGCAAGCGCATCCTCATCGCAGCGCTGCGCTGCTTCCTCGACCGTGGCTACGAGCAGACGACGACCGCGGAGATCAGGATGCGCAGCGGTGTCTCCAACGGCGCGCTTTTCCACCACTTTCCGACCAAGGAAGCGATCGCCGAGGCGCTCTACGTGGAGGGCATCGGCTCGTTCCAGGAGGGCGTGCGGGAGATCGTCCGTCAGCCAGCGCCGCGCTCGCTGCTGGCCGCGCTCCGCGCCGTCATCGGTCATCAACTGACCTGGACCGAGGAACACGCCGACCTCGCGCGCTTCATCTATCAGCGCGGCCACCTCGACTTCGACTCGCTCGGCGGCGCCGCGGTCGGCGCGCTCAACCGCAGCCTTGCGGCCGAAGTCAGACAGTGGATGGAGCCGCTGGTCGAGCGCGGTCTGGTCCGGCCGACCCCGATGCTGGTCGTGACCGCGATCGTCAACGGCCCGGCCCACGCCGTCGCGCGGCGCTGGCTCGCCAGGCAGGTGCACGAGCCGCTGACAAGTTACGCAGACGTGCTGGCCAGGGCGGCCTGCGCGGCGCTCAGCGCCGACGGGCCAGCCGACGAGGCCTCCACGGCGCCCGCCTCGCGCGCCGAAGACAGGCCGTCACGCGCCGACTCCGGCCGGATCACGGTCGAGTTGCTGGACGCGGACGGGCTCGTGACCGGACGCGGCGAGGCCACGATCCGGCTCGCGCCGGGGTGACCGGCTG
>JASHOL010000354.1 GCA_030041135.1 Streptosporangiaceae bacterium | reverse complement strand
GCGCGTCGTGCCGGCGATGGCAAGCCGTCGCCGCACGCTCATGACCTGGGCCGATGCTCGATGGCCTGGGGGGCGACCGCTCCGACCCGTGTGACGGCGAGCGCAGCGGCCGCATCCGCAACCCCTTGCTACTGGAAACGGCGGGTCCCCGCAAGCTACTATCAACCGCGTTAGTCCATGTAAATGCCTCCACTCCCCGCGAAATGGACCAGGCTCCGTGGTGAACGCGCTCCGGTGGGTCCGGCCGATATGGCTGACAGCGCAGGCGGTGCTGAGGCGCCGAATGCGGATCGCAGCGCGCTTAGCCTCACTCGTCACTCGCCGGGCAGCGCGGCTCTTTCGCGCGCCGTATCGAGGCAAAGAAATGTCATCAGTCACCCGGCCGAAGGGAGAGTCCCGTGAACGCTACGTTAAAACTGCGCGTGTCGGCGCTGATTTTAGCCGCCGTCGCCATGTCGGCTCCGATGTTGGGCATCTCAATGACCCCCGCTGCCGCGGCGAGCACGGCCGCCGCCAGCACGGCCGCGAAAGCCGCCAAGTGCCACACCGCCGCGACAGGCAGCTGGGCACCCAACTGCACGCTGAAGGAGGGTGACCGCTCGCGCCTCGTGCAGGCCGTCCAGCTGGTAGTAGACGGCCAGGAGATATGCACAACCGATATCGCCATCCCCAACGGCAGCTTTAACCGCGGCACCAAGAAGGGCGTGGAGTGCTACCAGCGCCTCTTGCATCTGAAGGTCACCGGTACCGTCAACCGGCAAACGTGGGCCTCTATGGAGAAATCGCTTGTCTTCATCGAGACCCACAAGGGATGGAGATATTACTGGCCCAACGGGATCGGCGGCCTGGCCGTGGAATTCAGAGAGTCGGTCAAGACGCACATCTGGGACTACGGAGGTCCCGAAATCACGAGCAAGTGGTACCGCATGGACTCGGCGGCTCCCGTGCCTTACCGGGATCTGTGACCGGTCAGGCTGAGCCAGGCAAGCGCGGCTGGCCGGGCCGCAGCCCAAGCTTCGAGCTGGGTCGCGCCGCGGCCAGCCCGCGCAGCTGACCACGAACAGATCACTAGTTTCGGCCGGCCTCGCGGTGGACCGGCGCATTCCCGAGCCGGAGGTTCTTAATGCGTGCAGGGAGTATTCGTCGGCGAGCATGCGGCTTAGCCGTTTTCAGCATGACTGGTGCGCTGCTCGCGTACGGCACGCCGGTTACGGCTCAGGCAGCAGTCCCAGGCTCCGACACGGCACACACCGCAACCCGGCGTACCATGCAGGTCGCGCCTGACGGCCTGACGGACCCCGGCCGCCTCCTGCCTGCCGGCTGGCACACGTCACGCGACGTGGCGGTGGCCGTCGCGGGTGACGCGACCGGACTGCACGTGCTGGTGGCCGATGAAGCGCGGGGATACGCCTGGCGCACCATCGCGACGCTCAGCGTGCCGGGCACCGACACGGCCCAGTGGATCGGGCAGGCCTGCGTCACTGGCGGCGGGCAGCGAGCCGTGGTCGTGTATGCACCCGCGGACATCACGACAACGCCGGACGCACTGGACCGCGGCGCGCTTGCTGCCGTCGTGAACCTGTCAGACGGCAAGGTCACGCCCATTGGAGCCGGCGTATCGATCGCGTACTTCAACCCTGGCTGCGGCACCGGCCAGGATGCCGTGCTGACCCAGGGCGGCTGGGGCACGAGCATGGAAGTCGGCCGAGCCGACGTGACCAGGCTGATGATGGTCAGCGCGGTGACTGGCAAGATTCGGTACTCGGTCGTGCTGCCGGGCGAGGTGGCATCGGCTGTGCCGTACCAGGGCAACATCGCGGCGGTGTACAGCACCGGCATCGTCAGCATCGGCCGCCGCGGTCAGGTGCGCACCCTGGTCAGGACCGTCGGCACGAGCCTCACCGGAGTGCCGTTCCGGTTGTCGCCCGACCGGGCCGGCGGGCTTGGCTACCAGATCATCGCCGGCAGCCGGGTCCAGGTGCGCCGCTACGCCGGCGGCCGGAATGTGCTGGTCGGCACCGCCGGTGTCGGCGCTGTCGACCTGTCCCAGATTGGCGGCCAGGTGTTCGTCACCGGGCCAGCTGCGGCGGGCATGCACAGGTTGCCGCCAGCCTGGCACGCAGTGAACGCCCCGGCTCAGTCCCAGGTGTCTACCACGGGCGCGCTCGCCGTGCTCGCCTCGGCGACCGACGTGCCAGGCGGACAGGGATCGCGCGCCGCGGGCGGACCGCCAGCCAGCGCGCAGCCGGTGAGGCTCGCCAGCTGGATCGCGAGCACGGGCAAGAGCGTCGTCTTCACCGCGCCCGCTAGCAGCCTGCCCGCCTATTCGGCCTTTCCGCGAGCGCTGCCTGGCTTCCCGGCGCTGGAGCCGGCGAAGGCACCGGCCTCGGGCGCGACCGGCCGCGCGCAGGCCGCGGCCGGGCCGGGCGTCAGCCCGCCGCCGTCCAACGTGAACCCGGCGACCACGACCTACGACCCTGACCGGGCCTGCTCGGTGCCACGCAACGACCCCACGATCGAGACCTACCAGCCGGATGACCAGCAGATCCAGTGGGCAACGGATGAGGCCGTCCGGGGTGACCTGACCGATACCAGGCCAGCCGACCTGTTCGGGTCGGGGCTGCCTGCCTACAGTCCGCAGGGGCTATTCCCGCTACCTAGGCTTGACGGTGGCGGGAGCATCCCGCCGCAGGTCATGCTGGGGATCGAGACGACCGAGTCGTCGCTGTACCAGGCGAGCGATCACGTGATCATCGGAGAGGCTGGCAACTTCGAGCCCTCGTATTCCTGGTACGGCGACGAGGGCAACTACACGTATGTGGACTGGGCCGATTCCGACTGCGGCTACGGGATCGCGCAGATCACCTCGGGCATGTGCCTGGCCGGATACTCAGGTTGCACGAACCCGATGCCGTACGAGGACCAGCTCGCCATCGCCGTCGACTACCAGGCCAACATCGCGGCCGGGGTACAGCTCCTTGCCGACAAGTGGAATGAGCTCTATGCCGATGGCATCAAGGCAAACGGCGCCGACGCCAAATACATCGAGGACTGGTACTTCGCCATCTGGGACTACAACTCGGGGCTGGAGCCGAACGCGGCCAATGGCAACAAGACCGGCTGCACGCCCGGCCCGAAGTGTACGGACAGCGATGGCAACTGGGGGCTCGGCTGGGCCGACAACCCGGCCAACGACGCCTACCCGCCTGACCGTCCCTCGTTCCTGAACCAGAGCGGCGCGAAGGCCCCTGACGGCGGCAGCTACGTGGCCTCCTGGGAGTTGGCGCACCCCCAGTACTGGCCTTACCAGGAAAAGGTGATCGGGTTCGCCTTTGATGCGTACAGCAACTGGAGCTTCCTCGACCAGGCCTACGTGAAGGCCTATGACTGGGGAAAGTGGCGATCAGGCACTGCGGCTCCCGCGATAGCGCCCCATACGGAGTTCTGCACGAAGGCCAACCACTGTGATCCCGCCCGAGTGAAGTCGGGATCGGTCAAGACCCGCGGCAACCCGTGCCTGCTCACCGGCGCGGTGGCCGATCATTGCTGGTGGCACTGGTCAGCGAGCTGGGCCGATTGCGCCAAGGCATGCGGCACGGGGGTGTTCGCCTACCCGGCAAACGCCTCCGAGCCTCGCTACCCAGGGGTCCCGCCCGGTTACCCGCCTGCCTGCACGGCCAAGCCGCTTGCGTCGTCGGCTGTCATCGTCGGCGACGTCCCGTCGTCGATCCCGGCACCGCTCGGCTGCGGTGAGTCGTGGAGTAACAATGGCGGCACGATGACCTTCAACTTCGCCGCCAATGACAGCACGAGCCCGCCGACATACCCTTCCAAGATCGACTTCCACCAGGTGGCCGCTGGCTACGGCGGGCACTTCTGGTTCACTCACACGATGGCGCCGCGAACTCCGGTGACCGCGGGTTGCCTCACGCCGTCCGTGCCTGACCTCGAGGTCACCGGGACGTGGACGCCGCCGTCGTCAGTGCAAGGCTGGACGGACATCTGGGCGGCCTTGCCGAACGTCGGGGCAGACGCAACCCAGGCCATGTACCAGATCACGACCAGCAGCACCGCGGCGCGACAACTCGAGCTCATGAATCAGTACGAGGGAGTCGACTCATGGGAAGAACTGGGCGAGTTCGACCTCGGCCCAGGCGCGAGCATCTCGCTCAGCAACGTGACCTGCAACGGAAGCCAGGGGACTGATATCGCCTGGGACGCGATGGCGTTCATTCCCGTCAAGCCCTACAAGGCCGACTACGTCGCGATGGGAGACTCCTACTCCTCCGGGGAAGGCGTGCAGCCCTTCTATCCCGACAGCGACAAGCCGGGGGACGCCTGCCACCGGTCCACCTCCGCCTATCCGACGCTGGTCAAGCTTCCCGGCCAGTCGACGCCGATCGCGGCGCAGGCAGCTGAAAACAAGGGTGCGGTCTTCTCGTTCATCGCCTGCTCCGGCGCCGAGACGACCGGCATCACCGCGGATGCGGTAGACAAGCCGGAGACCAAGTATGACCGCGACGGGAACACCGACTGGGGCCACGTCCAGGCGACAGCCGAGGGCCTGCAGGACGACCAAGGAAAGCTGACAGGGAATACGACGCTGGTGACGCTGAGCATCGGCGGCAACGACATTCGCTTTGCCGATGTACTGTTCGGCTGCCTCACCACGAAAGGCAACTGTTCGGCCAAGAATTTCGTCCTCAAGCGTCACAGTAACAACAAACTCGACCCGGAACCCCTCGGCAAATTCGAGCCGAAGGTAATCAGTGATCTCCTGCCACCGCACCTGCTGGCAACGTACGTGCAGATCCACGACCTAGCGCCCGACGCCGAGATCATCGTGCTCGGGTACCCGCTGCTATTCACGCCGTCCCCGACCAGGTCGTGCACGGTAGGCAAGGTGCTGGGAATAGTCCGCCGGTCACTCAGCGTCGACGACCAGAAGTGGCTGAACGATATGGGCAACCTGCTGAACCGCGCTATTGCGACCGAGGTAACGTACGCTAGAGTCCACTACCATATCCAGATCTACTTCGTAAATCCCGCGCCCGCTTTCAAGGACCATGAAATTTGCTCGGCCCATCCCTGGATATACGGCCTTCTCAGTGCCTCTAAGTCGGGGAGTGGTCGCAGCATTGTCAATCCCGGTTCCTTCCATCCCAATAAGGCCGGGCAGGCGGAATTCGCCGACCTGGTGAACCAGTGCATCGCGAACTACGAAACGTGCAATGCCCGAGTCGGGAGCTAGTCAGCCGACGCGCCGGGAACTCAGCGGTGCGCTCGTTCGCGCCGGCGATGTTCTCCTGTGGTGTTTCGGGGCACTCCTGTACCCGGCCGCCTCGCTGGTCGTGATCGCCTGGAAGCGCGAGCTTCCACGGCGCGTGCCGAGCCTTGGATTCCTTGTTCGCGGTACCCGGTTCAGGGGCGCGCGGTTCCTGACGGCCGACTGGATTGGCCAGCATTTCCGCCTCGTCGAGCGGAACGCACCGTGGCTAAGCCTGTCGTTCGAGGAAACAAGCGATTTCTGTGCTACGTCATTGCAGTCTCGCCAGCTAATCCAGCTTCCCAGGGACCCGCCGAGCGTTGCCTGCCATCGGATCGTGACGCGCTTTTACACGGTCGAGGGCAGCGCACGGGCTCGCCTCAGTGACGTGCGGACGGCGCTGCTGGCCGCCGGCTGGGGCCGGCCTGACCTTGATCCGTTCAGCCGGGCCGAGCGGGCGAGCCAGCAGCGGGAACGGGTCAGGACGATATCGTGGCAACCCACGCCCGGCTTCGACACACCCGGTGGCCTCCATGACTCCGCACCGTTCGGCGCCTCACCCATTTCCATGCATATGCAAGTCGACTGGAGCGAGCACGGCACGCTCGGCGACATCACCTTCCCGTTCCAGCGCGTCGGGGTCGAGAGATCCCGCAAGCCATCAGCGCTTTACGAGCCGATCGAGATGGGCCAGGCTCGCGTCGGTGATTCCCGCCCAGGCCGCCGTTCATCAGCGCAGGCGGACCGCGCGCGCACCTCGGAGATCGCCATCACGATCGACGTCGAGTACTACAAGAACATGAACGTGAATCGCCGCCCTGGCTGGATTCCGAAACGCATGATTCCCGTCATCCAAAGTCGGCTATGAGACGGGCCAGCGCCACAAGAGGCGGCTGCGTAAGCTCGCCGCTGGAGCTCAGCCCGCCAGCTGGGCCCGGACCATGGCCGCCACCCGGCTGCCCTCGGCCCGGCCCGCGACCTTCGGCGTGACCGCCTTCATGACCTGGCCGATGCCCGACGGACCAGAGGCGCCGGTCTCGGCGATCGCGGCCGCGACCAGCGCGGCTAGCTCGTCATCGCCGAGCTGCGCGGGCAGGTAGCCCGAGAGGACCTCCTCCTCGGCCCGCTCGGCAGCTGCCTGGTCGACGCGACCCGCGCCCTCGAACGCCGCGGCCGCTTCCCGGCGACGCTTGGCCTCCCGAGTGAGGATCTTGAGCACTTCGTCGTCGCTAAGCTCACGCGCCGAGTCGCCGGACACCTCCTCGTTACTCACAGAAGTCAGGGCCATCCGGAGGGTCCGCGTCCTGGTCTCGTCCCGTGCCTTCATCGCCGCGGTGAGGTCGGCGCGCAGCTGCTCCTTGAGTGTGGGCATAAGGCCAATCCTGCCCTCTGCGGCCGGCAGGCCGCACGGCACATCCCGCTGGTGCCGCCTCGTTCCCATCCTCGGTATGGATACCAGGCGGGATGAGCCGCATGGCGCGCCGGCGGGCATGGCCACTCGGTGCGGCATGGCACCATGTGATGATGCGCATCAGAAGCCTGGCGAAGGCAACCATGATCGTCGGCACGGCCGCCTTCGGCTATGCCTCCGTCGTCGAGCGGAACTGGTTTGTCCTTCGCCAGCACGCCGTCCCGGTGCTTCCCGAGGGCGTTGCCCCACTGCGCATCCTTCACATTTCCGACGCGCACCTCACGCCGGGACGGCACCGGCTGATGTCGTGGATCAGGTCGCTGGACGCGCTGGAGCCCGACCTGGTCGTCAACACGGGCGATTCGCTCGCCCACCGGGAGGCCGTCGGGCCGTTCCTCGATGCGCTCGGGCCGCTGCTTGACCGGCCCGGCATATTCGTCTACGGCTCCAACGACCTGTACTCCCCGGTGCTGAAGAATCCCACCCGTTACCTGTGGCGGACCAGCGCCAACGAGCACTCGCGGCACGTGCCTAACCTGCCCTGGGCCGAGCTCGGCGCCGGCATGGAGACGGCCGGCTGGCTGAACGCCAACAACCGGCGCGCCCGCATCAAGGTCGGCGAGCACGATATCGAGGTCGCCGGCGTACACGATTCGCATATCAAGCGCGACCGGTATGACCTCGTCGCGGGTCCCGCCGATCCGACCGCCGACCTCCGGGTGGGCGTGATGCACTCGCCTGAGCCGTCGGTTATGGACCGTTTCGCCGCCGACGGCTTTAACCTCCTGCTGGCCGGGCACACGCACGGCGGCCAGGTCTGCCTGCCGGTCAACCGGGCCCTCGTCACTAACTGCGGCATCGACCGGGCCCGCTGCAGCGGGCTGCACCGCCACCCGGCGACCGGCCCGGATGACCGGCCGTGGCTGCACGTCTCGGCCGGCCTCGGCACCTCCCCCTACGCCCCGATGCGGTTCTGCTGCCGGCCGGAAGCGACGATTCTCACGCTAGTACCCAGGATCAGCTAGACTTCTCGGGCGGTCATCGGGGTGTAGCGCAGCTTGGTAGCGCGCTTCGTTCGGGACGAAGAGGTCGTGGGTTCGAATCCCGCCACCCCGACGGTTGAGTCGCAGGTCAGAGGCCTTCACCAGCACATGGTGAAGGCCTCTTGGCATTTCGGGCGACTTCTTTGGGGCTCACAGGTATATCGGTGCGGCCGACTTCGGCTGCGCCGCGGACTCCAGTCGCGCGGGGAGCGGGTGACGGTTCGTCTTCCGGGTTGGCGGGGTCGGTAGCCAGGCTGCCGCCAAGCCCGCGGC
>JASHOL010000353.1 GCA_030041135.1 Streptosporangiaceae bacterium | reverse complement strand
GGTCGCGAACCCAGGCCGGTGAGCCGGGAGATGTTAAAGCTCGTTTTGTACCAGCGGGAACGTCACGACCTCTGCGCCGCGTGGCGTCGAACGGTACATTTCGGGCTGCGATCAAGATCGCCGACCAGATCGTGTAACTTCTCGCATCGCATACCGCATTTAGACGGACAAAAACCCACCCGAATTCGCGAGAACTTACACAATCTTGAGTCTGCATCGGCCCGACATTAGTCAACTCAGTTGACGGTCAACATAATGGACAGTAGCGTGTGGCTCCGTGGACGACGGTGCGGCAGGCGGCGAACAGCGGGACGTGGGAGTTGCCGAACCCGGTGCGCCGCCGGGCCCGACGACGGCTCGGGCCAGGAGCCCGGCCTCGACGGCTCGGGCCAGGACCCCGGCCTCGACGGCCCGGGTTGCGATACCCGGCTCGACGACTCTTCCTGAGGGCTCCGAGAGCTCGCCAGCCTCCGCAGGTCGCGGGCGGCGGCTGCTGTTCTGGCGGTCCCCGGCCGATCAGCCCGGCTGGGCCAGGCCGACCCTGCTAGTCATCGCCGCCGCAGCCGCCTGGTCTTATTGCTGGCGCGCTGCAAACGCGGTAAACATCGAGATCTACTACGCCGCTGCCGTTCGCAGCATGTCGATGAGCTTCCGCAACTTCGTGTTCGGCGCGTTCGACCCGGACGGGACGGTTACGACGGACAAGCTGCCTGGGGCGTTCTGGCTTCAGGCGATCTCGGTCCGGCTGTTCGGAGTGCACAACTGGGCATTGGTATTGCCCCAAGTCATCGAGGGCACGGTCACGGTCCTGGTGCTCTACCACGCGGTCCGGCGGCTGGCAGGCCCGGCGGCGGGGGTTCTGGCGGCCGGGATCCTGGCGATCTCGCCCGCCACCGTCGCGCTGAACCGCGGCAACATCTCCGACACCCTGATGATCCTGCTGGCGGTGATGGCGGCCGACGCCACCGTCACGGCCGTTCTCACCGGCCGGCGGCGTCCGATCATCGTGGCAGGCGTCCTGGTCGGGCTGGCCTTCCAGGCAAAGATGATCGAGGCCTGGCTCGTGCTGCCGGCGGTAGCGGCCTGCTACCTGCTTGCGGCGCCCGGCGGCTGGCCGGAACGGATCCGGCGTACCTCCGCGATGGGCGTGGTGGCGCTGGCCGTCTCGCTGAGCTGGATGACCGCGGTCACGCTCTGGCCCGCCTCGATGCGGCCCTACTTTGACGGCAGCTACGACAACTCGGTCTTCCAGCAGGTCTTCGTCTACAACGGCTTCGGCCGGCTGGACCAAGCCTCGCCGGATCAGCTGGTGGACAAGTCCATCAACCTCGGCCTTCCGGCTCCGCCCCCGCCTGCGTGGGATCGGCTGCTCACCGGGTCGCTCGGACGCGATACCGGCTGGCTCCTGGCAGCCGCCGTGATCACGGTCATCTGCGGGATCGCCGCGCGAGGACGCCAGGCAAGACGTGACCCCATCCGGGCGTGCCTGGTGCTGTGGGCTGCCTGGCTCGCCGTGCTCGCCGTCACCTTCAGTGTCTCGACCGCCATCAACTCCTACTACACGGCAGCCCTGTCACCTGCCGTGGCGGCGGTGCTCGGGACCGGGCTGGCGCTCGGCTGGCGCCATCGCCGCAGCCGCCTGACCGCGCTGGTGCTCGGCGCGGTGGTGGCCGGCACGGCCGCGTACGCGTGGCGGTTGCTGCCTGCCAGCGGCACCGGGCTGCCGCCATGGCTCAAGCCAGCAACCGCCGTCCTGGCCGCGGCCGCGATCTGCTGCCTGGCCGCGGGCTGGCTGCGATGGCCGATCGTGCGGGCTGCGTCGACCGTGCGGGCCGCGTCGACCGTGCCGGCTGCGTCGATCGTGATCGCCGCGCTCGCGGTACTCGCTGTCCCGCTGGTCGCGTCGGTTTCGGTGGTCTCTAGCGGGCTAGGCCCGTTCGAGACACCATTTCAATCGGAGCAGGCGACGGCCGATGCCACGGCGTTTTTCGGCGCCGGATTCCAGGCCGCTCAGATATTGCCAGGGCTAGAGGCGGCCGACCGGAGCACGCCCTTCCTGATGGCGACCCAGACCGCAGTCCTGGCGGCGCCGTTCATCTACGCCAGCGGCCGGGAAGTCCTGCCGATCGGCGGGTTTACCGGCACGATTCCCGAGCCCACACTCTCTGACCTGAAATTCCAGATCCAGGTCAGCGACGTCCACTTGTTCGTGCAGGCGCCCCACACCAACGACCCACGCCTGACCTGGGTCGCCAGAAATTGCATAAAGATTACAAAAAGGACGGGGCCGCCGGCCATTCTGCCGCTCAGCGTTTACTACTGCGGTGCCTTCATCTTCCTGCCCAAGGGCTCCTAAGGTGGACAGCCGTCCGTGCGACTCTCGCCAGCGGATCCGGGTCAGGCAATCGCCCCCGGCCCGATGAGTCGGGGCCAGCCAGGCGCTGGCAGCGCAGGCTGCCGGAAGTGCCGTACACTATGCGGGTCCGACCGGCGCTCGTAGCTCAACGGATAGAGCATCTGACTACGGATCAGAAGGTTGGGGGTTCGAGTCCCTCCGAGCGCGCCAGCAAGGTCAGAGGCCTCTTACCCGCTGTGCCGGGGGCCTGCCGGTCCTCCCGGGAGCCACGCACGTCAGCTGCCGAACAGAGCCTGGGCCACTGACCGGGGACAAGCGGGCAGTCAGGCCCAGATCAGGCCGTCGGCTGTCTGTTTCGGTGCTCGGTCTCGTACCGGACGACCCAGGTCGAGTTGAGTGCGGTGCCCTGGCGCTCGGTCTGCACGGTGATGGGCTGTGCGGATGAAAGGTCGACGTCGAGGAACGCGAGCACCTGCCTGGTGACGCCATCCGGGTCGGCAACGAGATCCTCGTACGTGACGACGAACGGCTCGACGCCGTGATCCTCGAACCACCGCTGCCACGCAGTGTTGTGGTCATCGACCTGCCGGACGAACCCGTCGATCAGGTCGTAGTCATAGTCGGGTTCGGGACCCGGCTCCGACCCGGCTGGCCGGTACCACTCCTGGGTCAGGTGCGCCCGCGCGAACGAGACAGCCTGCGCGACCGTGTCGGCGCGTCGGATAAAGACGAACCGGAGGTCGGGGAACGTGCGCCGCAGCAGCTGGGCCGCATCCAGCCCGGAGCTGGCGGGCAGAGTGGCCAGCTTGGTAAGCAGGTCATCCAGGTATCCCCACATCACCTTGGCGGCGAAGACCCGGTTCGGAGTCATACCCTCGGACAACGCGGCGCGCAGATAGTCGGGCCATGCTGACTCGGCCGGGCCCGGCAGGTCCCAACGGCCGGCCCAGAAGGTCTCGTCCCCGCGCCAGAAGTACTCCTCCGCGCGGCCAGCGACGGCGCTGGACTTGAGCAGGCCGCACAGCATCGAGCTGCCGCTGCGCGGTGTCCCGCATACGAGGTACGCACGGTCGGGCATGGCTGGGTGCAGGCTCACAGGCACACCGGCTTCATGTCCGTGCGGGTTAGGGCGAGCGCAATCTGCTCGGCCGCTCCCGCTGTGACCTCTTTGACGCGAACTGCCACGCGATCGCAGCGTAGGCAAACCGGTCGTGAAAGGCATCTGCTTTTCTGCAGCGACGCCGGGACGTAGTCCGCTCACGACGCATCATTGTGTAGACTCATGTGTAAGGAGGCGCACATGGCCACTAATCTGGCAATCGACCCGGACCTGCTGGAGCGCGCCCTCGAGGTCAGTGGCGAGCGCACCAAGAAGGCCGCGGTCACCCGGGCGCTGCAGGAATTCATCGCCCGCCGCGAGCAGGCCCGAATCCTCGGCCTCTTCGGCACGGTCGAGATCGACGCTGGGTACGACTACAAGGCAGAGCGGTCGCGCGGGTGAGCCTGCTCGTCGACACAAGCGTCTGGTCGCTGGCGTTGCGTCGGGACGCTCCTCCGGATGTGCGTGAGGTCCGCGCGCTGCGGGATGCGCTCGCCGGTGGTGAGATCGTCGCCACGACCGGGGTGATCGTGCAGGAATTGCTCCAAGGCGTCGTCCCGGAACGAGCCCGGATGCAGATCATCGAGATGTTCGCCGTGCTGGAGTACCTCACGCCCTCTCGCGAAGATCACGTCGCTGCTGCGGGCGTGCGCAACGCGTTGCGTTCCGCTGGTGTTCAGGTCGGCACGATCGATGCCCTCATCGCCCACCTGGCTATCGCGGGTGGTCACACCCTCCTCACCACTGACAACGACTTCCGCGCGGCATCCAGCCACATCAGCCTTCAGCTCTGGGGCGCCCCGTAATCTCGCTGCGCACTGGGCCCAACGAAGGCCCTTTGGATCCAGAATGGGAGCCTATGCCGAAGTCCTAGCTACGTCCTGGGTACCGTCCGACCCTCGACGGACCACCCAGACGCTAGAGGTACCGGGTACTCATCCGTCGAGAAACTCGCGCACGGCGCGTTTGGACCGTAGCAGGTACATCGCCACATGGTTCCCGTGCTGCGAGAGGATCTTCAGCTCTCTTTCGCGGTCAGAACGGCGGACTCGCCAGATCCGCCAAGCCAGCCACCATTCATCGCGAAGTCGGCGCAAACGGGACTCGTCACAGCCGTTTGGCAGCTCGAAGTCAACCGGGCGGGTTCGAACTCCACGCATGAGCGCACGCCATGCGCAGGTCCGCCACGGTATGTCGAGGAAGACGACCGTGTCTGCTCGCTCGAGTCGAAGATCGAGCGTGGCGTGGTAGTTGCCGTCGGCGATCCAGTCGTCGCCGGCGAGCAGTCTCTCCTGCTTCTCCCGCCACTCGGCCTCGGTTGGCTCGGTCCAGCCCGGCTGCCAGAAGTGGAAGTCGAGAACAATAATGGGGAGGCCGGACTTCGCCGAAAGGGCTCGCGAGAACGTACTCTTCCCCGCCCCGGCCAAACCGGTCACCACGACCCGGCGTCCGACCGAGGACGCTCGCGGGATGTCGCTCATTCGGACCGAAGGTCCCTGACGCAGCTGTTCGACACCAGCTCATAATGCCGCAAGCCGGAACTCACCGTTGGAGGCCACGGACCGGCGCTTGTTGCTTAGCGAACCGCGCCGGTAAGCGACTGCGACGTTCATGGACCATCGCGGCAGGCCGGTTGTCTTGACGCGCACCGAGCCGGATGCTGGCGATCTTGGGTCAGGCCCCTCGAAGAGGTTCAGGGTGCGGTGTCGGATCGGGGCTACACCGTTCGTGACAGGAATGAGCGGCCGCCCGCCAGGGACCGCGGGAGATGCAGGCGGTCAGGCTATCTTGAGCTGCTCGTCGCCAAAGTCGGCAATGAGCTTGAGTGTGCCACCAAGCGCAGCAACAAAGCGGTTGAGCACATCCTGGGTCGAGACGTCACCGCTCTCGATCTGCGAGATGCGGGCAACTGAAACGCCCATCCGGGCGGCCACCTGCTCCTGAGTCATTCCGCGTCCAACCGCCTGACGCCCAACCAATCGCAACGGGGCGCTGGATGGGGAGGCCTCCCCTTGTTCTCGGCCCGACTTTCCGGCACGCTTCCAGGGCGGGCGATCACGCGTCCGCCCGGCCCGAGCGCAGAGTGGCCGCGGGTGATCGGCCGGTAGCCCTCACGGGGGCAGGGCTACCGCTGCGGTTGCCAGGATTCGCCGGGGTCCCACGCCGGCCCCGCCTGGCGAGGCCGGGCCTTAGGACTCCGGCCGTCCGCGGTCCAGCGGACTCTCCCGGCGGCCCCGAGCCGCCCGCGGCCCTGAGCCGCCCGAACGCCCATCCAGACGCCTGGAGGCTTAGCGAGGCGTTCGCTCGTGCGGAGCGCGGCGTCGTCCGATGGTTACCGGCAGGTGACCCACTCACAACAGACCATTGCCTACGAACCGAAGGTGGGGATACCGTCTAGTCGGCATGTAGTCACTCCGGCATACACCCCTGGTTTGCAGCAAGGAGGACCGTATGACAGCAGCCACAGCGGAACCAATCTCCGACCAACGGAGTTTCGCCTCCTCGCTGATCCACCGGCAGCTGGATTATTACCCGCGGACCGGTGCCAGGTTCTTCTACCTGAGCATCGTCGTCCTCGGCACGATCACGTTGTACTACGAGCTGTACGTCGGCGGCTCGGTATCGACGCTGATCCTGACCTACTTTGGAATGACGTTCAAGTTCTACGTCCTGAGCCTGGCGATAGGAAACCTGCTCGGCGCGTTCGGCTCGTTGTTCGCCGGGCTCACCGACCGGTACGGCCGGTCAAATCTGGTGGTCTTCGGACTGCTGTTTGCTGCGGTCTTCATCGAGTTCATCCTCCCCCTGGCGACGAACCGGTACGTCTTCATTCTCGAGGGGTTCATTGTCGGTATCGTCGAAGGCATCTGCCTGGTCGCGACTCCCGCCCTGATCCGCGACTTCTCGCCGCAGGTGGGCCGGGCGACAGCGATGGGCTTCTGGACGACCGGCCCGGTCATGGGCAGCCTGATCGTCGCGGTCGTCGGGAGCATCACGATCCCGGCCGTGATTACGAGCACCCACTTCTGGACGCACGAGTACCGCATCTGCGGCGTCGTCGGCCTGGTCGTGTTCGCCATCGCGCTGCTCGGGCTGCGCGAGCTGTCGCCGCAGTTGCGAGATCAGCTGATGGTGAGCCTGCGCGACCGCGCCCTAATCGAGATGCGGGCCAAGGGCCTCGACATCGAGAAGGCGCTGAAAGATCACTGGAAGCAGCTGATCAAGGCCGACATCCTTATCTCCGCGCTCGCGGTCTCGGTACTGCTGCTGGTCTACTACGCGCTCGTCGGCTTCCTCGTCATCTACACGGGGTCGATCTTCGGCTACAGCGTCAACACAAGCAATAACCTGGCGTACTGGCCATGGGCGTTCAACGCTGGCGCGGTGATCCTGATCGGGCTGCTGTCCGACCGGCTCCGGGTTCGCAAACCGTTCATGATCGTCGGTGGCGTCGGCGCGGCGGTGCTGATCGTGCTGTTCCTGGATCAGGCCAAGGTCGGCGCGCACCCTGCCTTCGTCACGATGGCGGTGCTCCTGTCGGTCATGCTGTTCTTCGTCGGCGTCGCGTACACCCCATGGATGGCCAGCTTCACCGAGACCGTCGAGCACAGGAACCCGGCCGCCATCGCCGCCGGCCTGGCCATCTGGGGCTGGGTCCTCAGGGTCGTGGTGTTCGCCTCGTTCCTGTTCATCCCGGTCGTGATCACCACGGTCACCCCGATCGTGAACTACGGCACTGCGATCTCAACCGACCTGGCCAACTACCCGCCGCTGGCCTGGGCAAAGACGCACCCGGCCGTCGTGGCACTGGCGCAGAAGGACGCCACGCTGCTTGCCGAGGCGAAAACGCTAGCACCGGAGATCGCCTTCGTGCAGGGACACCCGGCGCTGATCGCGCAGCTGTCGAAGTACAACTCGTCCGACATCCCGTCGAAGCTCCTGAACACGGCGATCGCGGCGGCCGGGGGCGGCCTGAAGGGCCTGGGCGTGCTCACGACGATGAGCAGCAGTCAGGCGCAACTGAAGGCACTCCAGGCCGCGGCTCCGCAACTCGACTCGCTCAAGCCGTACGCCAGTGAGCTGACGGCCCTGCAGAACGTACCCCCGAACGTCAGCTCGTTTGTCCAGACGTTCGGGCCCCAGGTAGCGTCGGCGCTCACGAAGTCACCAGGCCAGTGGCGGACCTGGTGGTGGGTCTGCTTCGGCGGCGCAATCTTCTTCCTGATCAGCGTCCCGCTCCTGCGGGGCCGCTGGCGGCCGCGTGACGCCAAGCGCGACGAGGAAGAGCACGAGGCCATGGTGCAAGCCGAAATGGCCAAACTCGGCATGACCTGATCCTGGCCAGCAGGCAGAAAGAGCCGGCGGGCTGCGCTGTGGCCCGCCGGCTCTTACTGTGGCCGGGCCCGGCCCGCCTCAGGCCGAGCCGTAGGTGTCTTCCCACTCCTGCGGCGGTCCTTCCGTGGTGGCATCGGGACCGAACCGCGCGGCGTACTCGGGGTTAACCAGCCGCCACCGCTCGTCGGTCGTGAACGGCGCGGGCCGGCCGTCCAGGCTGTAGCGAAGCTCGTCCAGGCAGGCATGCCAGCCGGCGGCGTCCCTGGCCGCCTTGCCGATGCCGGTGAAGCTCGCGGTGAACACCAGCAAGGTCCCCGGCTCTCGGGGCGTCAGCTCGAACCGCAGCCGCTCGTCACCCCACAAGTACTCAAGCAGCTTCGGCGGGTCACAGGAAATCGCGTGCCCGTCCATCGGCGCGATCGGCACGTGGCGGAAGACGAACCGCAGCGGGCTCCCGGCCATCGTCAGGTCGCCCGCGATCGTGGTCGGCAGCCAGGCCGCGAGGTGTTCCTCCTCGGTCAGCGCCCGCCACACCTTGTCAGGCGGGTGCGGGAGCTGCCTGGTAAACCGCAGCGTGACCGTGTCGGTGCCGCGCTCCAGCACCCCGAAGTCCTGGTCGTGGGGCAGGTCGGATTCGCTCATCGGTCGTCCTTCCGGTCTAGATCGTCGGTCGTCTCGTCCAGGTGCCGGGCGAGGCGGTCCAGCCGCCCGGCCCATAGCCGCCGGTAGGGCTCCAGCCACTCGTCCACGGCCGCTAGCGGCCGGGCATCGAGCCGGTAGAGGCGTCGTTGCGCGTCGGTCCTGGTGGCGACTAGGCCCGCGTCCCTAAGCACCCGCAGGTGCCTGGACACGGCAGGCTGGCTCATCGCGAGCTCGGCGACCAGTTCACCGACGGCGCGCTCCCCGGTGAGCAGCAGGTCAAGAATTCGCCGCCGCGTCGGCTCGGCAACGACCTCGAACGTGGACTCCACCACGTGAATATAATCTCTGACGTATATAACGTCAAGCAAATACAAGGCGGGAACGAGGTGCGTCCGTGGCACCGGCCGTCCGGGTGGCGCTGGTTGTCCGCGGCGGTCGCCGGGAGTCGCCGGGTCGGTCATCGCCGCATCGCGAGCCGTCCCGAGCGCCCCGGTCAGTACGTCATATGCATCAGCCGGCGGACCTCGTCGAGCGTGTCGCCGGCGATGGCCCTGGCTCGCTCGTTGCCTTCGGCCAGCACGTCGCGCAGGTAGCCGGGATTGGCGGCGAGGTCGGCCCGGCGGGTGCGGACGTCGGCGAACCGGTCATTGAGCGCCTCCGTGACGGCCGCCTTCAGCGCGACCGCGCCACCGTCGCCAATCTCCGCGGCGAGCTCGGCCGGGTCCTGATCCCGGCACAAGGCGGCGATCAGCACGAGGTTCGACACCTCGGGCCGGCGGTCCGGCTCGTAAGTGATCACTCGCTGTGAGTCCGTAGTCGCCTTCCCCACCAGCCGCGCGGTCTCATCGGCGCTCGCCCGCAGCGGCACCGAGTTACCGAGGCTCTTGCCCATCTTCCTGCCGTCGAGCCCGAGCAGCAGCGGAGCGGCGCTGAGCAAGGCATCCGGCTCGGCAAAGAAGGGAGCGCCGGGGCTGTAGCGCTCGTTGAACCTGCGCGCGATGACCCGGCTGAGCTCCAGGTGTGGAAGCTGATCCTTCCCGACCGGGACCAGGTTGGCCCGGCAGGACAGGATGTCGGCCGCCTGGTGCACAGGATAGGCGAACATGAGCCCGGACATCACTGCCGACCCGGTGGCCGCGATCTCGTCCTTGACCGTCGGGTTCCGGCCTATCTCGGCCACGCTCACCAGGCTCAGGAACGGCAGCATCAGCTGATTCAGCGCCTCGACCTGGCTGTGCGCGAATATCGTCGCCCGTGCCGGGTCGATGCCCGTCGCGAGGTAGTCGGCCACCAGCCCGAAGACGTTCTCCGGCAGCGCAGGGGTCGCGGTCCTGTCGGTGAGGGCCTGGTAGTCGGGGATGAGCACCATCAGCTCGACCCCGGCCTCCTGCAGGCGTACCCGGTTGGCGAGCGTGCCGAAATAGTGGCCGATGTGCAGCGGCCCGGTCGGCCGGTCGCCGGTGAGGATCCGGAAAGCGCCGGGATCAGCGCCGATGGCCGCCTCGAGGTCGGCGCTCCGGCGCTGGCTGGCATCAGCCGAGGAGGTGGCGGTTGCAGTGGACATGACACATACCTTCCTGGTGAATGAGCCCGCCAGGAGTCAGCCCGTTCCCATAACAAAAACGGCGGCCCTAGCGGGCGCGCCGTCGGAGAACGCAGAGACAGCGGCGACCGCTTAAAGCGGCCACCACTGGCACGAGCGCTGCAATTGCTGCATGCGATCAGTGTAATCGCGACGGCCCGGCGCCGCCACGCTCTACGCCGAGCGGTGGACGTCGGCCGCGCCGAGGTGGCAGCCCGGCAAGATCAGCTCCTCTGCGGCCGGCCGCTCCCCGGTGAGGATCCAGCGGCACAGCCAGGCCAGCTGATAGCTGACCAGCGGCGGAACGGCGTCCCCGATATGCCGGTACATGTTGGCCACGGAGCCGACGAGGCGGTAGTCACGCGGAAAGCCCTGCAGGATGGACATCTCGCGGACGGTGCACAGCCGGTCCTGTTCGGGATGGACGTAGCGGCCGTTCCCGATGTGGCCGCACTCGCGCTTGACCGTGACGGCGGGCCGGTCCCAGTGCAGGCGGCCGTAGATGTCAGGATGACTGCCAAGGTCGCCGATCGCGACCCGCCTGGCCATGGCCGGGGTGAGCAGGACACTGGTGTCCTTTCGGCCGATCAGGTCGGCCCAGCTTCCGCCGTCGTGTGGCATCGCGGCGAGACGCCGCCGGTTGGCTGGCGACCGGAGCGCCGGCGAGACGTGCAAGGGATCGCTCGGGTGCGCCTGGCCGGCCGCTACCGGCGGCAGGTCCCAGATGGCCCGGCGGACGTGGGTCGCCTTGACGTCAAGTCGCCAGCCTGCCCAGAGTGCGCTCAGGTCCAGCGCGGGCAGCGGCCGCCTGACCGCCACGACGATCGCCCGCTCGCGCCGCTGCGGCAGGCCGAAGGCGTCCAGGAAGTGCGTGCGGGCCACGGTGTGGTACCCGAGCCGGGACAGTTCACGGTCGAGGCCGAGCAGGTGCCCCCCGAACCGGCCCATCACCAGTTCGCGTGCGTTCTCGACGAGGACGATGTCGGGCCGCAGCAAGGCGGCGAAGCTGGCGACCCGGCCGACGAGCCCGTTGCGCCGGTCGTCCCTCAGGTGGTTGCTCGCGGTTGTCCGCGAGAACCCGGTGCACGGCGGGCACGCCGTGACGACAGCCGGGCGGGTAGCGCCTAGTTCCATCGCCTGGCAGACGTCCGCCGGATCACTCGCGCCCAGGTCCGCGCACACCGGCTCCAGGCCGATGCTCGCGGCATAGCTGGCGTTGCAGCCAAGCGCGCCGGGACCGGCGCTTGGCTTGCCGATCTGCGCATCGGCCGCGCCCACGACGGTAAAGTCCGGGTGGCGCTGGAAGCCGCAGCTCATGCCGCCCGCGCCGGAAAAGAGGTCGACCACCGGCCAGGTCTCGCGCATGGGCTACCCCCGCTGCGGTCGCGGACTTAACGGCTGAACCCAAACACTAGGAGCTTTCCGGCTCCCGAACCGGATGCCGGGCCGGCGGGTGCGGCGAGGACTAGTGAGCTATGGCCCTGGCCGGGCTGCGCTCGTCGAAGACCAGGTTCAGCAGCCAGCCGACGATCCCGACGATGATCGCCCCCCAGAACGCGGCCGTGAAGGACGTGATGTGGAACGGGATTGACAGCTTTCCGGCGATCCAGCTGCACAGGTACAGCAGGGCGCCGTTGACGACCAGGCCGATGAGACCGAGGGTTAGCACGTAGAACAGGCAGCCGACGGTCTTGATGATCGGCTTGAGCACCGCGTTCACGACGCCGAAGATCAGCGCGATGATCACGAGTGTGCCGGCCTTTTTCGCGTCGGAGTGGCCGGTCAGCTCGATGCCGGAGATCAGCTCATGAGCCACGCCGAGGGCGACGGCCGGTATGAGGATGCGCAGCAGCAACTTCATGGCGGTCATCCTGCCATGAACCAGCAAACGGGCATAATCCCGTCCAGAAGTAATTCCGGGCTCGCTCGGCCAGGCTCGGCCGCCCGGTGCTGGCGTTCCAGAGCGCCGGATGACAATATCTCCGCTGGGGGAAGGCCGCCGCTGCCGCTGTCGGCGGCCCGCTCGGGGGAGCGGAGCATGGGTTTTGCGTGGGTAAACGGGGATGGCCGCTACGACGTGCTGCTTGCGGACTTGCCGCCGCTGCCGGGCCCGGCGTCAGCCGCAGGCCCGCGGCACGGCCGGGCGGCAGCCACCATCTCGGTGGGTCGCCGCGGACGGCATGCGATCCCGCCCAGGGGGCTGCGCGCGGCGGTCATAGCCGGGCGCCGTGCCCACGGGCAGGTAGTGATGATCAGCCGGGGCGGACCTGGCTCGGCCGGAAGGCAGGGCTAACCCGGCCCCAGTGCGCCGATGACGGCGATGAGCTGACCGGATGCCGGACAGCACCATGCCGCCTGGTTGCCCTGCGCCTGGGGCGCCAGCGGATGGGAATTGGGGTGCAGCGGGCATTCGGGCCAGGTCGCCGGCCGCCCAGCTGCGGACAACTCCTCGACCTCCCACTCCTGGATCTGATCGGCGAGGTCGGCGAGCCTTTCCGGCGGAGAGACGTCGACCTGGACGTAGATGCCCTGAGACCCCACAGCCTGGGAATCGCCGGTGCCCGGCGGCTGGATCCAGGCGGCCACGCGTTCCGGGCCAGCGTCGTCATGTGCCTCCCCCACGACGTCCGGTACTATCGCGCCGCTGGTGCGCAGGTCGCGCAGGATCGGTTCCGCGGTCGCCCGCAGGACCGCGCGCTCGGCATCGGTCAGCGTCCGCGGGTTCCTCTCGAGCTGCCGCGAACGGCGGGTGGCCTCGGCTGCCTCAGGCCCGATCTCCCGCTCGACCGCGGCAATTAGCTCCTCGTCGTCATCGAAGAAGCCGCCGCTTTTTGAGCTTGGTTCCACGGGAAACGAGTCTAATGCGCAGGTTCTGCCAGGCGCAGAGCCGTCGCGGCCAGCGAGAGGTGGCATGGGTCTCGCCCGCCGACCGGAGTCCGGGACCCCTGCCTATCGCGTCCTGCTCGTCTTCCACCGGAAATGGACGAACACCCGACCAAAGTTCTTGGAGTCCTTCTCGACCCGGTGGTACATCTTCTTGATCTCCGGCTGGTCGAGGAACCGCAGGACGTGCTTTTTGAGCTGGCC
>JASHOL010000352.1 GCA_030041135.1 Streptosporangiaceae bacterium | reverse complement strand
ACCCGCACCGTCAAACGGGCCGGGCTCCCCGCCAACGGGGCCGCTGCGGCATCGTTGACCGCCGTCAGCCAGACCTGGCTCGGCGTCGGCCGCTATGCCACCCAGTTCGCCGCGCCGGCGCTGGCGGTGGCCCTGGTACACCCGGGCGGCGCAACGCCAGCCCGACGCTGGGGCCGCCGCGCCGCCGCCGCATCGCTCCTGCTCGGACCGGTCGTGGACGCCTGGCAGCAGCGGCATCCGGCCCTCGACCCGGTCAGGTTCGCCCTCGGCCATATCGCCGACGACATCTCCTACGGCGCGGGCGTGTGGGCCGGGTGCGTGCGGGAACTGACGCTGGCCCCGGTTACCCCGGTCATCTCCTGGCGGCCGCTGCGGGTGACAGGACCGGTCCCCTCGCCGGCCGGCCGGGGAAGGAGCCGCACAGGAAAGGAGCCTCCTGATGGCCAACAGCTGGTTTGAGTCGGTAGCCGAGGCCCAGCGCCAGGCCCGCAAACGCCTGCCGGCGTCGGTCTACGCTGCCTTGCTGGCCGGGGCCGAACGCGGTCAGACGCTCGAGGACAACGTGGCCGCATTCAGCGAGATCGGCTTCGCCCCGCACGTGGCCGGGCTGTCCGCGCAGCGCGACCTGGCCACGACCGTGCTGGGCCAGCCGGTTTCGATGCCGGTGCTGATCTCGCCGACCGGCGTGCAGGCGGTCCACCCCGACGGCGAGGTCGCGGTGGCCCGAGCCGCAGCGGCCCGCGGTACCGCCATGGGGCTCAGCTCGTTCGCCAGCAAGCCGATCGAGGAGGTCGTGGCGGCCAACCCGCAGACGCTCTTCCAGATCTACTGGTGCGGCTCGCGCGATCAGATCCTGGCCAGGCTCGAGCGGGCCAGGGCGGCCGGCGCCGTTGGCCTGATCCTCACGCTGGACTGGACGTTCTCCCACTCACGGGACTGGGGCAGCCCGAAGATCCCCGAGCGTACCGACCTGCGGACGATCGCCCGGCACCTGCCAGAGGCGCTTCTGCGCCCGCGCTGGCTGCTGGCTTACGCGCGCACGGGACGGCCGCCTGCCCTGACCGTGCCCAACATGGCCCTGCCGGACGCCGAGCCGCCGACGTTCTTCGGCGCCTATGGGGAGTGGATGCAAACGCCGCCACCGAACTGGGCCGACATCGCGTGGCTACGCCAGCAGTGGGAGGCCCCGTTCCTGCTCAAGGGCGTCATCAGGGTGGACGACGCCAAGCGCGCGGTCGACGCGGGGGTCAGCGCGATCTCGGTGTCCAACCACGGCGGCAACAACCTGGACGGAACGCCGGCCACGATTCGCGCGCTGCCCGCGGTGGTCGAGGCCGTCGGCAGCCAGGTCGAGGTGCTGCTCGACGGCGGCATACGCCGGGGCGGCGACGTGGCCAAGGCGCTGGCGCTCGGCGCGCGCGCCGTCATGATCGGACGGCCGTACCTGTGGGGACTGGCCGCCGCTGGTCAGGCCGGGGTCGAGAACGTGCTGGATATTCTGCGGAACGGGCTCGACTCCGCGGTACTCGGGCTCGGCCGCGCATCCGCGCGCGAGCTGAGCCCCGATGACGTCGTATTGCGGCCGGACTTCATGCGCCGGCTGGGCGAGTCCGGCTGAGCGGCCCGTCAGTACGTCGCGTTGAGATCTCCTGCGCCGATGTCGAGCATCAGGAATGTGAGCAGGAGGTCATCGGCCAAGGCCGGCAGTTCGTCAATGCGATTGGCGAGGATCCGGCTCAATACGACCTCGTGGATGCCACCGACTATCGTCTGCGAAGCCAGCCGCGCCCGTCGGCAGCCAGGAATGAGTTCGTGGATATTGTCTTCGATGATCTCGGCGAACATTCGCATGGCATCCTGGCGGCGGGCTATGGCGCGCGGCCCGGCGGCGAGAACCTCCACGATGCACATCCGCGCGAGTTCCGGTTCGCCGGCCATGAACTCCATGTACGCGGCGATGCCCGCGCGCAGCCGCTCCCGCACGGTTGTCTCTTTCAGGTAAGCACGCCGGATGTTCCTGGCCTGCAGGCGCACCGCGTCGTCGTAGGCCGCCAGGAACGCGTCTTCCTTGTTCTTAAAGTGCTCATAGAAGGTCCGCCTGGACACTCCGGCCATTGCGATGATCGCTTCGACGCTCATCTCCGCGTAACCAAGCTCGGCTGAGGCGCAGGCGACCGCGGACAGGATCCGTTCACGCTGGTTGGCCGCCACGAAGCTGCGTAACAACCCGTGGCGGCCGCTGGGCAGCTGATGCGGGCTGCGCTTGGTGTCGCTTACGAGCCCGGCCTGGTCGTAGGCCTGTTCCGTCGGCTCGATCACCGCCACCTCGATGACTCTCAAAGGCCGCCGACCTCGCCGACGGGCTTCCTGCGCTTGGCTTCCATTGTAAACGCCCATTTGTAGACGGCAGCGTTCCTCGCAACCGGTTCGCCGGACGGGTCCCTTGGAGGTGAACGTCCCTTTTATGGCAGTCTCGGGCATTGACTCGGCCAACAGTGAGCATTACTTTCGGGTAATCCAGAAATGTTCACGTTTCTGATCCGCGCCATTGATTGCGGTGCAATTTCACGCAGCTGACGGGGATGAAGATCGTGATGACTAACCAAGTTTGGAGGAGCGATCAGAGTGTCCACTCACCGGATCCGCCGTGTGTTCGTGCTGGGAGCGACGGCCGTCACGGCCACGGTCGTCGTCGCCGCGACAGCTTTAGCGTCAGCTCAGTCCACCTCAAGGGGCGGGCCGGGTTACCCGCCGCCAGGGGGCATTTACGCGCCATTCACCGACTGCCCGCTGCTCAACCCCCTGATGCAGGAGTCCTCGCCAGGGAATGCAACCGGGTGCATCGCCGGGGACGCTACCTCCGGCACCATCACGATCGGTAACATCACGACGCAGGTCACCCAGCCGGTGACCGTGCAGTTCGGGGTATGGGATCCGCCCAACGCCACACCTGACCAGTTCACCGGCGGAATCCTGCCACCGCCTGGCGGCCTTGCGGACCAACTCGTCGGCGCGCCCGACCTAATCCCCGGCGGCCTGCTCCAGGCGCTGGGTTGTTCTAGTGCCACTGACCCGACCGTAGAACATATCTGTAACGTGGCCACGCGCTTGGGCGGCAAGTACCTCGATGTCTACGCGCAGGCCCAATCCGCCGGTCCGATCACGAACTTCGACCTCGTCTCCTGGACCCAGCCGCTGATGTTCCGTCTCATCAACCCACTGCTTGGCCAGTCCTGTTACATCGGGTCGGCCGACAACCCGGTCGTCGTCAATCCTTCGCTGAGCGGGAACTTGGTCATCGAAACAGACCCGAACCCGACTGCGCACCCGGACACGGACGTGCTCGAGATCACCGATGGCGCAGCCACGGACACCACCTTCGCCGCGCCCGCCGTTCAGGGCTGCGGCCCGGGCGGGTCCGCCAACATTCCAGTCGATGAGGCGATCGATGCCGCAGACGGCCTGCCCGCCGCATCCGGTACCAACAGCCTCACGCTGAGTGGCACCTTCTACTTTGCTGCCTGCTTCGCGCCGAACAACATGGCGCGAATCCTGCTGTCCGCCTTCAGGGACAGTTCCGGTGACCCCGCGCCGAGCGGGTCCGCGAAGGCCAGTCGCCGGCTCACCAGTGCCCGATCGCTTGACGGGCACTACGGGATCAAGTAGCTGACGAATCACGAGACCGAGGGGAGCATCAGCGCTGCTGGCGGACCACGGACAGCCGCGCTGATGCCCCCGACGTTCACCGCAGGAAGGTCAGGCCGAATCGGATGCGAGGTCGGTCAGCCGGCGTTCGAGGAAGCGCCGTTCGGCTCCGTCGTCGGTGAGTTGCCTCGCCCGTCGATAGGCCTCACGGGCCTCGTCCGTCCGCCCGAGACGTCGCAGGAGCTCGGCCCTGGTCGAATGCAGGTAGCGGAAGTCGTCGAGACCGAGCTGGTCGACTATGCGCAGGCCAGCCTCGGGGCCCTCGGTCTCGGCGATGGCAATGGCGCGGTTGAGTTCCACCACGGGCGAGCCGGTGATGCGCGCGAGTTCGCCGTACAGCGCCGCGATCTGCACCCAGTCACAGGGCACGTCGGCGTGCAGCGAAGCGATGGCGGCCTGCAGGACATAGGGCCCGCAGCCGCGCAAGGCGAGCGCCCGGTCGAGCTCGGCGCGGCCGGCGGCGATCTGACCGGTGTCCCAGCGGGACTGGTCTTGATCACCGAGCAGCACGAGCTCGCCGTCGCTGAACCGCGCCTCGCGGCGGGAATCGTGCAGGAGCATCAGCGCCAGCAGCCCGTGCACCTCGGGGTTGTCCGGGAGCAGGTCGGCTAGCGCTCGCCCCAGCCAGATTGCCTCCGTGCCGAGCTCGTCGCGGCCACCGTAGCCCTCGTTGTAGATCAGGTAGACGACGGCGAGAACGGCGTCGAGACGCTCGGGGAGCAGGTGAACCGGCGGGACGCGAAACGGGATCCGCGCCGCTTTGATCTTTCGCTTGGCTCGCACCAGCCGCTGCGCCATCGTGCGCTCCGGTACCAGGAAGGCACGGGCGATCTCGTCGGTCCTCAGCCCGCCGAGAGTCCGCAGGGTGAGGGCAACCTGCGCCTCGACCGCGAGTGCCGGGTGACAGCAGGTGAAGATGAGTTCCAGGCGCTCGTCAGGGAACGTCGTGGTGGTCATCGGGACCTCGGCACTGTCGGCGGCGACGAGCAAGCGGAACCTGGCCGCAAGGGCCCGGTCGCGGCGAATGCGATCCGTCGCTCGGTTGCGAGCCGTTGTCGTCAGCCAGGCGCGCGGGTTGCGGGGGATACCGTCGCTTGGCCACCGGTCGGCGGCAATTGCGAACGCCTCCTGCGCGGCTTCCTCGGCGAGGTCAAAGTCGCCGAGGATGCCGACCAGGGTAGCGAGGACGCGGCCCCATTCCTCACGGAAGACCTGAGCGAGCGTCGCTACCAATACACCTCCGAGGGGCGGATCTCGACGGCGCCACCGTAGCGTGCCGCAGGGACGCGGGCGGCCACCTCGATGGCTGCGTCGAGGTCCTCGGCCTCGAGGATGAACAGGCCGCCGACGGCCTCCTTCATGCCGACGAACGGGCCGTCGGTTGTCAGGATCTTGCCGCCCTCGACCCGCACCGTGGTCGCGTTCTCGGGCAGGCCCATCGGCGGCGCGGGGGTGACGCCCGGCGTCTGATTGATCCCCTGGTAGTCGGCGTAGACCTGCTTCTGCTCTTCATCAGACAGCGCGGACTGTCGCTCGAGTGCAGTGCCCTGATAGATGAGCATGATGTACTTCATCGCTTCCTCCTCGTCACCACCAGATAGTCACGCACTAAGACGAACGACGGAGCAGGAAATCGACCGGTCGACGCCAGAAATCCCGACCTCGCCGATGTCGAGCTTGTCCGAACTCACCGGCGGGGCCCAGCCAGGGCGGTTCTGAACACCGGTCAGGGCGAGATAGTGCCGGCAGCCAGGGCGATGATGATCCCGATGGCGCCGGCGAACAGCAGGGTAAGCACGACTCCCCGCCGTAGGGCAAGAAGCGCTACCAGCGCGGCGGCAAGGACGGCATACTGCCAGGGCTCGGTCAGTGCTCGCGTCAGCGTGATGGCCGAGCCGAGGATGGCGCCGATGGCGGCTGGACCGGCGCCGTCTAGGAACGAGCGCGCGTAGCGGTTGGCGCGGATACGACCGAAATGCGGTGCGCCGCCCAGCACGAAAGCGAACGACGGAGCGAAAGCGACTGCGGCAGCAAGCAGTCCGCCGCCGATCCCCGCGGCAGCATAGCCAACGACGGCGACAGTCTGCACGACCGGGCCGGGAGTGACCTGGCCGAGTGCGACGGCATTGAGGAACTGCGCGCCGGTCATCCAGTGATCGTGGCTGACCACGTCGGTCTGCATGAGAGGGATGATCACGAACCCGCCGCCGAAGGACAGCCCGCCGACCTTGAATGCTTCCCACGCCACCGACGCGAGCACGCCTCCGCTGACAGCGGCGCCGACCGCGAGCATCACGGGGGCAGCGATCACGGACCGCATCTTGTCCGCGGGACCCTGGCCAGGCGCGCCTCCGCTGACCGGACTCGGGCTGGCCGACCGGACGGCGGACTCGACCGTGCCGCAGGCAAGCAGTACCAGCACTAGCCAGACACCCACGGTCGCGGCGGCTGCGAGACCAGCCGCCAGATAGACCAGCCACCGTGTCGCCGCGTGCTGGTTATGCCAGCTCGGGACCAGCAGCGACCAGCCCGCGTTGACCGCGACGGCCGGCACGGCAGCACCGGCGCCGGCCCCCGCGCCCAGCACCCACAGAGGCGGCGAGGAGGCCACGAACAGCACCGACAGCGCGAGGATCGCGACTAGCCCGGGGACGATGAACGCTGCGCCTCCGACCAGCGCACCGAGTCGACCGCGGAGCCGCCAGGCGCAGAAGATCGCCAGCTGGGTCGACGCCGGGCCTGGCATCAAGTTGCAGACAGCGATGGCGTCCTCGAACTCGCGGGCATCCATCCACCGCCGGCGCTCGACGCAAAGCTGTCTCAGCAGCTTGATGTGCGTGGGTGGCCCGCCGAAGCCGATACATCCGATCCGCCCCCATTCCATGAGGACGGTCCGCAGCGACACATGCTCCCCAGGCCTGGCTCCCCGGACTGCTTCGGTAGTAAGCGCCCTCTCGTCCGGGTCGGCCATCCTGAACTACTCCCGGCGCTCGTCGGCGTGGATCTGCCTCACCGCGCGATCATACATCAAGCCAGATTGATGAGTTTGCCGATCTCGCTGGCCAGTCTTCGCCGAGGCAGCTGTCCACCGCACGGCGTACCGGGCGTGGTTAGTACGCGCCAACGGCGGTTCCGCCCAAGGCCGGGAGCAGGAACTGGATGCGGGCGTCTAGTTCGCCTGCGGTACGCTCGAACGCTGCGTATCCGGCCAGTCCGCCCTCGCCTGAGGCGGGATCGGGCACGCTCCAGTGGATCCGGGCCGGGCGGCCGGAGAACTCAGGACACGCCTCGCGCGCCTTGTCGCAGAGGCTGATCACGCAGTCGAAGCGCTGTGAAGCGACCGCCTCCACATGGGTGGGGCGGTGCCGGCTGATGTCGATCCGGTACCGGTCGAGCATCACCGCGGCCGCGTCCGGGTGTACCGGCTTAGGCCGGATGCCGGCGCTAGCAGCACGGACCCGCCCGGCCGCGCGGTGGCGCAGCAGCGCCTCGGCCATCGGCGAGCGGCTGCTGTTCCCTGTGCACACGAAGAGCACCCTCCTGCGGCCTGTCCCGGTGCGCGGCCCGGCTGCGGCTTCCGGCATCTCGCCGAGGGCCGGGTGCAGGGCAGACCCGGCGGCCGCCAGTGCTCGCGAGCATCCGGGCAGGTCGAGGCTGTAGTACGTATCTCGCGCGTCGAAGCTGCTGCGTCGCGCGGTCACGAGGCCGCCCTCACGCAACTGCCGCAAGTGATAGGACACAAGGTTCTGCGGCTGCCCGGTAGCGGCGACCAGTTCGCGAACCCGCTGATCGCCACGGGCTAGTTCCCGCGTCAAGCGCCATCTCACCGGGTCGGCAAGCAGCCGTATTACCGGCGGGACTGAGCCCGGCGCGGACGTGGTCACCCTGTGCAGGATACGTCAAGCACGCTTGATGCAAGGAGGGCCCAGCCCGCGGGGCGGCTACCCGTGACGGGTGTCATGCCCAGATCATGACTGGGCGCCGGCGAGATCGCGGCCGGCCCACGGCACCATTGAGCCATGACAGTAACGAGCGCACACCACGGCGCGTTGCCGCCCAGCGGCCCCGGTCCGGTTGCCGTGAGTCTCGACGGCGTGAGCAAGAACTTCGGCCATGTGCAGGCCGTCAAGGACGTCAGCCTCAAGATCGACTCGGGTGAGATCGTCGCCATACTCGGCCCGAACGGCGCCGGCAAGACCTCGACCATCGACATCATCCTCGGACTCTCTGAGCCGAACGCAGGTCACGTATCGGTCTACGGGCTCCGGCCGCGTCAGGCGATCACCCACGGCCTGATCTCAGCCGTGATGCAGACCGGCGGCCTGCTGCGCGACCTGACGGTCGCAGAGACCCTTGAGTACACGGCCAGCCTCTTCGCCCGCAGCCAGTCGCCGCAGGAGGCACTGAACCGGGCGGGCATCGCCGAGGTCGCTGATCGCCGGGTCGGCCGGTGCTCAGGCGGCGAGCAGCAGCGGCTGCGGTTCGCCATGGCACTGATGTCAGACCCGGAACTGCTGGTCCTTGACGAGCCTACGACTGGGATGGACGTCGAGGGCAGGCGGAATTTCTGGGCGACGATCCGCAAGGACGCAGAGAACGGCCGGACCGTCCTGTTCGCCACCCACTACCTAGAAGAAGCCGACGCCTACGCTGACCGGATCATCCTGCTGCGGCACGGCAAGATCGTCGCTGATGGGACGGCCGCTGAGATCAAGGCAATGGCGGCCGGACGGACCGTGCGAGCCACCCTGCCCGGGGCGAGCGAGGCGCTGCTGCGCGACGTTCCCGGAGCGGACACCGTCGAGGCCCGGGGCGAGACCGTCTACATCCATTCGAACGATAGTGATGCCGTGGCCCGGTACCTGCTCACGAGCACGGCCGCGCGTGACCTGGAGATCACAGCCCGCGGCATCGAGGAAGCCTTCCTTGCACTCACCGGCGACGACGCCGGGCCCGCCGTCTCGAGCACAGGAGCAAGCTCATGACCATCACGCCTTCCGCCATCGGGCCCGACCTGAGCGCGCACCGGGCACCCGCTCTCGGCGGTTTTAACTTGACCGCGCTGAAGCTCGAGGTCCGCCGGCTGACCCGTAATCCCCGTACGCTGATCATCTCGCTGGTCGTTCCCGTGGTGTTCTTCTTGCTGTTCGGGCTGAACAAGTCTTACGACGCGCTCAAGGACGGCCACGGAAACGTCGCAGCCTTCGTCATGATCAGCCTGGCGCTGTATGGCGCGGTCGTCGCGACCACCTTCGGCGGCGCGATGGTCTCCATCGAGCGAGCCCAGGGCTGGAGCAGGCAGTTGCGGCTGACGCCCCTGTCGCCAGTCGCCTACATCGCGATGAAGATCATGACGGCGCTGGTGCTCGGCGCGTGTTCGGTCACCGCGGTCTACGTGGCCGGAATCCTCACCCATAAGGCGTCGATGTCGACCGGACTGTGGATTGCCACGGGGGTCTCGGTGTGGGTCGGCTCTCTGCTGTTCGCCGCGTTCGGGCTGTTTATCGGCTACCTGCTGCCGGCCGAGAACGTCATGCAGCTCATCGGGCTGGTCCTGGCGCTGCTTTCCTTCGCGGGCGGCCTGTTCATCCCGGTCAGCCAGTACGCGCCCACGGTCCAGGAGATCGCCAAGTGGACTCCGCTGTACGGGCTCAACGAGCTGGTCCATACGCCACTGCTCGGCAACGGCGTGGACTGGACCTGGGTGGTCAACGTGCTGGCCTGGCTGGTCATCTTCGCTTGGGGAGCCGTCTGGAAGATGCGCAAGGACACCGCCCGCGTGTGAGCTGGCTGTCTGGGCTGGCCGTGTGAGCTGGCCGGGCCCGAGCAGCCACGCCGGAGGCGCGCCCTGAGCTGGGGCAGGGCGCGCCTCCGGTTTCGCGCTGTCGTGGTAGCCGGTTAGCGCATCGCGCGCAGCGTGGCCAGTTGCCTGCGCGCGTAAGACGGCTCGACCAGCCACCCGTTCGCGGCTTCCCACGCGGCCGCGGCTCTGCTGGCAACGGCCTGCCGGGCAGGCGGCAGCAGTGCGCCCGGCAGTTCCACGAGGTCAAGATCGGTGTGGTCACGCCTGGCCTCGTCCCAGTCCAGCAGCCCGGCTCCCGCGGGAGAATACGGATGTTGGCCGGGCCCGGGTCGCCGTGCACCACCGCCATCGGAGTCCCGGCCAGCGCGGCCCACGCACGCCTGCAGTCGGCCACCGCATCGGCTGGCATCGCGGCTAGGTCGACGTCTGCGCCCGCGTTCGCGGTAACTAGCTCGGTGGTCGAGCGGAGGCCGGGCCGCTGCGGCCAGTCGGCGGCGTGACCGGCGCGCCACCAGTCGCCGCCCGTCAAGCCGGATCTCGGTGACGGCATTGCGGTTTCCGCCCGACAGCGGGCGGACGATGTCGGCATCGCCCCAGGCGGCCAGCGTCTCGCGCATGCAACCATCGTGTCGCGCTGCGCGGCGTTCCCGTGTCGCCGAAGCACTTTCTGTGTCAGTGCAGGTCTATAGCAGTAACCTGACTAACCGGCCAAGTCGCCGTTCAGTGGCCGCAACCGGAGCGCCCCGTACCAAGCCCAACCGGAGCGCCGCGTACTAAATCTAACCGGCGCGCCTGCGCGCGCGTCTATGGAGTCGCGGCGGTGCGCACCGCACCGGCATCGCCAACAGCTATCCCGCTGCGAGGGGTCATGCCTAAGCCAGCCCACGGTGGCCAGCGCTACGTTCCCGGCCTTGATGGCTTGCGCGCGCTTGCTGTACTCGCGGTGGTCGCTTACCACGAAGGAGCGGGCTGGGCGCCGGGCGGCCTGCTCGGCGTCGGAATCTTCTTCACCCTCAGCGGCTATCTCATCACCGACTTACTGCTTGGCCAGCACGCGTCAGCTGGCCGTCTCCGGCTGGTGGACTTCTGGCGGCGCCGGGCCCGCAGGCTACTGCCAGCCCTGTTCGCCATGCTGGCGGTGGTGGCGGGATGGGTAGCGCTGCTGCAAAGCTCCCAGTTGCCCGCGCTGCGCGGCGGCACGGCCGCGGCGGCCATCTACATGAGCAACTGGTGGCTGATCGCGCAGCACTCCTCGTACTTCGCCCAATTCGCCGCTCCTTCCCCGCTCGGCCACCTCTGGTCACTAGCGGTGGAGGAACAGTTCTACCTGCTGTGGCCCTGGCTGCTGGTGCTCGGCCTGCGTTGCACCCGCAGCCGGCCCGAGCCCGCGCGCCGGCTCCTGCTCGCCGCGGCCGCGCTGATGCTGGCGGCCGCATCAATCGCTGCCATGGCGGCGCTGTATCACCCCGGTTACGACCCGACCAGAGTGTACGACGGCACGGACACCCGCGCGTTCGCCCTGCTAATCGGTGCCGCGCTGGCCTTCGTGTGCCCGAGCCGGGAGATGGCCGGACCGAGCAGCGAGCGCCGGAGGCGGCTCGTCGACGGCGTCGGCCTGGCTGGTCTGACTCTCATCGGCCTCCTGATCTGGCGCACCTCCCAGTACTCGCCGTTCCTGTACCGGGGCGGCATGGTCGTCCTGTCGGCAGCGACGGCGGCGGTGGTGTGGGCGGCCATCTCTCCGGCCAGCCGCGTCGGCCGCGCGCTCGGCGCGCAACCGCTGCGCTGGCTCGGCGTGCGCTCGTACGGCATCTACCTCTGGCATTACCCGATCATCGTGCTGACGACCCCGGCCAATGTCACCCCGACGCTCGCGCGCGGAGTCGCGCAGGTCGCCGCGAGCATCGTCGTGGCCGCGCTCTCCTGGCGCTTCATCGAGGAGCCGATCAGGCACGGCGCGGCCGGGCGCTGGGTCGCGCAGTTGCGGGCCGGTGGGTGGCACTCTGGCGCCCGGCGCGGGTGGGCGGTGCTGGCCGGCGCAGCAGGGACGCTCGCGCTGGCCGCCGTCGCGCTCGCCGGCGTTGTCCC
>JASHOL010000351.1 GCA_030041135.1 Streptosporangiaceae bacterium | reverse complement strand
GGCGGCCGCGAACGTGCCGGCGTCGCCGAGCGCGACCTCGGCCACCACCTCGCTGGTGCGCGCCGGGTTCGTGGACATGATCCGGCCACCGGGCGCGCCGGCTACCGGCTCGCCTGCGATCACTGAGGTAAGTGAGCGGCTCATCTGACTCCCTTCTGCATGCCTAGTGTGGCGTGCAGCGCGGGGGCAGATCGGTCGATGAATGGAAGGTAGGTACTGCTGAAACACTCCCGTAGCAGTACCTAGTTTCCATCCATGAACCGCGGCGCGCTCACAAACACCGCAAAAGGCGCAAACGGCGAGCGTTGGAGGGCGTCGTCGCGTGGCACCCGGTCGTAGGCTTGATGATCTTCCGCCCGCGGACGGCGGTTGGCGGGCGAGACCCGCGGCCGACGGCGGTTGGCGGGCGAGACCCGCGTCGGGCAATCGCTAACTGCCGCTGGCGGCGCAGACGGCGTTGGCCCCGGCCACCTCGGCGTCGGCCCGGATGCCGGTCATCCCGCCAGTAAGCGCGGCCACCGTGAAGTTGAGTTCCGCCGGCGAGGCGGCGCCCGAGTCCCGCGGCGCGTCGTCGACGGTGCGGGAAATGGGTGCGTCGGCGGACGTGAAGAGTGAGCCAGTGCCGTCGTTCGGCAGCCATGCCGGAGCGTGGGCGGCGAGGAACCCGGCGACGTCCGCCGGGCTGCGCGAGACCTCCCAGTAGCGCACGTCATCGGTCAGGGGTGTGCACGCCGGTTCCAGGGAGGGCCGGGTGAACGCCGTTCCTGGCAGCCGGGAGACGCGCACGGCGCCAGCCGGGACGATGGCCGCATCGAGCATCCGCCCGGCCAGCCCGCCGGCGGACGCGCTCGACCCGAGCGCTTCGTGCACGCCGAGGCCGGCCACCAGGATCAGCGCCGCACCAAGTGGCGCCAGTCGCGTCCATGCCATCACAGCCTCCCGACCACGATCACCGCCGCGCTGTGGTTCTGACGCACCAGGCGATCCTGTCGTTCCCCGCGTTTCTTAGCGGAACGAGGTGCGTCCTCGCCGCTGGCCTCCGTCAGCCGGCGGCGTCACGCGGTGGGCGGGGTGTGCTCGGTGAAGTACCACTCATGGCCCTCGGGGTCGGTGACCGAGAAGGCAAGCCAGCCGGGCGCACCGGGCTCGATCGGCGACGCCTGGGCTCCCCGCGCCAGTACCCGTTCCCTGTGACCGGCCAGGTCGGTGACGACGACCCGGACCAGCTGTGTCGCCCCGCCCCGCGCCCCAGGTCCGCGAAAGCCCGCGCCGGGGGAGCCGACCATGACGACGCCGCCCCCGTCCAGCTGCAATTCGCCGTGCCTGACCGTGCCGTCTTCCCGCTGGCTGCGGGCGCGGATGTTGAAGCCGAACGTTCCAGCCAGCCAGTCCATCGCGGTGCCCGCGTCCTCGTAGAGGAGGTAGGGGATGACCTGCGGATCCTGATCAGCCACGATGCATCCCTCCGCGTCCCGGCGGCGCGAGCCCGTCGTACCTCTTGCTGCCGGTCATCCTGCCGACGAGCCAGGTGGCCGCCACTTCCAGTTGCTGATGTCGGCTCGCTCGGCGACCACCCGGTTGCGGATCGTCCCGACTCCGTCGACGGTGACCTCGATGACGTCGCCCGGCTGCAGCCAGACCGGAGGCTGCCGGGCGAAGCCAACTCCGCCGGGGGTTCCGGTCGCGATCACGTCGCCCGGGCGCAGCCGGGTGAAGGACGAGATGAACTCGATCGCGCGCGGAACGTCGACGATCATTTGCGAGGTGCGCGCGGACTGCATGACATTGCCGTTGAGAGTGGTGGTCAGCTGCGCGTCGGAGACGTCAGCCTCATCGGCGGTGACAATCTCCGGGCCGATTGGCATGCTGCCCTCGAAGTTCTTTCCCGCCGTCCACTGCGTCGCGGCCCGCTGCCATTCACGGGCCGTGGCGTCGTTCAGCACCACGTAACCCGCGATCGCGTCGAGCGCCTTCTCTGCGGCGATGTAACGGCCTCCGGCCCCGATTACCAGCCCGAGCTCGCCCTTGAAGTCGAACTGGCTGGAAAGAGCCGGCTTCACCAGGTCGGCGTAGGGTCCGAGCGCGCTGCCCTCGCTCCGGACGAATACCTCCGGCCAGGTCGGGACCTCCCGGCCGCCCTCAATTGCGTGGTCACGGTAGTTCACGCCCAGGCACAAGACGCGCCTGGGCGACGGGACAGCGGGCCCGAACTCGTCCTGGCTGAATTCACGACCTTCTTGGTCCGCCAGTCCGCGAGCCGCGTCCATCGCGCCCGCGCCAAGCAGGCCGTCCAGGGTGGAGAAGGCTGGGTCGCCTGAGCCGTCGGCCACATCGACGTAGCCCGAGCGTGCCCTGACGTGCAGGCGCATTCCGCGGGGCGTGAGTATCGTCGCGAGTCGCATGGGCGACCTCCTGGCATGAGTCGGCTCCGGCGCGCCGACCCGCAAATGCCGAGTCAGCCCTCGCGCAGACTGGCCACCAGCGCGTCGGATTGCTCAAGCGTAATCGCCCCGAAGTTGACGTTCGCCATCGGCGCCGTCCGGCTTCCGCCGGCCAGGAAGATCACCTTGTCGGTCATGCAAGCCCGCAAGTCGGGATACCGCTGGGCGATCGCCATCTGCGTCGCGAGCGCTTGCTGCCGGTTCGCCTGCAGGGTCGGAAGGATCTTCTCGGTCATGGCCCGCTCGACCCGGCGGCCGATGGCCCGGCCCAGGAACCGGGTGGCCGCGCCCATCGCGAGCCCGGCGAGGTCATCGCCCATAGGGCCGCCCCCGCCGTAGTCACGGTAGCCCCCGCCTTGCCATCCGCCGCCTTGCCATCCGCCCTGAGCCGGGCCGGAAGTCGGCTCCTGCGCCCACCCCGGCGCAGGACCTTCCGGCTGCCCCGGCGCGGGACCTTCCTGCTGCCCGCCCGGCCCGCCCGGCCCGCCCGGCCGGCCCGGCCCGGGCTGGCTGCCCATTTGCTGCTGGGTGTTCAGCCGGCCTTGCGCTTGCGCGACGAGTTCCCCGATTGAGTGCACGCCCGCAGTGCTGCCGCACCGCGGGCACACATCCCCTGACTGCCCATCGGCCATGTCCTCATTGTGAGTGGCCCCCGCCGCGCCGTGAAGGTGCAGCGACTTACCTGAGACTGAGGTGAGATCGGGCGACGCAGAACAGGCCGGTGAGATAGCAGCCAAGCGCGAGCGCCCACAGGCCCGCCATGATCATCGAGCTGAAGGCCTGCCCGTAATTCAGGAAGCTCGCGCCGTTGAACGCGGCGCCGGTTATCGCCAGTGCGCCCAGCACGGCGGTCACGAGGTACACACGGCTGCGCTGCCCGAGCGCGAACGCGATGGCCGCGTACGCCGCAACCACCAGCACAAGGCCGAAGGCAGCGTGAGCCGCGGCCCACGCCGGCCCGTCGGGGATCAGCCAGCCGATGCCGGAGACGATGCCGGAGAAATAGTTGCCTGCGCTGGCACCCGGATGGCGGCTGGGAAGGATGACGTAGATGTTCACGACCATGCCGAGCAGGTACTGAGCAAGCAGGACCAGGCAGGCGACGAAGTTGGCTGCCGCCAGGCGGCTTGTTCTGCCTGCAGGCGCCGCCTGCGCGGTCGCAGTGATGCTCATGGATTCGCCGCTCCATTTCGTCGTCGGATTCGTGCCGATCGGATGGGGTTAGGTCACTTCCATCATGCTCGCGAGCGCCTCGCAACACGGCTCGACGCGGGCCAGGTTTGCGTTCAGAATGACCGGGATATCCGTCGCCGGCGGGCAGGGAGGCCTCTGGGTGACTGCATATGAAGAGATCCTCTACGAGGTCGACGACCCAGTTGCGACCATCACGCTCAACCGGCCGGAGGCGCTCAACGCGTGGACCGACAGGATGGGACTGGAACTCCGCCACGCCGTTGCGTCGGCAGAAGCCGACACGCGGGTTGTCGGCATCGTGATTACCGGTGCCGGGCGCGGATTCTGCGCCGGGGCCGACATGAGGCGGCTGTCGGCGGTCAGCGCGGGCCAGTACACCGCGGAGGCGTTGCCGGAGGACCTCGCGTCCGAGCCTGGCGACCCGGCCTTCGGCGACGATCTGCACCTGGGCACGCACACCTATCTCCTGTCGGTGCCTAAGCCGGTTGTGGCCGCGATCAACGGCCCGGTGGCGGGGATGGCGGTACCGATCGTGCTGGCCTGCGATCTGCGTTTCATGGCCGAAGATGCCGTCCTGCTGACCGCGTTCGCGCAGCGCGGCCTGATCGCGGAGTGGGGCATAGGCTGGCTGCTGCCCCGGCTGGTCGGCCCCGCGGTCGCGCTGGACCTGCTGTTCTCCTCACGCAAGATCACCGGTGTCGAGGCGGCCGCGCTCGGCGTGGTGAACGCGGCCCTGCCACGTGACGAGGTGCTGGCCTGCGCCCAGAACTACATCAGGAACCTCGCCGCGACGTCGTCGCCGGCGTCGATGGCCATCATGAAGAAGCAGGTCTACCAGCAGCTGCACGCAGGCTTGCTCGCCTCCGAGCGCGAGGCCAGGAGCCTGATGATCGAGAGCTTCGGCCGTCCGGATTTCCGCGAGGGTGTGAGCTCGTTCACCGAGCGGCGGCCGCCGCGCTTCGATCGACTGCCTGCTCAGGCAACTGGCGTGACGAGGCCGGACTCATAGGCCACTGCGACGGCCTGAACGCCAGAGCCTCAGACCGTCAGCGGTCGCGTAGTCGCCAGGCCCGTGGCCAGGCGAGGAGACACCTCGTTCCCTTTCTGATCACATCGAAACCCGTTGCCATAAGGCCGTGGCAGCGTCACTGGCCAGGGCGTCGCCGTTCGCGCAGCCAGACCAGTTCGCCGTCCTCCAGCACGCCAGTGGGCCTGAGGCCGGCCGACCGCGCGACGGCCGCGGAGGCTTCGTGGGCCGGATGCACGTGCGCCTGGATCCGGGCCAGGCCACGTGCGTCGAGCCAGCCGACCAGGGCCCGAGCGGCGGCGGACGCGAACCCGCGGCCTTGCCACGCCGTGCCGACAACCCACGCGATCTCGGCCCGGCTGCCGCCATCGTCGATCGTCGCCTGGACGTAACCGGCGGCCCGGCCGTCCGGCTGGCAGCGGATGATCCAGTTCCGCCACTCCTGGCGGCCGTCGGGGGAGTGACCTGCGACCTGGCGGGCGTAGCGCGCTCGCAGCTCTGCCAGCGTGGGAGGGGCGCCGCCGGTGAAACGGTACAGTTCCTGGCTGCCCAGCACGTGCACCATCTCATCGGCGTCGTTGACCGAGAGCGGAGTCAGCAGGAGGTGACCCGCGCGGATCGAGTCACCTGCCACTCCGGGATCGCGATCGGCGCTCTCGCGATGGCTCACGTACCTCAGGCTCTCACGCGGCAGGCTCTCACGCGGCAGGCTCTCACGCGGCAGCCGAGCCGGCGCAGGCCGCCAGCGCGGCCGCGGCGGCCTCCCACGAGAACGAGCCGGGTGCCAGGTGCCACTGGGCCATCAGCCCGTACAGACTCGCGGTGAACAGCCGGGCTGCCAGCGCCGCGTCGGTCTTGGCGGGCCACTCCCTCGCGGCGATGCCCGCGGAGATCAGGTCCTCAAGCTGCCGGTGCGTCCGCGCGTCGGAGTCGCGGACCGCGGCCGCGATCACCGGCTCGTAAGCCGCCAAGGCCCTCGCCTCCATCAGGACCCGGCATGTCCGCGTTTCGGCGACGACATGTGTGGCAACGGCGGCCGCGATCGCATGCAAGATGCGGAGGGGAGAGCGGCGATCAGCCTCGCTGAGCGCGGCAATCGCCCCGTCGACTCGCTCGCCGACTCCGCAGTTCCACTCCTCGTGCAAGGCCAGGAAGAGCGCTGCCTTGCTCTCGAAGTAGAGATACGGGGTGCCCTTGGATACGCCGGCCTGAGCCGCGACGTCGGCCATCGTCGTCGAGTAGTAACCGGTCCTCGCAAAACACGCCAGCCCGGCCGCGATGATCTGGTCCCGGCGCGCCGCGCGCGCCGCCTCAGCGATTCTCGGCACGCCGCCTGTCCCCGGCTGGGACCAATGCAGGCCGGACGTCGCCAGCCCGATGAAGTCTTCCGCGCGCCCGCCGCCGGGCTACCAGCAGCCAGGTAATGCCGGCGGGCGGGCACAAGACCAGGAGCGTACACAGCAGGCATCGGTCGGGGCCCGCCGGAAGCGGGCCCGCAGCTGGCCGCCTGTACAGCGCGCCATGCTGGGTCGGCAAGTCCGCGGTTAGCTTGTTTAGCTCAGTCCACGTACGTGCGTTGTAGGCCGCCTGCACCCGGTCGCCGTGTTCACCCTGGGTCAGCCGCCCCTGCGCGAACGCCTCGTTCAGCAGGTCCGCCGCGCTGTCACGGTCGGCGTCGGACGCCAGCATCCTGTCCCCGGTCGCTGCGGGCCAGGCTGGCGCGTGGACGGTGGCGGGCCGGTCTGCCGCGTGGACGGTGCCGGGCCGGTCTGCCGCGTGGTTGGTGGCGGGCGGGGCTGCCGCGTGGATCGCGGAGGCTGGAGTTCTGCCGTCGCCGCCGAGTTGCCTGCTCACCGTGCTGCTCCCGTTCCCGGCTTAAATGACTGACCGCTCAGTCATTTAACACGATGCGCCTGCCAAGGTCAACGGGTGGCATCGGGCGCGGCCGGCCGGCGATGCATTTGCCGCCAGGTCAGGAGGGCTCGCGCGCCGCGGGAGCGCCTCGCGATAGCGCTCCCCACGGCTGCGGCAGACTAGAGGTCAAGCAGGACTATGGCCAACATCAAGCTCGCTATGCACTAGATCACGCACAGCGGACGAAACGAAGAGGCGCAGATGACTGAGGGCGTGGAGGAGCCGGTGACTGACGGGATCGGCCCGACGTTCGGCACAGTGGGCGTGGATGCACCCGGCAGTCAGCCTGGCGAGGCGCTGAGCGAGTTGCTCGCCGCCGGAGAGCCGACCCGGCCGGCGCTGATAGTTCCGGATAGCGGGCAAGTGCTCACGTACGCACAAGCGGCGGCCGGCGTCGAAATGCTCGCCCAGCGGCTGGCCGGGCTGGGTGTCCGGCGGGGCGACCGCGTCGCCCTCGCCCTGCCGAACGGGCCGGACATAGTGCTCCTGCTGCTTGCCGTGACGGCGGTCGGGGCGGCTGCCGCGCCTCTCAACCCCGCCTACACCCAGGCCGAGTTCGAGTTCTTCCTCGGTGACATCGCGCCCAGGCTCATGCTGATCCCGGCGAGCGGTTCGGCCGCCGCCAGCGCCGCGGCCGCCGGGACCGGCACGACCCTGCTCGGCGTCCAGGAGGCGGCCGCCGGGCCCCCCGAGCTCCTCGCCGGCGGCCAGCCGTCAGTACTGCAGCGCTCGTTCGAGCCCGGTGATCCCGACGATGTGGCTCTTGTGCTGCATACCAGCGGTACCACCAGCCGGCCGAAACAAGTTCCGCTGCGCCAGCGCAACCTGATGGCCTCGACCAGGACGATCGCCGCGCACTACGAGCTCGGCCAGGACGACGTCTCGTTCTCGGTGATGCCGCTGTTCCACATCCACGGGCTGGTCGCATCGACGTTCGCGGCGATGAGCGCGGGCGGCGCCGTGATCGCACCGCGCCGGTTCACCCCGACGAGGTTCTGGCGGCAGGCTCGCGAGCAGCGCGCCACCTGGCTGTCGGCCGGCCCGACGCTGCACCAGATGATCCTGGACAAGGCCGATGACGGCGGCCCTCCAGCCACGCTGCGGTTCGTCCGCTCGTGCAGTTCCGCGCTGTCCCCGGCGCTGCAGGAACGAGCCGAGCGCGAGTACCGTGCGCCCATGCTGCAGGCGTACGGCATGACCGAGGCGAGCCACCAGATGTCATCTAACCCGCTGCCGCCGGGCGCCAGGAAGTTCGGTTCGGTGGGCGTTCCGACCGGCACGCAGGTCGGGATCGCCGACAAGACGGGCAACCTCCTGCCCGACGGGACCCCAGGCGAGGTCGTGATCCGCGGTCCGGGAGTGATGTCGGGCTATGTGAGCAACCCCGAGGCCACGGCGGCCGCGTTCTTTGGCGACTGGTTCCGCACCGGCGACCGCGGCGTCACGCGGGATGGCTACCTGTTCCTCGAGGGCCGGATCAAGGAGATGATCATCCGCGGCGGCGAGAACATCGCTCCGGCCGAGATCGAGGAAGTGCTCATGACACACCCCGCCGTGCGGGACGCGGTTTGCTTCGGCGTGGCCGACGAAAAGTACGGAGAGCTCGTCGGGGCCGCGGTGACGCTCGCCGGGGATGTTCAGACCGCGGACCTGCTCGACCACTGTCGGCACCAACTCGCGGCGTTCAAGGTTCCAGCCAGCATCGACGTATTGCAGGAGATCCCGCGTACGCCCACCGGCAAGGTGCAGCGGAGGCGAGTCGGCGAGTTTGTCGCGCAGCGCCGGGGCCTGGGATGAAGTTTGCCGTACTTGGCGCCGGCGCGATCGGCGCCTATGTCGGGGCTGCCCTGTCCCGCGGCGGCGCCGACGTGACGCTTATCGCGAGGGGTGCCCATTTGTCGGCTATGGCCACCCGTGGCGTGCGCGTCCTGTCACCGCGAGGCGACTTCACCGCCAGCCCTCCGGTGACGAATCGGCTTGAGGCCGTGGCCGACGCGGACGTGGTGTTCGTCGCCCTTAAGGCCTATAGCCTGCCCGAGATCGCGCCGCGGCTGGGCAGGCTGCTCGCCCCCGGGGCCGCCGCCATCTGGGCGCAGAACGGGATCCCGTGGTGGTATTTCCAGTCGATGCCCGTGCCGGAGCGGCTCGGGCGGCCCGGATCCGGGCTGTCCGGGTCGGGGGTGTCCGGGTCGGGGGTGTCCGGGTTGGGGCTGCAGAGCGTTGACCCAGGCGGCGTCATCGCCGACTCGATCAGCGCCGAGCACAACGTGGGCTGCGTGGTTTTCTGCTCCACGGAGATCATCGAGCCAGGCGTTATCAAGCATGTCGAGGGGACACGGTTTACCCTCGGCGAGCCCGACGGGTCGGAGTCGGAGCGGCTGAAGCTGATCTCTGCGGCCTTCGCGGCCGGCGGCCTTCGGGCGCCAGTTGAGGCCAGGCTGCGTGACCAGATCTGGCTCAAGCTCATAGGCAACGTGGCGTTCAACCCGGTCACAGCGCTGACCGGGGCGACTCTCGGCCAGCTGGGCGAGATACCAGAGATGCCAGACCTGCTGCGGGCCATATTTTCTGAGTGCGCAGCCGTAGCCGCGCCGCTCGGAATAACGTTCCCGGTTTCGCTGGAGCGCCGGCTCGAGGCCGGCCTGGCTGTAGGTGATCACAAGACCTCGATGCTGCAGGACCTCGAAGCCGGAAAGCGCCTCGAGCTTGACTGCATGACCGGTGCGATCGTGGAACTCGCGCGGCGCCTGGACGTCGACGTCCCGCATGTCGCGGCCGTGCACGCATGCGCGAAGCTGCTCGATCGGCTGAGACACGACTCACGTTCCCGTCGTTAGCCACCGCTGGGGCTACGGGAGGCTGGCGGCCTAGTGCCGCTGCCTGCGAGCAGGGTTGGTGACCGCTGCGGGTGGGGTGGGTGACCGTCGCCGGCGGGCTAGTGAACGTGGTCCGCGGGCGGGTTGGTGACCGGTACGGGCGGGCTCATTGCAGACGGCCAGAGTCTTGGTCCGCGCCGGCGTTGGCGTCCGTCGCGGCGGCAGCCAGGCATCGGATCACCTCGTCGTCGCTCGTCTGCGAGAAGTCGTCGTAGAACTGGCCTATCGCCATGAAGCCGCCTGGGGTGGCCACGGCGATCAGCTCGTCGGCGTCCCCGCCGATCCGGTGCCGCCAGCCCCGCGGAGCGACCGGAATGGCCAGCACCACCCTGGCCGCGCCGAGCGCGCGAGCGATCCGGCAGGCTGCCCTGGCCGTCGACCCTGTTGCGATCCCGTCGTCGATGACCACGGCCACGCGGCCGCCCAGGGGCACGGGCGCTCGCCCGGCCCGGTAACGCACGGCCCGGCGCTCGACCTCTGCCTGCTCGCGTTCCTCGACTGCGGCAAGCTGTTGCGGCCGCACGCCCGCCATGCGGATCACCTCAGGATCGGTGACCTCGACTCCGCCTTCCCCGACGGCGCCCATTCCCAGCTCCTGCTCGAACGGGACGCCAAGCTTGCGTACGACGATAACGTCCAGTGGTGCTCTTAGCGCGCGAGCGACCTCGGCCGCGACCGGCACGCCGCCGCGCGGCAGGCCCAGTACAACGACTGGTTCTCCGCGCAGGTGCTCAAGCCGGCCAGCCAGCTGCCGCCCCGCATCGGCCCGGTCGGTAAAGAGCATTGTTGCCCCCATTCCGGATAAGCCGGTCATTTCAGTCCAGAAGGCGGCCTCGCCGGTACTAGGCTTCTTTATGCAGCCTGCCCGGCCGACCGCAGCGCACACGGCCTTCCACGCCCCGGTGGCGTCGCATACGGCCTTCCACGCCCCGGCGGCCTCGCACGCGGCTTACCGCTACCGGGTGACCTAGGCTGGGCCGCGACTGTCCTGATATAACGGATTTAGGTCGCCTATCACCAGCCTCGGTCCTCACATTTCACCGACTCGGTCCCGACTTTGTACCTATATGTCGAGATCTCCGGGGACCGAGTCGGTGAAATGTCGGTGCGATGCGGATTCAAGATGCCATGAACAACGTGCCGCTGTCCGACTTGGGCAGAATGGCGGGGTTATCGCTGCCGCGAGATGTCAGGTGCATGGCGGCTAGCTGTTCGGGCTCGATCGTGGGGTCTCTAGGGCGGCCGAGGTGGCTGCGCTGAGTCGTTCCGGAGGATGCGGCTGGGCTCGGCCATGAGGACGTGACCTGACGGTTGGCCGAAATCATCTATTGGATCATTACAATTAACTTGTGACCTCTATATCAAGATTTGTACGGCCAGTTTTAGCTGCCGTTCTCGTCGTGGTCGCTGCTGGCTGCTCAAGCGGCGGATCGGGAAGTTCCGGACTCGAGACGGCCTTGGCGCGGGTGTCGGACACGGCCAGCAACCGGGCCACTATTTATTACGACGACACCTCGGAGCTTGTCAGCCTCGCGGGGAGCAGCGTCAGCGCGGAATCGATAGGCTACGGTCAGTTGCGCGGGATGGGCGCCTTCAGCCTCGCAGGCCTCATGAGCACGCTGCCGGCCGATACCGGCATCAACCTGTTCGCCGAGAACTATGCCATCAGCGCCGGGCGGAACCCGCCCGACACCGTGACGCTGATTGCGGGCGGGCAGGACGCTTCGCTCGTGACCGGGCGCATGATCAAGCTTGGCTGGAAGAAGGACGCTGACGGCACGCTCGCCGCTCCGTCATTGGGCACCGCCAGAGGAGACGGCGCGGAATACGCGCTAACCATGGTGAAGGTGGAGCCAGAGAACTCGGATGTGCTGGTCGGCGGCGGGTCGAGCGCGAACCTCAGCCAGATCGGCTCGCCGTCCGGAACCACGCTTGCCGACGACCCCGACATTAGCGCGCTCGCTGGATGCCTGGGCAACGTGGTGGCAGCCACGATGTTCAGCGGCTCGAGCGCCTTCATAACGGCCGATCCGACCGAAGTCGCCGTCGGCATCAGGCAGCCGGCCAGCGCCACTGCCAGGCCCCACGCAGTCGTCTGCGTGAGCTGGCCGAGTCAGGCCTTGGCGGACACGTACGAGGCAAACGTGCGGAAGGCGCTGTCTACTGGCCTGTCGCCCCAGTTGGACGAGCGCTTTTCGGCGGTCCTGCCGCATGTCACCGTGACCAGCGTCGGTGGCAACGAGCACGTGGTCGAGTGGCAGGCCGACCCGTCCAACGTGGAGACGGTCTTCGACATGCTGAATTCGGAAGCCCTGCCCGCGCTCCCGAACTGTTCCAAGGTGACGCCGGCCCAGGCGGAGCAAATCATCGGCTGCGGCTGACGCTTGGCCGCGGCCGTGCTGCCGTCTTTGGGGGCGGCCGTCCGCGCCGGAAGCAAACGGGCCCGCGGACGGCGGCAAGCGGACGGCGGCAAGCGGACGGCGGCAAGCGGACGCTGCCGCCTTGCCGGGCTTGGCTCGCACGCGGCCGGCGCCAGCGGAGATGGCTCAGCCAAACCGCGTACGAGGGCTGTTACCGTTGCACCCTGTGATCACCTGCGTCGTCGAGTACGTGATCGACCCGGCCAAGATCGACGCCTTCGAGCGCTTCGCCAGGCGCTGGATGGAACTTGTGGACCGGCACGGCGGCACCCATCACGGCTACTTCCTGCCTTCCGAAGGCGCCAGCGATAAGGCGCTCGCCCTATTTAGCTTTCCCAGCCTGGCCGCGTATGAGCAGTACCGCGCCCGGTTCGGGATAGACCCCGACTTCGTCGCGGCCGACCGGATCAGGGACGACAGCGGCTGCATCCTCCGCTACGAGCGGACCTTTATGCGCCCGCTGCTTCCTGAGCGCCAGTCTTCCTGAGTGCCAGTCTTCCTGAGTGCCAGCCTGACTGAGTGCCAGCCTGACTGAGCGGCCAGCCTGACTGAGCGGCCAGCCATCCCCGGGCTCGCCGCCGCCTGCGCCGCAGTGTGAGCATCGTCGTCAGTCCTGCGGCAGCGTGCGCGGTAGTCCGAATCGGTCAAAGCACGCCGGGTCGAAGCGCGTAACGCTCGACACTTGGTCGTTGCGCAGGCTCAGCACGATGAGGCCCCTGGCTCGCCAGACCGACGAGTTGGGGTCGGGGCGGTAGAAGCCGAACGCAGGCTGGTTATTGGCCCGGATCGGCACCAGCTTGATCCCGGGACCCCAGAAGCCCACTCGCTCCATGAAGTCGGCGATCGCGCGGGATCCGTTGCACTCCAGCGGCTCTGGCGGCATGGTGAGCCTGGCATCCTCGGTCAGCACGGCAAGCACCCCGCCCAGGTCACCGCGCTCGAAGGCGTCAACGAAACGTTCGACCACTCGCGCCTCGGCCGCGGACCGCGGTAGCGGCACCTGCTCGGGATCCCGCTCGGGCCGGAATCCGGTTCTTGCCCGGGCCAGGGCGCTGTTGACCGAGGCTGGCGTCGTGTCGAGGAGATCGGCGGCCTCGGCCGCTGAGAAGCCGAGCACGTCGCGCAGAACCAGCGCGGCCCGCTGCTGGACGGGCAGGCGCTGCAGACCGGCGACGAACGATAGCGCGATGGACTCGCGGGTGTCGTACCTGGCCTCGGGGCCGGAGGCCGCGTTATCAAGCAAGGAGTCAGGGTAGGGCTCGAGCCACCACGGCTCGTCCGACCTGACCAGGCATTCTGTCAGGGATGCCGGCCGGGAGAGCAGGGCCGGCTGAGGACGCCGCGACCCGTCTCTGAGGTAGTTAAGGCAGTGGTTGGTAGCGATGCGGTACAGCCACGCCCTCAGCGCACGGCCGTCGAACCGGTCCAGCGCTCGCCATGCAGACAACAAAGTCTCCTGGAGTATGTCCTCGGCGTCGTGGAGTGACCCGAGGATCCGGTAGCAGTGCATGAGGATCTCGCGCCGTAGCGGCTCGACCAGTTCCTGGAAGGCGTGCCCATCACCGGCGCGTGCACGCTCGAGAACCGTCTCGTCCATCGGTGCGGTCGTCCTTTCCCAGATCGGCCTCTTGGAAGTTACAACACCGCTCGCGTTCTCGATTCATCGGCGAATCCAGCCGGCGGGCCGCAACACCATCCGCGCCGCAAACTCATCGCTCAATACGCGGACGCTCCGGTGTCTGAACGGTTGTAACGATTCGCACCCGGATGAGGAGGCGTGAGATGACGCTGCTTAACCCTGGGGGAACGATGGGCCTCCGGCGATCGCAGGTGCCCCCGCCCTGGCGGGCGGCTGGCGGTGCCCGGTCGGCCGGTGACGGTCAGGTCCTGAGGGAAGGCCGGGCAGTGCCAGGCTGGGCCACGCTGGCCGTGTGCTGCCTGGCTCAGTTCATGGTGGTTCTGGACATCTCGATCGTCAACGTGGCCCTCCCGCAGATGAAGATCGGCCTGCACCTGTCGCAGGGCGGCCAGCAGTGGGTCATCAACGCCTATACGCTGAGCTTCGCCGGCCTGCTGATGCTGGGCGGCCGGGCCGCCGACATGTTCGGCCGGCGACGCGTGTTCCTGCTCGGGCTTGGCTCGTTCACCGCCTTCAGCCTGCTCGGCGGGCTGGCGCAGAGCGGTGCGTGGCTGATCACCGCCAGGGCCCTCCAGGGCGCTGCCGGGGCGGTGCTGGCCCCGGCGACGCTGAGCCTGCTCACGACCACCTTCACCGCTCCGGCCGCGCGGCGCCGGGCGCTCGGGGCCTGGTCGGCGACGGCCGCTAGCGGTGCGGCGATCGGCGTGCTCGCCGGGGGCATTCTCACCGACCTGCTCGACTGGCGATGGGTGTTGTTCGTCAACGTGCCGATCGGTCTTGCGCTGATCGCCGGGGCGGCGCGTACGCTCCCGGACTCCCGCGTCGGCGACGCCGCCCGGCGTCTCGACATTCCCGGCGCAGTCACGGTGACCACGGGGATGGCCCTGATCGTCTATGGGATCGTGGGCACCGGGTCGCACCCATGGGGGTCAGCACACACGATCTTGATCCTTGTGTTCGGCATCGCCTTGCTGGCGGCGTTCGTGCTGATCGAGGCGCGGCTGGCCGAGCACCCGCTGGTGCCGCTCGGAGTGTTCCGCCGGCGGTCGCTCACCGCGGCTAACGGGGTGTCGTTCGCCATCGGGGCATCGATCTTCAGCGTGTTCTTCTTCTTGTCGCTGTACCTGCAGCAGGTCAACGGCTACTCGCCGCTGCAAGCCGGACTGGCGTTCCTGCCGGTCGGCCTGGCGATCCTCTTCGCCGCACTGCCTGCCGCCCGGATAGTGGCCAGGATCGGGGCGCGTCGGCAGCTCACCGTCGGGCTGCTGCTGGCAGCGACGGGACTGGCCTGGATGACACAACTGACACCGGGTGACGGCTACTGGTCAGGCGTGTTCCTGCCGGGCCTGCTGGTCGGCGCCGGGTTCGGCTTGTCGTTCGTTCCGATGACGATGGGTGCGACCGCCGGTATGCCGCCGCAGCAGGCGGGCCTAGCATCGGGCCTGGTCAACACCACCCGCCAGGTAGGCGGCGCGATCGGGCTGGCGGTCACGGCGACCGTCGCCGGCTCAGTCCACGCCCGGTCGGCCGCCCCGCACGTCGTTGCCGCCGCCCTGACAACCGGGTATGACCGGGCCTTCGGAGTCGGTGCCGCGGTACTCGTCGCCGGGGCTCTGGTAGCGCTCCTGCTCCCCGGGCGGCTGGGCATTGCGCAGCGCCCCGCTCCGGCGGGCGACAGCGCCGAGCCGGAAGTCGTCGCGGCCAAGGCCTGAGCGTCCGCGGATCGCGGGGACCCCGCCCGACGGGGTCCCCGCGATCGGGTTCCTTGGCGCTGGCGTGATCCTGCGCGACGGGGTGAACGTTCAGGGCGTCAACACCGCCGCGACCGGCTGCCGCCTGAGGACAGCGAGGTGCAGACGCTTTACCGGTTCCGGGTCGTGTGCCAGGACGAGGCGCACATCCGGGACTCGGTCGTGGCGTCTCCGCGGTGACCTCGAACGTCGTCGAGCGCGACGTGCCGATTGGGCCGAACGGGGACTGAGTCGGCGAAGCCACTCGGGCCGTCCCGGCTAAATTCGCGGTAGTTACCCCTAGATGGTGGTAGCCTCTATCTGGAGGTAACTACCATGAAGCAGGTCGCGGCTGGGCCACGCCGGTGGTGGGCGCTGGGCGCGGTCTGCCTTGGCGTTCTGGCCGGGACCCTGGACGCCACGGTGCTGTCGGTAGCCCTGCCGACCCTGGCCAGGGCCCTGCATGCCACCGAGTCTGACCTGGAGTGGTTCTCGTCCGGCTACCTGATGCTGGTCGCCGCCGCAGTGCTCCCGGCCGGGCTGGCCGGCGACCGGTTCGGTCGCAAGAAGGTGCTGGTCGGCTGCCTTGCGGTTTTCGGCGCGGGCTCCGCGCTGTGCGCCGAGTCGAGCGGGCCAGGCTTGTTCCTCTTCGCTCGGCTGTTCATGGGCGTGGCCGCGTCAGGGATCACGGTCATGGCCATGTCCGCCCTCAGCGTCTTGTTCAGCGAGGCAGACCGGCCCAAGGCGGTCGGGATCTACGAGGCCGCCAACTTCCTAGGCCTGCCCGCCGGACCACTGCTCGGCGGCTGGATGCTATCGCGGCTGTGGTGGGGCTGGGTGTTCCTGGTCAACGTGCCCGTCGTCGTCGTGGGCCTGATCGCCGCGCTGCTGCTGATCCCCGAGTCCCGAGCAGCGCGGCGACCTGGGCTGGACCCGCTCGGCATCGCCGCATCGACTGCCGGGCTGGTTGCCCTGATCTACGGGCTGATCCAGGCCGGCCAGAAGGGCTGGGGCGATCCCGCCGCGCTCTGCCTGATGACCGTCGGGCTGGCCGCGCTGGCCGGGTTCGGGGTATGGGAACGCCGGCTCGGCCAGCAGGGCGGCGAGCCGCTGGTTGACCCCACGCTGTTCCGCTCGGCCTGGTTCAAATGGGGAGCGGTGCTTGGCGGGATAGCCGGGCTCGCCATGATCGGCGTGCTGTTTCTCCTGCCGCAGTACTTCCAGGCCGTCCAGGGAGCCAGCGCACTGGTCGCCGGGTTCCGGCTGCTCCCTCTCGTCGGAGGCCTGATCATCGGCGCGCTGCCCGCCAGCGCTCTCGCCAGGGCAGCCGGGCCCAGGCTGACGGTGCTGCTCGGGTTTGTCCTGCTTGCCGCGGGTGCCATTTGCGGCACGATGACAGGCACGGCCTCAAGTACGGCGTTCATCGCGATCTGGATGGCCGTGCTCGGCGCGGGAACGGGCCTGACACTCACCGCCGCCACGGCCGCGGCGCTCTCCCGGTTGCCGGCAGAGCGCAGCGGCACCGGCTCCGCGGTGGTCCAGACGTTCCAGCACACCGCCGGTCCCCTCGGCACCGCCATCATGGGCAGCATCCTTGCCGTCGCCTACCAGGCCCGGCTCGATCTACGCGGAGTCCCCTCCGCTGCCGCCGCGGCTGCCCGGCAGAGCGTCTACGGCGGCGTCGCCGCTGCCACCAGGCTCGGGTCAGCCGCCCTCGCCCGCGTTGCCCGCAGCGCCTTCGCGGGCGGCTTGGACGCCGCGCTCCTGGCCTCATCCGGCATTGCCGTCGTCGGCATCCTGCTGACCCTGGCATTCTTGCCCCGGAGGACGACAGTGACCGACTCAAGCAGCAGCCCGGCCAGGCCGGGTCTGCGGGACCGCAAGAAGGCCAGGACCCGCGCCACGATCCAGGCCTGCGCCCTGCGGCTGTTCCGCGAGCAGGGCTATGACGCCACCACGATCGAGCAGATCATCGACGCCGCCGACGTCTCCGAGACCACGTTCTTCCGCTACTTCCCGGCCAAGGAGGACCTCGTGCTCGAGGACGACTACGATCCGCAGCTGATCGAGGCATTCCTGGCACAGCCACCCGACCTGCCCCCTGTGCAGGCGCTGCGTGCCGCATTCGCCGCCGTCTTCGGGGGCATGTCCGGCCTAGATCGCGCCGAGCAGCGAGAACGGATCGCCCTGATTCTTACCGTTCCGAAGCTGCGCGCGGCGATGCTCGACCAGGTCTCCCAGGCCATGAGACTGCTGGGCCGCGCCATGGCCGAGCGCGCCGGCCGCCGACCGGACGACTTCGCCGTCCGCACCGTCACCGGAGCGATCGTCGGGGCCGTGATGGCGGTTTCTGTCGCCATCACCGACGATCCCGACGCCGACATCGCCGCGCTCATCGACCGGGCGATCGCACAGCTCGAACCGGGCCTCGCCCTGTGAACACCCCGCGCTACGCCATCGCGGCAGTTTGGCTGGGCAATCAGGTGACGTGGGCGGCGATGGTTTGCGCGCAAACCAGCACCTCCGCATGCGTCGTGTCCACCTCCAGGTCATAGAAGACCCCCTGGTGAACTACTTCCGCCTGCGACGCGGCCATCCCCTGAGCGCGATCTCCTCGCGCAACCTCGCGGCCCGCGGCGACCGCACTGTCGCACCTGACGCCGACCCACAACACCGCCAGTCTGCCGAGAGCCTTCAGCCACCGCTGCTGGGACGCCGCTCCGCCGAGGAAGACATCATCGATGATGATCCTTGCGCCCGCGCGGGCCATCGCGGCGACGCCCTCTCTCCACGCCGCCTCGAGCGCGTGGAAGTCGGCGCCGACGCTCACCTTGCCATCCGCCGCGACCACGATCCCCTCGTCCGATGCCTGCATCTTCGCAGGCAAGGCGTCGACAAACGAGTCACACCCGAACGCGAGCCACGGCTCGGGCAGCACTGCCTGCAGGCACCGAACGATCCCGGACTTCCCTGAGCTGGAGCCGCCATTGAGGATGATCATCTGAATCGTCACTGCGCAACAGTAAGGCGATTCCCGTACGGCACGAAACGGCTGTCGGTCCGCAGTTCCTTCCGGTTGGGCGCCTCAGCGGCCCCAGGGAACCCGAGGCGCGCTGACCTGGCTGCGCCCGATCCCAGGCTCAGCCGGCGGGCTAGCGCACCGGGTCGCTGCTGTCGAGGACGTCCTGAATGTCGTCAATGTGAAGCGCTTCCCCACTTCGAGCTCGGTGTCGGAGTGACGCGGCGCGGATCGGGGAAGCCGAGGCTGGTGTAGCCGGGGGCGCGGCCGGCCAGAGTGGCGGCAAGAACGCCGGTGCCCAGGTCGTGATAGTCATGCACCTCGGCGGTTTCCTTGCCGGGGTAGGCACGCAGGATGCGCCCGGCATACTGCACAAGGCGTCCTTTCCACCTGACTGGCGCGGCGAGGAACAGGGTGTCCAGCGCCGGGCAATCGAAGCCCTCCCCGACGTAAGGGCCGGTGGCTACGACTAGCAACGGCGGGCTCCCTGGCTGATGCTGCAGCCGTTGGAGTGCCGCAGCGCGGTTCTTCGCGCCCATCCCGCCGCGCAGGACGACTGGAACATGACCAATTGCTCGCAGAGTCTCGACGAGCTTGTCGAGGTGCGCGACCCACTGGGTGAGGACGAGGCAGTGGCGGCCGCGGGCCAGGGCGGCCGCGACGTCGGCCGTGATCTGGCCGGCGCGGTGCTCGTCAGCGGCTAGGTCGCGGTAGATCGCGGCCATCCCTCCTGGCGCCTGCGGGTTGGCGTCACCGCTGTAGCAGTAAGTGGTGTGGTGAACGTACAGGACCGGTACTGGCCCGGTGGTACTGCCAGGCAGGGTGATGCCGGGCAAGGCGAGGGCCTGCCGGTTGGTGTCGACGTCGCGAGGCGGCGTTACGGTGTGCCGGATCTCGCCGACCTGCCAGGCGATGAGGTCGTCCAGTTTGTCGCGCCGGTAGGGGGTGGCGGTTAGCCCTAGCCAGCGGCGCGCCGGAATCTGCCGGACAGCGTACTCGAACGCGGCAGCCGCGACGTGATGGCATTCGTCGGCAACGACTAGCCCGTAACCGGCAGTAAGCTCGCCGACATCCGAGCGGCGGCTTAGCGTCTGCAAGGTCGCGACGTCGACGGTACCGCGAAGTTTTGCCCGACCGCCGCCGAGCTGTCCGGCCTTGATGCCGAGGAACTCGCTGACACGGCCGCGCCACTGGTCGGCGAGGGTCTTGCGGTCGACCAGGATAAGAGTCGAAGTGCCATGCGCCGCGATCAGAGCGCATGCGACGACAGTTTTGCCCGAGCCTGGGGGCGAAACCAGCACCCCGAGCTCGTGGCGAGCCAGTTCGGCGACGGCTTCGCGCTGCAGGCTGGTCAGCGTCGCCATGAAGGAGAAGTCCTGTGCTGTTCCTGTTGACCGCTCGTCGGTAATCTCCAGTCGGCTGCCGGCTTCCTCCGCGAAGGATGCCACCTTGGCGATGAGGCCACGGGGCAGGATCAGGCCGCCGTCGACCGTCTCGTCGAAGCTAAATAGGAAACGGGGGACGTTCCAGATCGACGCCCGCATCCGCTGTCGCTCGTCAAAGACCGGATTACGTATCGAGGCAGCGTGCCGCAGCCCGGCCGCCAGGCTAGGTGTCAGCTCGGCCTGCTCCAGCCGGATCCTGGCACCAAGCCGGGCATGAACGACCGGAGCTGGTGTTGGACGGGTTGCCGTGGACACTGCGGTGTCCAGCCGCATCACCTCCGAGCCGACGGCGATCCGGCCCGCCTTGTTCGCGGCGAGGTCAACTTCGCGCGGGCTCATCCGACCGAGGGACGACAGGAATGCCCACTGGTCCTGGTACGGTTCCAGCGTTCCTGGATCGATGAAAACGGTCCGGCCCTCCGCGCGGGCGGGCTTGAACAGCGGAGCGGCGATCAGGTTGCCCACCCCGCCGGACGGGAGCAGGTCCTGGGACGGGAATAGCCGGTCGTAGCTTGCCAGCTTCATCCGGCCGCGCAGCGCCATCGCTTCCCGCAGCAGTCCGGTGCCGAGGCGGCGCGCGGTCTCCGCCCGGACCGGCGCGGTGAAGAACATCCAGACGTGCGCGCCCACGCCCGACCGGGATACCTCAAGCGCCGTCGGCACTCCGAGCGCCCTGGCCGCCTTCAGGTACATGAGCGCGTCGATCAGCGCATCCAGACCGTCGAAGTCGGCTGCCAGCCAACGGCAGCTGTCGCCGCCTAGCAGCGGGTAGAGGCCGATATGCATCTTCCCAGACAGATGCGCGGCCAGCGCTTCGGTTGTCAGCGGGAGGTAGTCCCTCTCGCCGTGGGGCACTCCCTTGCGAAATCCGCCCCGCGTGGCGGGAACCCACCCGGCCTTGCCGGTACGGCGGTTCTCGTACGGGACGGCATACACGTCGGTACGCGCGGCGAACAGCGCGCCGAAAAAGGCCACCTTCTCCGCTGACGCCGACCCGCCGTGCACCGGTCCGGGCGGCGCCTCGAAGAACCCGGCTTGCGGCGGGCGCGGCAGCCCGGCTTGATCCGGCGTCATGTTCAGCAGCCGGAGCAGCCGGGCGTTCTCGGCTCGCAGCCGCGTGAGCTCGGCCGCCACAGCTCTCGGTTCGCGGCCGTCGAAGCGCTCGAGAGTACCGGTCACGCCGACAACGGTACGTGCAGGCTCGGACGGCCGCAGAGCACAGGAACTGGGCGGTGCTGGCCACGATTCCGAAAGGCCGGGCTCCGCGGCAGCTGGCCCAGGCCGGCGCGTGTGCAGGACCAGCCGACTGTTCCGTAGCAAACCGCCCTCTGGCCGCGATGTCAGGCTCGGTAGAACGCCACGCAAGCGGAGTAGCAGCGGACGCGGCTGACCACACCGCTTTATCCTGAATGCGTGCACACTGCGGGCGAGCCGATAGCCGACCGGTTAGCCGCTGCCGCCGCCCGGACCGTCGAAGCCGGGACTGCACGGCTTTTCGCGGCCTATTGCACCGGCTCACCGGTGCCGGGGCCAGCCGACCGGCGGTGCGAGGGCGTCGCCGACCTCGCCGCGCGGCGAGCCAGGGTGATGCAGGCCGTGTTCTTCACCGACGGCCTCAACGAGAAATTTCTTGAGCGCGAGGATGACCAGGGCGCGGCGAAAGAGCGCATTTACCACGCCGAGAACGTGTACGACGGGGCAAACGTCTACATCCACGTCGGCGAGAACTGGACTGGCTTCTCGCTCGGCGATCCCAGCGGTCCGCGCTGGCCAAACGACCCCCTCTGGCCTCTGGATGCTCTGTTTGGCGCTACCGACGACATCGCGGAGGTCGGGCCGGACACTGTCCGCGGCGTCATGACAGCGCGCTTCCGCGTCGCGCTCGACCTCGGGCGCGCAGACGCCGCTCTGCCGAGTGGCGTGACCGTGCCAGCTGGCCCGTATCGATCACTTCGGCAGCTTCCGGCCGAGGTATGGCTCGACCCGGACGGCCGGGCCCGACGCATCGCCGTAAACTCCGATCCCGCCGTACCCGCCGATGCTGAGAGCTGGGCGGTAACCGAACTGTGGGATTTCGGGATCACGGTCGACATCATCCCGCCTAGTCCTGATCAGATCCGCGCGCCGGCCGACGCTTACAGCTCCGCGGCCGACGACCAGTCCGCCGAAGCGGGTCCGACGCAGCCGCTGGCCTGATCCCGTTCAGCCGGTTGGGAAGCCGAACCGCTGGTAGCGCATCGGCTCTTCGAGGATCGAGAGGCCGGCCATCCGGTCTTGTACCGGCAAGTCGGTCTTCTGCTCAGACCATGGCGCTGCGCGAGGCCGCCTCGCTCAGCTCGGGCATTCTTCCGGCGGCAGCGGCTGCAGCCAGCCGGACACCGGCGAATGCAAGTGCGAAGCCGTAGATGGCCGCGGCCGGTACGAGCACGCCGATCCGGACCGCCATCGCGTCGTTAGCTGTCCGGAGCACCAAGATGATCACGGGTGCCGCCGCGATCGCGGTGCCCGCCAGGGTGCCGAGAATGCCGGCGACCCGGTAGCCGCCGTAACCCTGCGCGGCTACCAGCATCGGCGTGCCAGTCCGCCTGGCCATCGGATACGGCAGCGCGACGCTGAACAGGTTGCTGAGCCCCAGCGCAGCGCCGATTCCAGCCAGTACAACCGGTGCTGCTTCGACTCCGAAACCGGGCCGGCCGGCCGCAGCGGCGAGGCCGAAGCAGACGGCGATGACCAGCGGCGCGCCGATTACCCAGCACACGACGTTCTGCCCCGAGAAGTAGGCACGCAGGTCACGAGCGCGACTCAGCGCCGTCGCTTCGAGGAGGAACGGCGGGCCGGTCTGCCCTGCCGAGTTGACGTGGAAGACTCCGACAAACGCGGCGCCGAGGATCGCACTGGCCAGGATGATCGCGGGATGGTGGTTCTTGCCGATCAGCGATCTAGCGGACACCGCAGCCGTGACGACCGCGATGACCGCCCAGTAGACGAGTGAGGTGGGATCGCGGCGCTGGTAGAGCCAGAACCGGGCGGCAACGGCACCGCGCAGGCCGAACCCGGCCAGCGGCAGCTTGGCGCCGCGTACCCTGGCCGCTTGCGTTGTGGTATCGGCTGTCACCAACGCGCGGCTCAGCGACCTGACCCACAGCAAGCCGAACAACACGGTGACGGCTGCCAGCGCGGCAAGGCGGGCGAGCGCCGTGGCGGGCCGGCCGTCCGAGGCGTCCTGGATCGCGTGCGCGGCCAGGCCCGGCGGCAGCCAGCGCATCCACGAGTCGAGGCCCGTGAAGCTCGCCGCGGTGATCTTTCCCTCGGCGGCCGCTTTAGGGACCACCTGCCCGAAGAACTCGTACAGGGCGAACAGCGGGATAATCAGGAACACAGCCAGGTCCCGGCCGCGGCGCGACCGGAGCAAGCCGGCCAGCGAGGTCGTGACAAAACGGGATAGCGTGATGCAGAACAGTACCTGCAGCACCACCGCTACCACCGCGACGATCTCGCCGAGCGCTCCGCTGGCCAGCCCGACTGTCACTCCGAGCAGGCCGACGACATTGGCTATCGGCCACGCGCCGGTGGCCGAAGCCGCCAGCAGTCCGCCCGCCAGCTTCCGGGTGCCCAGCGGATAGAGCGCCAGCGTGGCCGGGTCGAGCGTGCCGTCCACGCCAAAGACCATGATCGGCGCGATCAGCCAGCCGAACACGAACACCGTGAAGATGACCGCGGTCAGGTCAACCGACGTGCTCTTGCCGCGGAACGTCGCCAGCAGCAGAAACGTACCGATTGCGAGCAGCACCGCGAACGTCGTGCTGACGAGGAAAGAAATCTTGGCGGCGTCGGACGAGCGCAGCGCGTTCAGCAGCAAGCGCAGCTTCAGCTGGACGAGGAGCCGAGCCATGACAGCACCTCCTCGTCGGTAGCGCGCGGGCCGATTAGGTCGATGAACGCCCGCTGCAGTGTCTTGCCGCCGCGGACCTCGTCGATGGTGCCGGTCGCTACGATCTTGCCCTTGTCGATGATGGACACGTGATCGCATACCTGCTCGACCAGTTCCATGACGTGACTGGAGAACAGCACGGTCGAGCCGGATGCGGCGAAACGGGTCAGCAGACGGCGGATGACGTCCCCGGACACCGGATCGACCCCCTCCAGTGGCTCGTCGAGAAACAGCACAGACGGGTTGTGGATCAGCGCGCAGCCGAGCGCTGCCTTCTTGCGCATCCCGGTTGAGTAGTCCGCGACCAGTCGCTTGGCGTCTGCTGCCAGATCCAGCACGTCCAGCAGCTGGGCGGCTCGTTCGCGTGCCTCGCTTGCGGGCAGTCCGCGCAGCCGGCCCGCGTACTCGAGAAGCTCCTCGCCGCTGAGCCGCTCGAACAGCCTGACCTCGGCCGTAACCACGCCCATGATCGCCTTAGCCGCGGGCGGGTCCTGCCACACGTCCCGCCCATCGACCAGCACCTGCCCGCCGTCCGGTCGCAGCAGCCCGGTCATCATCGACAGCGACGTAGTCTTGCCCGCACCGTTCGGCCCGACGAGCCCGGCCAGCGAGCCCGCTTCGATCTGCAGATCGATGCCGGCCACCGCCTCCTTGTCCCCGAACCGCTTCCGTAGCCCCCGCACTGCGACCGCTGACCCGCCGGTCCCGGTCCCGGGCTGGTAGCGGGGCAGCTCGCCGGACGTCTTGCCTGTTTGCATCGCCACTTCTTCCTTGTCCCCTGTCACCCTCATGGCTGCACGTTCTGTCATGTTTACCTTGGTTTGCTAGCGAGCCGACATAGCGGCCAGGACACCCAGCTTCGCCGGCCAAGTCGCCGCCGCCAACCCGAGCAGCGCAGGAACCGTCCCGCGACCGCGCTGTCCGGTAGGTCCACGCCGTCTCTTCTCTGCTGCCCTCGTGGGGCGCCACCGTCTGACGACAATATGATATCACAATGATACTCTCTTGGTATCATGCTAGCAAGCGGGCAGGGACACCAAGCGTTCCCGCCGCCGGCCGGGGCCCCGGCACGAGCACGTGAGACCCACTTGAGAGCACTCGCACGTAAAGGAGTAACTATGTCAGCAACGCTCAGGTTGACGCGTGAAGGTGTCGGCATCGAGCTTGTGCGCGGTCAGTTTGAGATCTCGGTCGATGGCAAGAGCGTCGGCTCGGTTAAGTACGGTGAGACGGCCGAGACTCTGCTCGAGCCCGGGGGCCACGTCCTGCGGATACGGAAGGGCCGGTACTCAAGCCGAGACCGTCCGTTCGATGCGGCTGATGCCGAGGTGATCAGTTTCCGCTGTCACGGTGCCATGGTCTGGCCGAGATACGTCGCGTCCCTGGTCAAGCCGGACCTGGCGATATCGCTAATGCGGAGTTAGCGCAGTACGCCGATCCCGGACGTACGGGCCGCCGAGGGCTAAGCTGCCGCACCATCCGCGCGGTATTCGCGCGTCAGCGAGATGACGCGGGTGCTGGCCGCCGCGGCCTGGCGGGAAGAACTCGGCCATCGCATCCTCGTCGCCCCGACCGATCCTGCCAGCATCGCATCGCCGCGAGCACTCTCCTGACGGCCGGTGAAGATGGCTGAGCCGACGTCTCCGTACGGCTCGGTCATCTGCGACCCAGGAGAATTGCCATGCAGAGTTAGTAGCAGCAGGCGACGAGGCGGTTCGGCTCACCGCCGAGGTTTCTCGCCGCGGACACTCCGGCCTCGGACGGGATCAGGCGAACCGCCCCTCAGGCAGCGGGCGGTTGTAGGCCTACGGCCGATTGGGGACAATGGCGCGATGGCAGCCGACTACGACGGCAGCGATGCATTTCGCGGTGCCAGCTTCACCGGCACTGACTTCACCGGCGCGACTTTCCGGGACTGTGACCTGCGCCAGGTCAGGATCGCTGACTCCTGGCTCGTTGACGTCAGCCTGTCCGGGGTCGTCGGCAACCTCGTGGTCAACGACGTGGACGTCACTGCATTCGTGGAGCGCGAGCTCGACCGGCGCCACCCCGAACGCATCCAGCTGAGAGAGATGCGGACAGCCGATGACTACCGCGCGATGTGGGGCACGATCGAGCGTCTCTGGGCCGAGACCGTCGCCCGCGCCGGGCGGCTGCCCGAAACCGCCCTGCAGCAGCGGGTCGACGACGAATGGTCCTTCGCAGAGACGCTGCGCCATCTCGTCTTCGCCACCGACAGGTGGGCCGGCCACATGATTCTCAATGAGCCGATGCCGTACCACCGGCTCGGCCTCCCGAACCCCGGCTACCCGATCGAGGACGCCGCAGCGCTCGTCATCGACCTCGACGCGCGCCCGCCTCTGGCCGAGGTACTGGAAGCACGCGGCACCCGGGTGACGATGGTGCGCGGCATCGTGAACGGGCTCACCGATGACGACCTGGAACGGGTATGCCCGCGGCTGCCCGCGCCCGGCTACCCGGACAAGACATATACCCTCGGCCCCTGCCTGCGCGTGGTCATGAGGGAGGAGTGCGAGCACCGCCGCTACGCGGTCCGCGACCTCGCGACACTGGAAGCGGACCCAGGCGCCAGGAGCAGCACGTCGTGACGCGCCACGATGATAGCTCCCGGTCGCCGGCGAGCATCGCCATGGCCTGACCCGGATTGCCTTGCGACGGCATCCTTTTAGGTTCTGGACGGTCCAGCGCTCTGGCGGCGTGACTAACCTGAGCCAACTCGGGTCGGACAGTGAGCCGTCGCGCGGGTCGGCCACGAGCCCGCGTAATGCCGGCCAGCCCCGAGCCGACCTCCTCGATGCCAAGTCGCCTTGCCCGGGCTGCCGCCCGCTCCAGCACCATGGAGGGTTAGGCGCTGTCCGATACCTTGACGACGCTGCCGTTAGCGATCCTGGTGGCGAGTGCCCTGAAATTACTGGGGCGCCCTCGTAGGGGCTGCTGGTGGTGCCGGTCTGGCCGTCGTCATTGGACGAGCAGCCGTTCATGGTGATACTCACGTCAGGAGCAGCGTCCGGGTTGTAATCATCGAACCGCCAGCCGCTGGTCTGCCCCTGGTCGCTGACGCATCCGTTAAGTTTCAGGTAGCAGCCAGAGTTGCCCGCTGTCCAGGCGATCCACCAGTTGGCGGACGTATTGTTCTGGCCGCGGCATGCTGTCAAGATGCTGTTGGCCATGCTATTGATGAGCCAGCCATAGGACTGCCCGCCGATAGCCGCGGACCTGTTCCCAGATCATGTCGGCGGCGCCATTGACATAGATGCCATAACCGGTCGACGCCGACGCCATGAATCCGCGTACCCGCCAGCCATCGGGCTGCCCGCCTGAGCCGTCGCCTACCGCCGATGAGTCGTATATCAGCGCCAGTCCACGTCCTGTTGCCTGATGAGTGGCCACGTGCTCGATTACCACACGAGGGCAGTATGATGGGCGCATCAATATACCAGTGGCCGGGCCCGAGAACCACTACGATATTGCTGGCCAGCGCCGAATTTATCGTGGCGGCATCGGTCGCGCCAGTGGTGTCATTAGAAGGCGAGAGCCAGTCAATGTACGCTGGCCCGGTTACGGATGATGTAAGCTCGTAGCGAACTGTAATTGCGGCGGGGGAATTAGTCCTGGTTCCGCGCGTCCTTAGATCCGCGGCACCGGCGAAGCCCGCCGCCGCAGTGAGTACCACACCTATCGTGCGACGGCTCACTTGTCCACTGGTTACCTCGGGTGCTGCACGACGACTCATGTCTCCTATAACCATCCAGTATGCGCGGAAATAACTTTCTATTTCCTTTACTACTCAGCGTAAAAGGCGGGGCGGTCACCTGGGCTTCCTTCGCCGCGGTCTGCCAGAGCGGGCGCACGGGTGCGAGCCGATGGATGGGCATCACTCCAAGCGTGCGGGTCCAGGCGATCCGTGAAATTGAGCGTTCCGTGCCCCGTTAGCACGGCGATAGCACCGGCGTAGCACGGCAGCATTACGGGTCGGCCCGGACACTTGAACGGGAATCGCCATACCGGGTCAGCGCTGCACGGGCTGGCCGTGGGTGACTTCGTGCCGGCGCTGGGCCAGTTCCCAGGCAACGGCGCCGGGCTGTCGTCCGCCACGGTCACCGAAGGCGACCGCGACATGGAAAGCGGAGGCCGCGGCGTTCACGACCAGGGACCGGTTCAGGCGGACTACATGTACCTGCGGGTGGCGATCCCATTGCTTAAGACGCTGCGACTTGGTCACCGGGAAGGTGCACCACCTTCATCTCGCCCCCTGCCGATCCCCAGGCTTGCAGCATTGCTCCAGGTAACTTGTTTCCCGGCTCACCGTTAGCTCACAAGTCGCGTTGCGTGCGGTCCGGCCATTGCGGCATGCTGAGGCACTCGGTTCCGATCAGGCGCACAGCGCGCCCGCGAGCTTGCCGACTTGCAACCTCACGCGGCAGGGCCGCGTGCACCCGGAAGATCTTGAGAAGACGCGATGAGCCATGCACCCGCCGTTCGTCTTAGCCGGTAGACAAGCCGAACTGGGAGACAGACATGGGTCCTGCAGCGGTAGACGTCAGCGTGACCGACTGGATCGAGAGCGATGCGACACAGGCGCGCCTCGGCCGCGAAGCCACGGTGGCCGCCGCTGGCGTTCGACTTGACAGCCTTGACGGGCAGCAATTGGACCTGGAATGTGCGCAGGTATTCTCCCGGACGCCCGCGAGCACTGATTCCGGTCCGTGACCAAGGCGCCGTCTGATCGTCACCTCGAAGTTCTTCGAACTAGCCCTGACACCGCTACGCCTCGCCGAGAGTCGATCCTGAAGGTTTATGGTGGGCCGGGTTGTCTGACGAGAGGGGCAACACATTATCAGGCAAATCTCAAGATGGGCATCTCGATGTCCGGAGAGAAACCCGCACTTTCACTGAGACCTGAATGCATACCTCTGACGGGGCGGACGTACGCTATGGAACGGGAAATGGAATTCGGCCTGCTCGGCCCGCTTGTGGTGCGCTCCAATGGGGCGGACGTGCCGGTGCCGAGGGGAAAGCAGCGGGTGCTGCTATCGGTACTGCTGCTCAATGCCGGTCACCTGGTACCGGCATCAGTGCTGGCCGAGGTGTTGTGGGGGCCGGAGCCGCCCTCGTCGGCAGAGGCGAGCATACGGAATTACGTCAAGCGGTTGCGGCAGGTGCTGGGGCCCGCTGGTCGGGAGCGGCTCTGTACTCAGCCACCGGGGTACCTGATCCGGGTGGCCGATGATGAGCTGGACGTGTACCGGTTCGAGGCGCTACTGGAAGCCGCGCGGGCGTCGGCCCAGGAGGGCGCCTGGCAGGACGCGGCCCGTCAGGCCCGTGCCTCGCTGGCGCTGTGGCGGGGGGAGCCGCTGGCGGACGCGGAGTCGGACGCGCTGGTGCAGCGGGAGGTGCCACGGCTGGTGGAGCTGCGGGTGCAGGCGATAGAGACGCGGCTAGACGCGGATCTTCACCTGGGCCGCCACGCTGAGGTGATCGCCGAACTGGAGCGGCTCACCGCCGCCCACCCGCTGCGGGAGCACCTGTATTCCCTGCTGATGCTGGCCCTGTACCGGTCAGGGCGCCAGGCTGAGGCACTGGCTGCCTATCAGCGTGCCCGCGAAATAGTGGTCGCCGAACTCGGCGTCGAGCCCGGAGCTGGCCTTCGCGAACTGCATCACCAGATGCTGTCGGCCGACCCAGCTCTCGCGGTCACCGAGAGCATCCGGCCCGAGCAGGCCAGACGGCAGCCGATCACTCCGCGGGAACTGCCGCCGACGGTGCCCGGCTTCACCGGCCGTTCAGCCGAACTCCAGGCGATGACCGAACTGCTCGATCGGCCAGGTAAGCAGGCTCCCGAGGCCGTCGTGATCTCCTCGATCGGCGGTGCCGCCGGAGTTGGCAAGACCGCCCTGGCGGTGCACTGGAGCCACCAGGTGGCCGGCCGGTTCCCCGACGGGCAGCTGTACGTGAACTTGCGCGGCTACGACCCCGGCCCGCCGATGCCCGCCGCAGATGCGCTGGCCGGGTTCCTACGGTCCTTGGGCGTGCCCGGCCAGGACATCCCGCCCGAGGCGGACCAGCGCGCCGCCCGTTACCGCAGCCTGGTGGCCGGCAAACAGATGCTGATCGTGCTGGACAACGCCGGGTCGCCTGATCAGGTGCGGCCGCTGCTGCCCGGCACTGCCACCTGCGCCGTGCTGGTGACCAGCAGGGACGCGCTGGCCGGGCTGGTAGCAAGGGACGGCGCTGCCCGCCTGGACCTGGACGTGCTCCCGCCCGAGGACGCGGTCGCCCTGCTCCGGACGCTGATCGGTGCCCGTGTGGACGCCGATCCCGTCGCGGCTGCCGAGCTGGCCGGCCAGTGCTGCCGACTACCTCTCGCGCTGAGAATAGCCGCGCAGCTGGCGGCCAGTCGCCCGGCCGCTTCGCTGGCCGCGCTGTCCGGCGAGCTCGCCGACGCAGGCTCCCGGCTGGACCTGCTGGCGGCCGACGGTGACCTTCATAGCCAGGTCCGGGTCGTGTTCTCCTGGTCCTACCGGCGCCTCGGCGCCGAGGCCGCCCGGACGTTCCGGCTGCTCGGATTGCATCCCGGCCCCGATATGGAGGCGTACGCAGTCGCCGCCCTGGCCGGCGCGACCCGGCCGCAGGCCCGCCGCGTACTTGAGGGCCTCGCCCGCGCGCACCTGGTCCGGCCCGTCGCACCAGGCCGATACGCCATGCACGACCTGCTCCGCGGCTACGCCCGCGAACTGTCGGCCACCGTGGACGGGCACGAGGAACAGCGGGCTGCGCTGACGCGCCTGTTCGACCACTACCTCCACTCGGCCGCGGCGGCCATGGACAACCTGTTCCCGGCCTCACGCGGCCGCCGTCCCAGCATCCCCCGGCCCGCCACCCCGGTCCCGCTGCTGGCCGATCCAGCAGCGGCGCGGAAATGGCTGGATGGCGAGTGCGCTGCCTTGGTGGTCGGCTCCGGGCATGCCGCCGCTCACGACTGGCCCGGCCACGCCGCCCGGATGGCCCCGATCCTCGCAACTTACCTGTACAACTCCGCCCGTTTCCCCGAGGCAATCACTCTCTTCAGCCATGCGCTCGGCGCCGCCCGCCGCATCGGTGATCGCCCTGCCGAGGCGATGGCGCTCATGCTGATAGGCCATGTCGACGCGCAGCAAAGCCGCCTTCCGCAGGCCGCTGGCCGCTACCGGCAGGCACTGGCCCTGTTCCGTGCGGCGGGCAACCGCGAAGGCGAGGCTCACGTGCTGGCCGGCATGGGAAGTGTTGAGAAGGATCTGGGCCACTTCGAGCAGGCCGCAGGTCATCAGGAGGACGCCGTCGCCATCTACCGTGACATTGGTGACCGCTTCGGCGAGGCACGCACGCTCGGCAACCTCGGCCTGACCTGGCAGCGGCAAGGCCGATACCGCGAGGCGGCTGGCAATCACTGGCAGGCCCTGAACGCGTCCCGCCAGATCAGCGATCATGAGGGCGAGGCCTGGGCGCTGACCAGACTCGGCGTAATCGGCCTGCGGCTAGGCCGCTTCCAGCACGCGGCCGGATACCTCCAGCAGGCCCAGGACTTGTTCAGGGAACTACGCCTCACGATGGGCGAAACCGAGATCCTGATCAAACTCGGCGAGGTTTACCTCGGGCTTGGCCGCTATGACCAAGCTGCCGGGAACTTTGAGCAGGCTCTGGCCATGGCGGGCAAGGTGGGCGCCCGGAGCCTCCAAGCCGACGCGCAAAACTGCCTCGGTGACGTTCTCTTCCAGAAAGGCGAAGTCGATCAGGCACGTGCACAGCACGCCGCCGCTCTCCGGCTCGCTTCGGAGGCCGGCTCGCCATGGGTACAGGCCCGCGCGCACATCAGCCTCGCCCGCGCCTGCCAAGCCGGCGGAGACTCGCTTCAGGCCCGGCGCCACTGGCGGGAAGCGCTCACCATCTACCCCGCCATCGGTGCCCACGAGGCCCGCGAACTACGCGCCCGGCTCGCCATCGGCGGCCATAGCGGCCGTGACGACACCGACAGCCAGCACAAGACGTTCGTGGTACTACCGCCTCCGACGCCGCCCGCTCGCCCTGGTCGCGGCGACTCGGCTTCGTCCCGCATGCCAGTTCCGCTCGGCAACAAGTCATCTGATCCGAATTGCGGATAGCGACGGCGTTCGCGGCCGCATGCCGAGGGCTACGCCTGCTGCAAGGCAGTGCCTGCGCCGCGCGGTGCAGCAGAGAACCGGCCGGGCGCTATGCGGATGCTACCGATCTGCTACCGGAGCATGGAATGCTCACTGGGGCTTGTGGCGATTTCACCCAATCGGCAGGAGAAAGGCTGTAGCTGTGAAGCTGATTGTCAGAAGGCCCATCACGAAGAAGTTCGCGGGTGTAGCCGTTGCCAGTGCGGCGATCATTGCGTGCGTCACGTACGCAACAACGGTGGCCGCGCAGGCGGATACCAGCTCCGGGTCGACCGCCGCCGCCGCGACTCACCACGCGGCCAGCACCGGATGGCAGCTCAAGCTGCACGTGGCTGAGGGCATCACAGAGGCGGCAGTCTGCGACTACGGGGCCAGCCGCTACGGCGATAACTGCACGCTGTGGCTCCTGGACGGCAGTTCGCAGACCCTCAACACCATGAGCAGGACGTTCGCCGACGGCAGCCATATTGCTGTCATCTGGTCTCCCGCCAATTTCAATCTGCGGGCGAACAATGCATACGCGACGCCGGGCCACTGGAATCTGTGCACTCTGCCGGAGAGTGGTTCGGGCACGAAGACCGTGACGGCTGCGAACGGTACATCTAATTGCCTCAAGTAGTGCTAGGACTTGCCCGGCAACGATGTGGTGTTGCCGGGCAAGTCGCACTGAGCCAAACGTTACTGCAGCTCACCCATAGGGGCGGATCCGGGGACCGTTGCGATGGTCACTGTTGGGCGGCGCGCGCCGTCTTCGGCATGGCGAACCCGACGAGCCAGGCCACGGCCAGTACGGCAGCGGTGACGATGAACACCGGGGCCGCGGCGGCGCTGGCACCGTGGGTGCTGATGCGGTCGAAAAACAGCGTGCCCAGACCAGCCACTCCGAGCACACTGCCGAGCTGCTGTATGGCGTTCACGACTCCGCTGGCGGAACTCACCTCGTGCTCTTCCACCGCGGCGAGCACGGTGCCGAAGAACGGTGCGAACACCAGGCCGACGCCGAAGCCGGCGCCGAACAGCGCGGGGGCCAGGTCCCAGCTGCTGACGGCGATGCCGAAGTCGTGGACCGTCCAGGCGGTGCCGAGCAGGCTCGCAGCCATGACCGTTACGCCGGCCTGGATCATCCGCCGCGGCCCGGCCTTGCCTGCCACGGCCTGGGCCACGCCGATGCTGATGACTCCGCCGACCGACCACGGCAGCATGCTCAGGCCGGCGTGCAGCGGCGTGAAGTGCTCGCCGAGCTGCATGAACTGAGTGAGGATGAAGAACATCCCGCTCATCGAGCCGAAGAACAACAGCACGAACGCCGTGCCGAAGCAGAACGCCTGCTTGCGCCAGATGCTGGTCTCCACCAGCGGGTCGCGTCCGGAGCGCTGCCTGGCCCGCTGGTGCAACGCGAAGATGCCGAAAGCCGGCACGGACGCGGCCATCATGGCGAATGCCCAGTCCGGCCACCCGGCCTCGCGGCCCTGCACTAGCGGGTAGACGAGCAGCAGTGCCGCCCCGGTCGCTAGTACCAAGCCGACCAGGTCAAGCCTCGGCGCGGTGGCCCGCGAGCGGTGTCGCGCGTCCGATGGCAGCAGCCTTGCGGCCCCAGCCAGCGCGACCAGCCCGACCGGCGCATTGAGCAGGAAGATAGCCCGCCAGCCCAGCCCGAGCACGTCGCCGTCGACGAGCGCCCCGCCGACCACCGGACCGGCGGCGGCGCTGATGGCCAGGGCCGGGCCGAATACTGCGAGCGCCCTGGCCCTTTGCTCCGGCGGGTAGATGGTGCGGATCAGGCCCAGCCCCTGGGGGATCATCACGGCCGCGAACGCGCCTTGCGCTGTCCGGGTGGCGATCAGCATCTGCGCGTTCACCGCGGCGCTGCACAGCACCGAGCTGGTCACGAAGCCGGCGACCCCGATGAGGAACATCCGCTTGCGGCCGAGCACGTCGCCCAGGCGCGCCCCGGTGATCAGCATGCAGGCGAACGCCAGTGTGTAGCCGGCGACGATCCACTGCAGCGCGCTCGATGAGGCGCCAATGTCGCGGCGCAGCGCCGGGCCGGCGACGTTGACGATGGTCGAGTCGAGCAGGTCCATCACGCTGGCCCCGACGATCGTGAACATGGCGAGAAGCAACCGGCGCTCGCCTTGCGCCGACGCAGGGGCGGCTGCCCCTGACGCCGGAATGGCGGGCGCACATGCGGGCTCGGTCGGCGTGATGCGGGTGTCTAGGACTGACATCTCAGGTCCTCCAAACGGCGTCTGTCACGAACAGCATTCTGTATACCGAACAGCATATGTGTCAAGAACATTGTTCGCATTGCGATTGTCGTTCGCAGGGTGTAGCATGTTCGCAGTTTCCGTACACTGTTCGTGCAGGCTGGAGGTGGTGACGATGGCGACGGCTCGCCCTGAAGGCGGCGCTCCGTTCCTCCCGTGGGACCAGTACCGCGAGCCCAAGCGGACCAGGCAGCCACTGAGCCGGGAAGCGATCGTCAATGCCGCGCTGAAGGTCGTGGACGAACAAGGCCTGCCTGCCCTGTCGATGCGAGCCGTGGCCGATGTCCTCGGCACCGGCCCCGCCTCGCTGTATGTCCACGTGTCAAGCAAAGAGCAGCTGATCGACCTCGTGCTGGACCGGGTACTCGGCGAGTTCGAGATACCCGAGCCCGACCCGGCCAAGTGGCAGGAGCAGGTCAAGGAGTTCGCCAGGTCGGCGCGGCGCGGCATCCTGGCGCACCGCGGCCTCGCCGCGGCGATGGTCGGCACTCAGCCGCTGGGTCCGAACGGCCTCAGGCTGGTCGAGGGTGGCCTCGCCCTCGCGCGGGCCGGCGGCCTGCCAGACAATATCGCGGACTACGCGGTCTACTTGCTCGGCCGGTACATAGCGGTTACAGCGCTTGAGCAGGAGTCCAACCGCGAACGGTTCGGCACGGCCGGCCCGGAGCAGATCCAGGGCTGGGCCGACCAGTACCGCAGTTACCTGGAAAACCTCCCGCCCGGTCAGTTCCCTAACCTGGTCCACATCGCGCGCAGCGGCCAGATGATGATCCCCGGGACCAGCGACGAGCGCTTCGAACTCGGCCTGGAGATCCTCGTCCGCGGGCTGGCCAGCTTCACCGCCACCTAGCGCGAGCTACCTCGGCGGCGGGTGTCCGCGCGCTTTGGCCAGCCGCCGGCCGGTCCGGTCAGGGGACCGCGTCTCCGCCTGGACAAAAGATACGGAATGATGGCATTGCGCTGCGAGCACAGACGGACGCAGAAACCCCGCGGCATGCGCCGGCGCCGGCGCCGACGGCGCGAGCGAAAGTGCGAGCAGAGACACGAAGGCACTGCCGCGGTCATGGAGGCGAACAGATGACAAGGACGGTCCTGCGCGGCGGGCGAGTATTCGATGGCACGGGCAGCCCGATAGCCGCGGCGGATGTCGTGATCGAAGAGGGCCGGATCGTGGACGTCGGGATCGGGCTCGACGGCGATGAGCAGGTTGACGTGTCCGGCCTGACCCTGCTGCCGGGCTTCTTCGACTGCCACGTGCACGTGATGGTCTCCGGGATCGATCTGCTGCGGCGGCTGCAGCGCCCGTTCTCCTACCAGTTCTTCCAGGCAGCGCGCAACCTGGCGGCGACGCTTGACTGTGGTATCACCACCGTGCGCGACGCTGGTGGCGCCGACCTCGGCGTACAGCGTGCCGTCGAGGACGGCCTGATCGACGGGCCACGGATGAAGATCGCGATCAGCGCGCTGAGCCAGACGGGCGGCCACGGCGACGGCTGGCTGCCGTCGGGAATTACCACGTTCCTGATGTCGCCCCATCCAGGCCGCCCCGCGGGCCTCGTCGACGGACCAGAAGAGGTACGCAAGCGCGTGCGCGAGATCATCAGGGCGGGTGCTGACGTCATCAAGGTGCACACCTCGGGCGGCGTCCTCTCGCCCCGCGACAGCCCGAAGCACGCCCAGTTCCGGCCGGACGAACTCGACGCGCTGATGGCCGAGGCCGCCGCCGTCGGGCTGCCAGTGATGGCGCACGCCCAGGCGACTGACGGGATCAAGAACGCAATCCGGGCCGGTGTGCGATCCATCGAGCATGGCATCTACCTCGACGACGAGGCCATCGACATGATGCTGAGCTCTGGCACGTGGCTTGTTCCCACCCTCGTCGCTCCGCACGCGGTGCTCAACGAGGCAAAGGCGGGCAGTCAGCTGCCCGAAGGCGTGGTCGCCAAGGCTCAGGAGGTGATGGCAACGCACGCCGAGGCGTTCGCACGGGCGGTTGCCGCCGGAGTGAAGGTCGCAATGGGTACCGACAGCGGCGTCGGACCGCACGGCACCAATCTTGATGAGCTGCCGCTTATGGCCGCCGGAGGCATGACGCCAGCTCAGGTCCTGACTGCCACGACTAAATCGGCGGCTGAGCTGCTGCAACTCGCGGACGAGACCGGCACTATCAGGCCCGGCATGCTGGCGGACGTCGTCGTCCTCGAAGGCGATCCGTTTGACCTTCAGAACCTCAAGACGAACGTCCGCGCTGTCTACTCAGCCGGCCGGCGAGTACGCGGCTGAACGCATCCGACTCTGGGACCGATCCGGTGCTCAGGGCGCGGGTCATCCGCTCGGCGACATCCGTGACGGCGTCGCGGAGCTCAGGCCCGCCCACGACGTGGAACGGGATCGGGATCGCCGCCAGCCACTCCCCGGCGTACATGGACGGGTTGCTCGTTGACCCGGTGAGGACGCATCGCTCGCCGTCGTCGATCGGCTCGAGACGGCCCATTAGCGGCCCGACATACCGGGAGGCCTCGTCGCGGGGAACGTCGAACACGACCGTGGTCTCGAACTCCCGGCCGGCTCCCAGGTGCTGCTCCAGCAGGTCCACGTAGTCGACGTCGTCGGGTGAGCGGAACTGCTCGTCGCCCGCATCGACCGACCGGATCCGGTCGATGCGGTAGGCGCGGACCGCGGCGGCGCGATGTGAGTGGCAGAGCAGATACCAGCGGCCATGCCGGACGACGACGGCCCATGGGTCGACATTCTCGGCCCACTGCCTGCCCGACTCGCTGCGGTAGCCGATGCGCACGCGCTGCTGGGCTGCGACGGCGGCGACGAGAGCGCTGGTGGTCTCGGTGCCAGGACGCACGGCCCTGCGGTCGGGCGCCGCGGACGCATGCCCGCGCATCGTGGCGGCCGGCCGGCCGACGTTCTCAGGCAACGCCCGGATGATCTTGCCGAGGGCGGCACCGACCGGATCGTCAGCATCGGCTGCGGCGTGGCTGCCGTCGAGGACGGCCATGACCAGGCCGAGCGCCTCGGCCGCGCTGAACACCAGCGGCGGCAGCCGGATGCCCCGCCCGACGCGGTAGCCGCCATAGGGCCCCCTGGTCGACTCCACCGGGATCCCCGCTTCGCGCAGGATCGCAACATAGCGGTGCGCCGCTCGCTCGGTCACCCCGAGTTGCGCCCCAAGCTGGGCGGCGGTGATGCCGGGCTGGGCTTGCAGTAGTTCGAGGGCCCGAAGCGCCCGCCCGGTGGGACTCAGATCGGTTTTCACAAGAGTCAGGGTAATCAGGAACGCTATCGTCCTGAACCAGAACTATGGTCTGGCAGCAGGCAATCGCGCTCGATCACGCGGACGCACCGGGGCCGCGCTGGAGAAGGGAACCTGACATGGACATCGTGCTGATCGCTGGACTGTGGCTGGACGGGTCGGTCTGGGGTGACACCGCCGCCGAGCTCGAGGCCCGCGGTTACCACGCCGTGCCGGTCACGCTGCCTGGCCAGGGTGATGGCAACACGGCCGCGACGCTCGCGGACCAGGTGGCTGCCGTGCTCGCGGCCGTCGACAAGGCTGACGGCAGGCCCATGGTGGTCGGGCATTCCGCCGCCTCCACCCTGGCGTGGATCGCCGCCGACGCCCGCCCCGCTAAGATCAGCAAGGTCGCCCTCATCGGCGGGTGGCCCTCCTCGGGGGAGACGTACTTCGGCGGCTTTCCAGTAAAGGACGGCGCGGTGCCCTTCCCCGGCTGGAGCGAGTTCGAGGGGCCGGACTCAGCCGACCTGGATGACGCCGCGAAACAGGCCATCGAATCGGCCGCGATCCCGGTACCCGAAGGGGTCACGAGCGGGGTGGTCAGGCTGGCCGACGAGCGCCGGTACGAAGTACCGGTGGTGCTCATCTGCCCGGAGTTCACCCCAGAACAGGCCAGGGAGTGGATCGACGAGGGCGAGATCCCCGAGCTGGCGAAGAGCAAGAACGTCTCCTTCATCAATATCGACTCCGGTCACTGGCCCATGATCAGCACCCCGGCCGAGCTGGCGCGCATCCTGGCCCAAGCGGCCGAAGAGTCCTGAGCAGGCAGGGTCATGCCGACCGTGGGAGAACAGGCAAAGCCGTATACGATCCAGCCGCTCAGCCAATCTACGTGGGGCGCGTTCGCCGAACTCGTCGAGCGCAACAACGGCATATTCGGCGGCTGCTGGTGCATCGGCTACCACCTTGAGCCGCCGCGTAGGAGCATGGGTGTCAGTCATCGGGAGGCCAAAGAGCAACTCGTCCGCACCGACCGCGCCCACGCCGCGCTCGTCATCGACGAAGACGGCCTGGCCCAGGGCTGGTGCCAGTACGGGAGCCCAGCAGAGCTTCCTGGCATCAAGCACGGGCGTGAGTACGAAAAGGACGCCCCGCCGTTTCCGGACTGGCGGGTCACCTGCGTCTTCGTCGACAAGAAGCATCGCGGCCTCGGCATCGCGCGGGCGGCGCTCGCGGGCGCACTCGGCCAGATCGCCCAGCGGGGCGGCGGGCTAGTCGAGGCCATCTCCGAGGTGACCGCCGGCCGTCAGGCGCAGGGGCGCTTTCTGTTCAGCGCCACGGTCGAGCTCTTCGAGGACTTCGACTTCACCCGCGTCCGCCAGGTCGGAAAGCACGCCTGGATCGTGAGCAGGGTGGTCGAGCCGGCCTGAGTCTTGGCCTCGACCGCGCGCTCACCGGGCGCGCGGCATTCTGGTCGGACCCGAGCCCGCCCGCTCGGTACCCGCAGCGGCCGACCCGAACCAAAGTAACGGCGCCCTCTTGCCAGCGTGACCCACTTATATATCATTCAGATGTGAAAAGTAGACAATACCTCAGCGTCGAGGCCAGGCTAGGCGACCTCGTCGGCGGTGTCCGGGCGGCGACGCGGCAGGCCGCCGACTGGGCCGAGGCCGCCTGCCTGGTGGCCGACCAGGTCCGGCTGCATCTGCCAGGACCGGAGATCCTGACATCCGAGCAGCGCTACGGCGACCCGCTCGGCTACCGATGTCACCTGCTGCACGCCGAGCCCGACGGCTCGTTCTCCGTCGTCGCGATGGTCTGGCGGCCCGGCCAGGCGACGCCGATTCATGATCACGTGACCTGGTGCGTGATCGGCGTGCTGCAGGGGACCGAGCACGAGGAGCGGTACCGGCTGCGCCCGGACGGCTGGCTCGAGCAGGACGGGACCGCCGACGGTCACGTCGGCGACGTGACCGGCCTGGCGCCGCCCGGCGACATCCACCGCGTCCGCAACAACGGCACCGAGACGGCCATCTCCCTGCATGTCTACGGGACCGACATCAGCCGGCTGGGAAGCAGCATCCGCCGCACCTATAACCAGCCCATCGTGGCCGAGTCGACTCGCTGACAACTCTGCTTCTGGCCACGCCTCGTTCCCGGCGAAAAGCGTCACGATGATCCCGGGCTCAGGCGGTGAGCGTGCCGCTGCAGCCGGCAACTAATCTCACCAGCCTCCTTAAATAGTGCGTGTCCGGTAAATTAGGTAATTGTGCCGGTCGGCACTGCTGTAGCCCACGCATGCAATCAGCAGAGCGGGGACATAGCCGCTGTAAGATGCGCTGCCGCCGGATGGATCCCGGAAGGAGGCTCGCTGCTGCCTTCAGCCTGCGCACAGGAAGCCCGCATACCATCAGGGCCGGAATGTGAGGGATCATGAAACCTCGAGGTGGGGCGGCATGCTTCAGCATCGGCGGCGGGGGCGCGGAACGCCGCGGCACGCAAGCCTCGGCAAGAACAGCGTGGCTCCGCTCTAGCCGGCTGCAGCCGGCGAAGCCGGGCCGGCGAGCGTAGGCGCGGCGATGCGGGCGCAACTCACGACCGCGGCGATCATGGTGCTCGCCCGGTGCACGCCGTACCTGGAAGACGAGATGCTCGGCTTGCACGACCTGATCGAGCCGGGCAGCGTGTGCGTCGACGTCGGGGCCGCGGCCGGCCTGTACACGCTGGTGATGTCGCGCCTAGCGGGTCCCACCGGCGAGGTCCACAGCTTCGAGCCGCTGTCGTTCGCCCGGCCCGTGTGGTCCAAGGTGCTCGCAGCCAGGACCGCCGCGAACGTCCATCACCACGCGCTCGCGCTGGGATCGGAGCCGGGCACAGGCGTGATGAGCGTGCCCATCGGCCGGTTCGGGCCGGTGACCGGCCGATCGTTCCTGACCGGCGGCAGCTACGACCTTGGCTCCAATGCCGAGTTTTCCGACCACGTCAGCGTGGATGTTCCGGTCTCCACGCTGGACTGCATGTGCGCCGACGCTGCCCTCACCGGCCTTGACTTCATCAAGATCGACACCGAGGGAGCCGAGTTGCAGGTGCTCAGGGGCGGCGAGCGGGCGATCAAGGAGTTCAGGCCGGTCATCCTCGTGGAGATCGAGGCGCGCCACGCAGCGCGGTATCAATTCGAACCAGGCGACATCGTGGACTGGCTGGCCCAGCACGGCTACGTGATGTACGCGTGGCGCAACGGCTGGCGCCCCGCGGAACAGGTGAGTTTCGGCACACGCAATTACCTGTTCCGGCCGGGCGCCGCGAGCTGAGCCGACGTCGGCTGGCTTGCCGGATTTAGCAAGCGCTAGCGGCCCGAGGGTGGACTGTCACCGCATTCGACGTATCGCAGAGTTGCAGGCGATGCACCGGCGGCTGGCCGCGGGAGTGCGGCCGGGCGGCACGCTCCTTGTGGTCGGGCATCATCCCGACGATGTCCATGCCAACATCCGGCGCGGAGGGTCCGGTCACGTCTTCCCGGGAGCGGCCAGCGATTCGAGGGGAACGGAGGGGTCGCGCAGCGCGGCCTTGTCTACTGGCTCGCGTGCCCGTACCAGTGCCTGGATCTTGTCGTTGACGTCCCAGATGTTGACGTTCATTCCGGCTAGGACCCGTCCGTCATCGGCCACCCAGAAGGCGAGGAACTCCAGGCCGGGCACGTCACCGCGGAAAACGACCTCGCTGTAGCCGCGGGGATCGACATAGCCGGAGTACTCCATGCCCAGTTCGTACTGGTCGGTGAAAAAGTAAGGCACCCGGTCGTAGCTGACCGCCTGGCCGAGCATCGCCCTGGCCGCCGCGGGCGGCTGGTTCAGCGCGTTGGCCCAGTGCTCGACCCGGATGTGCTTGCCGAGCAGCGGGTGAAACGCGCTGGCAACATCTCCGGCCGCGTAGATGTCGGGATCGGACGAACGCAGCTGGGCATCGACCGTGATGCCGTTGGCAACGTCGAGGCCAGCCGCCTCGGCGAGTTCGACGTTCGGCGTGATCCCGATCGCGACGATGACCGCGTCGGCCTCGACGTGACTGCCGTCACCGAGCCGGACGCCGCTGACGCGACCGCCGGACCCAGTGATCTCCGCGGCCCGGGCGCCAAGGCGAAGGTCGACCCCGTGCTTGCGGTGCAGGTCAGCGAAGACCTGCGCGACCTCGCGACCCAGCACGTTCAGCAGCGGAAGCTCTTCGGTCTCCACTACGCTGACGCCGACTCCGGCCTCCCGCGCCGCGGCCGTTACCTCCAGCCCGATCCAGCCGCCCCCGATGACCGCGATCCTGGATGATGCGCTGATCGCGGCCTTGATCCGCTCGCTATCCCCGACCGTGCGCAGGTGCAACACGCGATCAAGATCGTGGCCAGGTACGGACACCTGCTTCGGTGAGGACCCCGTGGTCAGCAGGAGCTTGGCGTAGCTGACGCTGCTTCCGTCGGACAGGGTGACCTGGTGTGCCGCACGGTCAATGCCGGTCGCCGTGGTTCCCATGCGCAGGTCGATGTTCGAGTCGGCATACCAGTCCTGCGGATGTGTGAAGATCGACTCGCGGTCGGCCTTGCCCCGCAGGTACTCCTTAGACAGCGGCGGCCGCTCGTACGGCAGCTCGGTCTCGCTGCCGATCATGGTCACCGGGCCGTCGAACCCCTCTGCCCGGAGGGTCTCCGCTGCCTTGGCGCCCCCCAGGCTTGCCCCGACTATCACGTAACTGGCGTCATTGGCCATCGCGCACTCCGCATCTGTGCGGTCACCGGTGAGCTTCAGTGTGCGACTTTAGGCCTACCCGTGAGAGTGGGGAACTCCGCCCTGCCGCTCGGGTGGTCCGCGTCACCAGGCCGGCTGACCGTCGGCCCTACCGTCCGTGAGGCCGGCAGTGGCAACATCGCGAGAGCCGCCTCGGTGATATACCCGACCCTGAAGGAGGACTTCTGCCGTCATGCCCACAATCCTCATAACCGGGGCGGCCGGCCAGGTCGGCACGATGCTCCGCCCGCGGCTCGCCCGGCCCGACCGAACGCTGCGGCTGCTCGACGTGGCGCCGCTCGCGGCGGCCCCAGGCGAGGAAGTCGTCCAAGCATCGGTAACCGACATGGCCGCGATGTCAGCGGCGTGCGCGAGGGCCGATGCGGTCATCCACCTGGCCGGCCAGGCCGGCGAGGCCCCGTGGGAGCGCATTGCCGAGGTCAACATCAACGGCACCTACGTTGTGTTCGAGGCCGCGCGCCGGGCCGGCGTCCCCCGAGTCGTCTTTGCCTCGTCGAACCACGCGGTCGGCTTCACGCCTGCCGAGGACTTCCCGGCCGCCGATTACTCGTATGCGCGGCCTGATACCTATTACGGCGTGTCCAAGGCGACGGGGGAGGCGCTGGCCTGCTTGTACCACCAGCGATATGGCCTCGACGCGATCTGCCTGCGGATCCTGACGTGCACCGACCACCCGCGCAATCACCGTCAGCTGTCGACCTGGCTGTCGCCCGATGACGCGGGCCGGCTGTTCGAGGCCTGCCTGACCGTGCCCAGGCCGGGGTTCCGCGTGGCCTACGGCGTATCCGCGAATAGCCGCGGCGGCTGGGTGAGCCTGGCCGAGGCGCGGGAACTCGGCTACGAGCCGCAGGATGACGCCGAGCGGTTCGCGCCGGAGGTGACCGCGGCCTGCGGCGAGCCTGATCCTGCGGACCCGTCGCTTGCCTACCTCGGCGGCGAGTTCACGCTGCCTTCCTACGACACCGACGTCCCGTCGTGACCGCGCAAGTCGTCGCCGTCAGGACCCGCGGCTACCGGCTGGACATGCCGGTGCCGTGGGGCCCGGACGTGACCAGCCAGTACTTGATCGCCAGCACGGTCGAGGCCAGTGACGGTCAGCTGGGCCAGGGCTTCAGCTGGACCGTGCGAGCCGGCGCCGAGGCGGTGCTGGCGATGGTCGGCGCCGACTGCGGGCCGATCGCCACCGGCGGCCCGGTAGCGCCCGCGGCCGCCTGGGACCGGATGTGGTGGCGGCTGCGCGAGGCCGGGGGCGGGGTGACCACGCTGGCAATGGCGGCCATTGACATCGGGCTGTGGGACATGCAGGCGAAGGCCGCCGGGCAGAGCCTGGTCGAGCTGATCGGGCGCCAGCGCGACCAGGTGCCGGTTTACGCCAGCGGAGTGAACAGGCACCTGGCTCTTGATGAGCTTGTCGAGCAGGTAACTCGCTGGGTCGAGGCCGGCCACACCAGGGTCAAGATCAAGGTCGGCTTGCCGAGCCTCGACGAGGACGTCGAACGGGTCGCCGCGGTGCGGCGGGTCATCGGGCCGTCCCGGCTGCTCATGCTCGACGCCAACCAGCTGTGGGATCTTCCCGCTGCCCGCCGCGCCGCGAGCAAGCTGTCCGCCTTCGACATCTTCTGGCTCGAGGAGCCCCTCCCGGCCGAGGACACGCAGGGCTACGCGCGGCTGCGGGCCGCGATCGGCATTCCGCTCGCCGCGGGTGAGAGCCTCTACACCGAGGCACAGTTCCGCGACTTCCTCACTGCCGCCGCGGTGGACTACCTCCAGCCGAACGTATGCCGAGTCGGGGGGATCACCCCGTTCCTGCGCATTGCCCGCCTCGCCCGGATGTTCGATGTGCCGGTGATGCCGCATCTGCTCCCGGACATCTCCGGTCAGCTGGCCATGTGCCTGCCGCTGCCGGCCATGGTCGAAGACATCGATACCGGCTCGTTTGCCTCGCTCGGCGCGCTGGCCAGGCCGAGCGGAGTCGTCGTGACCGGCGACAGCCTGCAAGCGCAGACGCCCCCAGGACACGGACTGGAGTTCGCCGCGGGCAACCTGGCCGAGCTCGGCAGGTAGCCGGGTCAGCCGGTGACCGCCGGTACCGCGTTCGCGGCGATCATCTGCCGGTAAAAGTCCGCGCTTGCCTTGGGGGTCCGGCGCTGGGTCCCGAAGTCGACGTAGACGAGCCCGAAGCGCTTCTGGTAGCCCTCGGCCCACTCGAAGTTGTCGAGGAAGGACCAGCAGAAGTACCCGCGCAGGTCAACCCCGATCTCGATGGCGCGGGCGGCCGCAGCGAGGTGGTCGCGCAAGTAGGAGATCCGCTCGTAATCGCGCACGCTTCCCTCCGGGTCGACGTAGTCCTCGGCTGCCATGCCGTTCTCGGTGATGTAGAGCGGCAGGTCGGGGGCGCGCCCGTGCAGTTGCACCAGCAGGTCGTACAACCCGCTCGCGTCGATGGGCCATCCCACGGCGGTAGATGCGACGCCCTCCCCGGTTACCGTGACGGCACCGGGATGGTCGCTGATGCGGACCTCGCCGCGGCGGAGCTCGTCGTTCTCGTCGCGCAAGCCCACGGTGCGGGGCGCGTAGTAGTTCACCCCGAGGAAATCGATCGGCGCGCTGATAACGGCCATGTCGCGGTCCATGATCAGCTCCGGGGACGGGAGCAGGCTAGCGCGCACGATGCCTGCGGGGTACGTGCCGACGAGGAGGGGGTCGAGGAACACGTTGTTCGACTCGGCCTCGATCTCCTCGGCAACCGCCTTCGCCTGGTCGGTCGTCGCCCGCACGACCGTCAGGTCGAGTGTGACCCCGACCTGCGATTCCGCGTCCAGTTCGGCCCGCATTGCCTGCACGGCCAGCCCGTGCCCGAGCAGCAGGTGATGGGTGGCCGCCGCAGCCGCGGCCTCGTCGGCCCGGCCCGGTGCGTGGACGCCGGTACGGTACCCGTGATTGGCGACCACGAACGGCTCGTTTACTGTGATCCAGCGCGACACGCCGTCACCGAGTCCGCGGGCGACTATGGCCGCGTACTCCGCGAACCGCTCGGCGGTCTCCCGCAGCGGCCAGCCGCCCGCGTCCTCCAGCGGCTGGGGCAGGTCCCAGTGGTACAACGTCGCGAGCGGTTCGATGTCGCGTTCACGCAGACCGGCGACCAGGCGCTTGTAGTAGTCGAGACCCTCGGCGTTCACGCTGCCGCTGCCGACGGGCTGGATGCGCGGCCAGGCGATCGAGAAGCGGTAGGCCCGCACTCCGAGGCTGGCCAGCAGGTCAAGATCGGAGTCCAGCCGGTTGTAGGCGTCACAGGCAATGTCTCCGGTGTCGCCGCGGCGCACCTTTCCTGGCGTGTGGCTGAAGGTATCCCAGATTGACGGGCCGCGACCGCCCTGGCCCGCCCCGCCCTCTACCTGGTACGCGGCCGTGGCGACCCCCCACAGGAAGTCGTCGGGGAAACGTCGCCGTGACGTCGCCGTGCTGAACCCGTCGACGCTCATCGACCCTCCATGTCCAGTGCTCATCGGCCCTCCATGCCCACTGCCAGAAGACGCTGGACGCCTGCCAGCGCCGTCCTTAGTGTAAGCGGTTACACCTACTATTGTGTAAGCGCTGACATTTGCGTAATGGTTGGATGATGGAGTCGCGGTGCACTTCCGTAGGCGGCGAAGCGCCCCGGTCACGCGACCTGGCTAGGTGATTCGGACGGACGAGAGTCGGCCCGGTGGGCAATCTCATGGCGCAAGAGTCACGCTTTACGACGTCGCCAGGGAAGCCGACGTCTCCACTGCCACGGTGTCCCGGGTTGTGCATGGCCACGACCGGGTCAAGGCCTCGACCAGGCAGCGGGTCCTCGACGTCATCGAGGCGCTCGGCTATGTCCCTGATGGCGCCGCGCAGAGCCTGTCCAGGAAGCGCAAGCAGGTAGTCGGCCTCGTCGCCGTGGAGAGTCGCGGACCTGACTCCGACATCGAGCAGACGAGCCTGCTGTTCCTCGAGGAGGTCCTGCGCGGCGTCGAGTCGACGCTCGGCGACATCGGCTGGTCCTTGCTGATCTCGTTCATGCACAACGACGACACCGCCTACCCGCGCCTGCAGTCGATGTCGGGCAAGGTCGACGGACTGCTGATCGCCGAGGGCATTGTCAGCTCACCAGAGCTAGCCACGCTGGCCAGGCGACTGCCGATCGTCCTGGTAGCTGGCTCGCCGGACGAACCGAACGTCGACGTGGTGGATGCCGACAACCGCACCGGCACCAAGGCACTGGTCTGCCATCTGGTCGAGGTACACAATGCGACCCGGTTGTACTACGTGGCGGGTCCGGATGAAGCGCCGGACGCACGGGCCCGGCGCAACGCGTTCAACGAGGAACTGGCCAACCACCCGGACGTGACCGCGTGCGGCTACTTCGAGGGCCGGTTCGCCGGCTCCAGCGGCAAGCTCGCTGCTCAGGAGATACTGGCCATGCCGCCGCGCGGCCGGCCGGACGCCGTCGTCTGCGCCAACGACCAGATGGCAATCGGCGCCATGCTCGAACTGCAGGCGAACGGTGTCGGCGTGCCCGCTGATATCGCCGTCGTCGGGTTCGACGACATCTATTCCGGAGCCCTCGTGACGCCGCCGCTGACAACGGTCAGCCAGCCGATGCGGGTGCTGGGCGACCGCGCCTGCTCACGGCTGCTTGAGCGAATCGCCGACCCTGCCCTGCCGCATCAGGTCGAGCTGCTGCCGACCAGGCTCGTCATCAGGCAGAGTTGCGGCTGCGCGGCCACCTCAGCAGGCTGATGGCGGCCGACTAGTCGCTGCCCGTCCCGCAGACTCCAGTGGCTGGCCGCCCCGCAGACTCCAGTGGCTGCCCGCCCCGCAGACTCCAGTGGCTGCCCGCTCCCCAGACTCCAGTTCACGACTCCAACGGTCCGCCCACTCCAGCACGCATCGCTACAGCAGCAGTGGGCGGTTTGCTGCCGACGCGGTGCCCGGTATGGCCGTCGGCTGGTCTCGGGGCGCCCGCACTGCCGCAGGCTGCCGGCATCGTTCAAGTTGTCGGGTACATACCAGGTCAAAGCGACCGCGAAAGTGTGGAGAACTTACACGATGCCGGAGAACGGCAGCAAGATGCCCTGACCACGGCCTTGGTTCACCACGTCGGGAGGTCGACCGCGGCGGCCGGTGATCTGGCACCCGGAAGGATTAGCGCAAGCTTTAAGTTCGGATGTGGCTCTGCATATAACGGTCATTGCATCTGCTATTTGCTCGTAATCGCCACAGTGCCGAGACCAAAGCCAATTGCGGTCTTACGATAAGCGTGCATGACACCGTGTCGCGTGGCAGCGTGTTTCGCGCCCGGCCCAGTCGTGCCAAGGCGAGAAGGGGATGATCTGTCTGCCGCCTGCGACCGAAACGCTGCTCGATCCGGTGACCACGATCGATGGCTTCCAGCTGGCAGGCCTCATCGACGCATCCACGGGCATGGTCCTGGCCTCGGCCGAGGATGGCGACGGCCTGAGCCTGTCCACGGCCGCCGCCGGTGCGGCCGACATCGCCGGTGTCCTCTCACACGTGGCTGGCGCGCTGGCGGTCAGCGATGAGCTTGAGGACATCATGGTGACCTTTAACAACCATTTCCAGTTGATTCGCATGCTGAAACCTGCGCCGACTCAGACCGTAATATTACTTGTGGTCCTTGATCGCGCCCGAGCGAATCTCGCGATGGCGCGGCACGCCATTCGCAGCTTCTGCGTAGGCTTCGCCTGATGGACGAGTTCGCCCAATTCCGCGGCGGCCAGGCAGCGGACGGAGTCAAGCCGCCCCGGCCGACGGCCGGTTATGCCGACCTGCTCGCCGCTCGGTTGCGGCGGCTAGCCACCGGGCGAAGTACCGGGATCCTCCCGTTCTCCGGACGTAGCGACGGTGTCATCTACTTGCACGGCGGGCTCATCGCCGGCGCCGAGTCGAGCCGAACCCCTGGCTTGCCTGCGGCCTCGCCGCACGCGAGTTCGGCGCCGGCCGCTCTGTTAGCCGCAGCTACGCCACGAGCACACTACCTGCCATCGGCCGTAGTTCCGCAGGCCGGCGGGCCGTCGCCCGCCGATCCCTCGCTGAACGGCCAGTCCGCGACTGGGCCAGGCAGCGCTCCGAACAGAGGAAAACCCGAGAGCGACCTGCTGGCCTCGCTGCTTCGCGTCGAGCCCGCCTTCGACGCCGTGCTGGACCTGGTGCTCAGCCAGTCAGCCATCGGCAGGTTCCGCGCGGATAAAGGGCCCAGCGGGCCTGAGCTCATGAGCGTGCCAGCCGATTCGCTCATAGCCGAGATCACCAGGAGGCTGCATCTGGTCCGGCAGATGGCGGCCCTAGTCACCGCCGACACGACAGTGTCTCGAAGCCCGAGGCTGCACGCCGCTCGCGTCCAGGTGTCGGCTTTGCAGTGGGCGCTGCTCATTCGGGCCAGGACCGCGACAACCCCCCGCACCCTGTCCTGGGCGCTTGGCCGAAGCGTGTTCGGCACGACAACCGAGGTCTACCGGCTTGCGGCCCTTCACTTGCTGTTGGTCGCCGACCATGCAGGCCGCGCCCTGGACCCGAGGCAACGCGACGACCTCGGTCCGCTTGAGCCGTGCCCTGCAGCGATCTCTTTCCTCCAGGCGGTGTCCGATGAGAAAGGTCCCACGGAGTGCCGAAGCTGAGCGATATGGACCAGCACGCCGACGGCGGCCGCTGTTGTCGGCGCCGGAAACGACGGCGCCGCTGACCGAGCGGCTTCGCGCCCAACTCGAAGTCCGGAACGGGACAGGGGCGCGCCCAGCCCACCATGGCCGCAGCGCTCCAGCCGAGACGGGCCTGTATCCCGGCATGCCCCCACCGTAGCCGCGACGGCCCGAGCAGCCGCTAACGGCAGACTCCGCGCGGATCAGCTGAGCCTTCTCAGCCCTTCGAGTACGCGCTGCAGCGATTCGATCGGCACCGGCGTGAACTCGGAAGGGACAAGCAGCGGGACCGCCTCGGCCGGACCGCTCGCGTCGTGCCGACCGCTCGCGTCGTGCCGACCGCTCGCGTCGTGCCGACCGCTCGCGTCGTGCCGACCGCTCGCGTCGTGCCGACCGCTCGCGTCGTGCCGACCGCTCGCGTCAGCCCGGCTGCATGCGTCAGTCCGACCGCTCGCGTCGTGCCGACTGCTCGCGTCAGCCCGGCTGCATGCGTCAGTCCGACCGCTCGCGTCGTGCCGACCGCTCGCGTCAGCCCGGCTAGATGCGTCAGTCCGGCCGTTCGCCTTACCCCAGCTCGACGGGTCAATGCGGCCGTTCGCTTCACCCCGGCCGTTCGCGTTCTCCGGACCGCTGACGGCGGCCAGACGGCCAACTGCTGGCAGGACCATCGTGGCGTCCGCGTCATCGAAGTCGGCCTCGACGCCCGCTGTCGCGGCCTCCACGTCGGCTACTGCTGTCGCCTGGCCACGTGCCGCTGCCGCGGCCCGCGCGGCGGCGGACTCGCCTGGCTTACGCCGCGGTATCGGCTGCTCGCCGGGCGAGGGGCCGACGGCTGCCTGCTCGCCGGGCGAGGAACCGGTGGTCCGCTGGCCCGGCGCCAGTCCCACGGGCAACTCTCTCACCGCGGCCGGTCCGGACGAGGCCGGGCCCGTCCGCCGGTCAGAAGTCGATTCCCCCGATTGGCGGAGCGTGCACAGTCCCGCCTCAACAAGATCATCGACGTAGCTTACCGTCTCATACATGGAGAACCCGGCAGCCCACGCCAGGTCATTCGCGGAGAATGTGCCGGTCATCTCGGCGGCGAGCGCCCACTGCTCGCCGGTAAGCACCACCGGCCCGCCGGTCAGATCGCACAATTCCACTGGAGCGCCACGCGGCACCGGGCAGGCCGCCATGCGCTCCGCGCGGCTCACCGCCTCGGCTCGGACGGCGCTGATCGCGAGGCGGGTGAACGCCGCGGCCCAGTGCACGCGACCCGAGACGAGCCGTAGTCCGGCCACGACCGCCTCGTCTGACAGTGGCACGGTGAGCGCGATGAGGGCGTCCACGATCACCGAATGCAGCAGTTCCGTCAGTTCGTCCGCGCTGACGTGGCCGTGCTCGATGAGCGATGCGCCGAGGTTGCCTGCTGGCTGGTCACCGGCGGCCACGAGTTCGCGCAGGCCCGCCGCCGATCGCACCGCGCCTCGCAGCCTGGCCGCGAGGTCCGGGGTCCAATCCGACTGCGCGTACGTGATCGTGCCCTTGTCGAGGTAGATCACCCCGCCAGGGTCGCCCTGAACTTCTAAGGCACCGCAAGCGTTCTGCAGGGCACCGCCTTCTAGCACCGCGGCGATCCTGGGCCCGGCCCGATCATCTGACATAGCCAGCCGAGATCTCTCCCTGGTACAGACCACCTGCGGGGTACTCCGACGCCACCCGGCGGGTGCTCACGTACCGACTGCGCCGGTGCCGCCGTAGGTGGCGATTACAATACGTAATCACTCGGATACAAGGCTACTTTGCTCTCGTGCACGCTGCAACCAGTACGACGAATGCCGCGCAAACGGCTCCCACGACGCACAGTCCGTGAAATCCATATACAGCTAGTAATCGGCGGCTACCCAGGGTAATCCATTTTCGCCTCATTTAGCGAGTACGCATGACCATACGTCGCTACGGTTTAAGTCACGTAATAGAGCACGCTGGAGGCACCGCATGAACATCGAAACCGGACTCAAGGAGGCCATGGCCGTAGAAGGCGCCATTGGCGTTGCTTTAGTCGACTCCGACAGCGGCATGTCGCTAGGCTCTCTCGGCGGCAGCAATCAACTCGACATGGAGGTAGCCGCAGCCGGGGAGACGGACGTAGTCCGGGCCAAGATGCGCAGCTTGGCCTCGCTGGGCAGCGACGATGCAGTCGAGGACATCCTCATCACGCTGTCCAAGCACTACCACGTCATCCGGCCGCTGAAGAGCGCGGACAACGACCATGGACTGTTTTTGTACCTCGTGCTTGACCGCGCGAGGTCGAACCTCGCAATGGCACGGCACAGCCTAAAGCGGGTCGAGTCTGAGCTCGCTCTCTGAGGTCGGAACCTGATTACTTCGGCGGCTATTAGCCGATACCACGCCCGCCTGCGGGCCTCTATCTTCTCGCAGGCAGGCCCTATTTATACAGTCACTCGGCCTCATTCTCGGCGTGTTTAGCATCGTATATCCGCCCTAACCACACCAGTGGCGTTTCGACGCACGCACGGCCGAGCGCGTGTTGGCAATCGACCGCGACGGGTGCGATCTCGCGCGGATGGCGTAGCGTTTTGTCCCGATGACCATTGAAGGGAACGAGGCGGGTTCCGCCGACGAGTTGCTCCGCCAGTGGCGGGCAGACCTCGAGGCATGGGCTATCCCCGAGCACATCACCGCCGCAGTGTCCGAGTCGCCCTGGGTGCTTCCGAGGCAGGTCTTCGCCCGGCGGGCCGACAGGCTGGCAGCGGCGCCTGGCGGGCCCTCTTATCAGCGCGCCTGGGAGGCGCTTGATCCGCCGGGCAGTGTGCTCGACATAGGGTCGGGCGCCGGCTCGGCCTGCCTGCCACTTCTGCCCCGGTGCACGGAACTGACAGCCGTAGACGCCGAGCCCGGCATGCTTGAGCTACTCGGCAGGCGGGCGGAAGACGCGGGGATGCGAGCCAGGCTGGTCCAAGGCGTGTGGCCGGCGGTCGCTGATGAGGTCGGCCGGGCCGACGTCGTGACCTGCCACCACGTTACCTATAACGTCCAGGACATCCGGCCGTTTCTGGCCGCGCTGACCGGCGCCGCACGGCGGCTTGTAGTCGTCGAGATGACCGGGACGCACCCGCTGACCTCGCTCAACGACTTGTGGCTCAGGTTCCACGGCCTGCGCCGGCCTGACGGCCCTACGGCCGCAGATCTCCTGGCAATTCTGGCTGCCCTGGGGATAGAGGCCGGCCACGAGTCCTGGCGCAGGCCAGGCGGCGCTGATTATGCGAGCTTCGGCGAACTCGTGGACGTGACCAGGCGACGCCTCTGTCTGCCTCCCGGCCGAGCCGCCGACGTCGCTGGCGCGCTCCAGGACGCGGGCATCGACCCGGACCACCCCACTGACCTGGGATCGGCCGGGCGTGAGGTGGCCACGATCTGGTGGGGCGGCCGCGCACGAACGTAGCGCAGTCGCGCGGAGGTGGCCCGTTCCGCCCCTTGCGCCCTCTACCATCGACAACGGGTAGGTAAGAGCATTCGGCGGCGGCAATAGCGGCCAGGTAATTGCCCGTTCCCGACGCAGCCGATTTGGCTTGCGGCCCGTCTAGCAGGTAGAGACGATGCAGACACAGAGGGCGATGGGCAGGAGCCACCATGGGCGAGTGGCCAGACGACTGGTTCCGCGACGGGCGGCAAGCCGAGAACCAGCCCGGCGCGGCTGACCAGACAGTTGGCATTCCCGTCGGCCAGCAGGGCAGCTCGGACAGCACGGCGGCCGGCCAGTATCAAGTGAGGCATTACGGGGCGGGAACCGGCTCATCGACCGCACCGCCGGGGGAGTGGCCCGAGCAGCCGCCGGTCAAGTCCGAGCCCGGCTCGCCGTGGCGGTCAAGGATCCACGGCGTCCCTCGCGACAGCCGATGGCGCCGCTGGACCCGCCCCAAGCGCATCCTCATCGTCCTCGCGGCACTGATCGCGCTGCTCATCGCCGGAACCGCGGGGACGTACTTCTACCTGAACTCCAAGTTGCACCGCGAGAACATACTGGTCAATTACCCAGGACGGCCCGCTCCCGGGTCCGGGACCAACTGGCTGATCGCCGGCTCCGACAGCCGCCAGGGGCTGACCGTCGCCGAGGAGCGCAAGTACGTCACCGGGTTCTCCAGCGAGATCAGCGGCGCCCGGTCCGACACGATCATGGTGCTGCACATTCCGGCCGGGGGCGGGCGTCCGCTCCTGCTCAGCATCCCGCGCGACTCCTACGTTGACATCCCCGGCTACGGCATGAACAAGATCAACGCGGCCTTCGATCTCGGCGGCCCGAAGCTGCTGGCCAAGACCGTCCAGGACGCCACTGGCTTGTACATAAGTCACTTCATGGACATTGGCTTCGGCGGATTCGTCAGTGTCGTCAACGACGTGGGCGGCGTGCGGATGTGCATAGCCGCGCCGCTGCACGACGTGGCGTCAGGGGTGAGCCTGAAGAAGGGCTGCCAGACCCTGAACGGCGGACAGGCGCTGGCCTACGTGCGGGACCGGGAGAGCTTCCTCACCCAGGACCTCCAGCGCGAGCAGGACCAGCGGATCTTCCTCAAGGCCCTGCTCGACAAGATGACGAGCGCCACTGTCATATTGAACCCGTTCGCCTCGCTCCCGGCCGCCTCCGGCGTCGTGGACGCCTTGACCGTGGACAACGGGACCAGCCTGTACGACCTCTACCAGGTCGCCGAGGCCATGCGCGACCCGCTGACGACGACCGTGCCGATCGCCACCTCGACCGCCATGACTCCGGCCGGCGAGTCCGTGATTTGGAACACCTCGCAGGCGAAGGTGCTATTCAACGACCTGCAGACTGGCCGGCCAGTGCCGAAGGACCTCATCACTGGGTCGCAGCAGGAGAGCTGAGGCCACAACGGGCGCATGCCGCAGGCCTTGACTCTGCCTTGACCCTGCTCGTGCGCCGGTATTGCAATGTCTCCTATGGTTCGAATGCGCGGGAAGGCCGCCTTCTCGTTACCTGCGCGCAGCCGGAAATGCACTGTAAGCAGCGGATATCCGGATGTGCCCGCGCCTTGCTCATAGCTGGCCTGCCCGAATTGCGGAGGCCCGGCTCAGGATGCATTCAGCTAACCCTCAGGGAGCCGACGGACAATGGGCCAATGAGCAGCCAGCACAGTAACGGACGCCGGGACCCCGATGCCCGGCTGCTTGTGGTCGAGGACGAGCCGAACATTCTTGAACTGCTGGCAGCCAGCCTGCGGTACTCGGGGTTCGAGGTGATCACCGCGGGCGCGGGCAACGAGGCGGTCCAGGCTGCGCAGCGGCACCGGCCCGACTTGATCGTACTGGACGTCATGCTTCCCGATATGGACGGGTTTGACGTAGTCAGGCGCCTGCGCGGCGGCGGCGCCCAGATACCCGTGGTCTTCCTGACCGCGCGTGACTCGACCGAGGACAAGATCCGTGGCCTGACGCTCGGCGGCGACGACTATGTGACCAAGCCGTTCAGCCTGGAGGAGGTCATCGCCAGGATCCGGGCAGTGCTCCGGCGCACGCGCGGGGATGGCAGCGAGCCACCGCCGCGGCTCAAGTTCGCCGACCTCGAGCTCGACGAGGACAGCCACGAGGTCTGGCGGGCCGGCAAGCAGATCCAGCTCTCTCCCACCGAGTTCAAGCTGCTGCGGTATTTCATGGGCAACGCCAACCGGGTGCTGTCCAAGATGCAGATACTCGACCACGTGTGGGACTACGACTTCCGCGGAGACACCGGAATCGTGGAGTCCTATGTCTCCGTGCTCCGCCGTAAGATCGACACTACTGAGCCGCATCTCCTGCATACGCTGCGTGGCGTTGGCTACGTGCTAAGGCTTCCGTCGTCCTAGGCGTTACTCGTGTTATGCACGCCAACTCGCAATCAGTCGGTTTCTGGCAGTCTGTCCGGCAGCTGCCGGATCGTACGCCGCTGCGCACGAAGCTGATCACTGCGGTTCTCGCGCTCGTAGCTGTGGCGCTTCTAGTTATCAGCGTGTCAGGGATCGCCTTCCTTCGCTCTTACCTATTGGGCCAGGCTGACAACCAGATCAGTCGGCTGTACTTCGAGCTGACGAATGAGCGTGGCATCGGCCCTGCTCTCGGGATCAATCCCAACCAGTCATTGTCGGCACAGCCCTGGGTTGCGCTCGGCGACTCCGGCAGCCGACTGTTTACCGCCCGCGAGGGCGACCAGGGACTTCCCGGTCCTGCGGTTACTGCTGGCGCCTCGTGGCTGACCTCGAATACTCCGACGCCGGTAACCGTCTCCGCGGTGTCGGGATCCGGTCTCTGGCGGGTGGAAGCTTTTCAGAACATAACCTTTACCGACCCGGACACAGGCGCCTCCTCCAGAGGAACCCTCATCGTCGGCGTCGACGTGACGGACCAGTACGCCACGATCGACAAGTTGCTTATCGTGGACGTTTTCGTCAGTGCCGCCATCCTTCTGTGCCTGGTCGTCGTCGGCATCGGGGTAGTCAGGGCCAGCTTGCGGCCGCTCACAGACATAGAGAAGACCGCCGGAGCCATCGCAGCCGGTGATCTGACCCAGCGGGTCCCCGAGCGTGACCCGCGCACGGAGGTGGGCCGACTCGGTCGGTCGCTGAACACCATGCTGGGCCACATCGAGAGCGCCTTCCGGGCTCAGTCGCGGTCGGAGGCGGCGGCCAGGCGATCCGAGGAGCGGATGCGGCAGTTCGTCGCCGATGCCAGCCATGAGCTGCGGACTCC
>JASHOL010000350.1 GCA_030041135.1 Streptosporangiaceae bacterium | reverse complement strand
GCTCGTGGGGCGGCTGCTCGGCCGGCTCGGGAGCCGGCTCGTGGGGCGGCTGCTCGGACGGCTCGTGGGGCGGCTGGTCGGCCGGCTCGTCGCAGTCCGCCATCGTCAGGAAGCCGGGCCACGTGTCAGGCTCGGCCTCCGCCGCCGACAACGCGGCCCGGATGTCGGCGCGGCTGGCCGTCGTGATGCGGACGTCGACGGCCGTCCCCTCCGGCGCGTGGGCCAGCGCGTTTCGCATCATGATCCCGATGACCTTGCGCAGCCGGGCCTGGTCGCCGGGAATCAGCAGGCTGCGGGCGTCATCCGCGACTGCGTGGCCGGAGTCCAGGTTGATAGTGCAGTTAGGGGCGCTGAGGCGAGCCTCGTGCACGGCGTCCTCGGTGAGAACCAGCAGGTCCACGGGCTGGCTATCCAGCGAACCTTCCTGACCAAGGTCGGCCAGTAGCAGCATGTCCTCTAGCAGTTCACCCATCCGGTCGGCTTCCTGTTCGACCCGGCCGATGATTCGCTCGAGATCAGGGGGAATCTGCGGGGCGGCGCCATTGTGGCTGGGCGAAACGCCGTCTGGCCGCCCAGAGCCCGAGCCCTCTCGGCCTGCACGATGGCTCGGCTCGTAGGCCGAGCCGCTAGCCCGGCCGCGATGGCGGTAGTACTCGGCGAATCCGCGGATCGCGGTCAGCGGGGTGCGCAATTCATGACTCAGGTCGGCAAGCAGGTTGCGCGTGCGCTGCTCGGATCGGCGGGCTGCACGTTCCGAACTTGACCTGGCTCTGTCGGCTGCTTCGATATGGCCGAGCATCTTGTTGAATGACCGGCCGGCACTGCCGAGCTCCGTTCGGCTCCCTGGCTCAGGCATGCGCTGGGCCAGGTCCCCGGCCGACACGGCATCCGCTGTCTCCTTGATATCGGTGAGCGGTCGCAGGCCCCCGCGAATGATCGCAATTCCGAGCACCAGCAAGCCGAGGAGCAGGAGGACACTCACAAAGATGTCGGTACCGGCCAGCCGGTCCAGCGTGCTATAGGTAGAGGAGATATCTATCCCCACGACCAGCGTCCCGTCAATCGGGCCTTTTGGGCTTATAACCACCATGGGCGCGGAGATAACGTCCCAGCGACCTGGGCCTGACTGGGCTCCGACGACGGCCGGTTCGTAGGTCCCCAGCCATGGGGCATTGATCGAAATGCTCGGCCCGGGAACGGGCTGGGGAGCGCCTACGTCGGAGTAGCCCGCGACCGGATAGATGGCCCGGTAGACCTTTCCGCCTGCCAGCCAGTCAGCTGCCACTTGGGTTGACTCGTGCTGCTGCGGGCCGCCTCCGCCGAGTTCAGCGGCGAGGTAGTTCTGCACGTTGGTCTGCAGCGAGAACGAGTCAGCCTGCGCCTCAAGCTGCTGGTTCTCGTGCTGCATGAGGTAGTTGCGGAGGTAGTTGATCCCGGTCACGCTGATTACGGCCAGGGCGACGCCTACGAGCGCAAGCTCCGCGACGATAAGCCTGTATCTCAGCGGCACCTGGGCCGGCAATTTCCTGGCGAACCGCCAGAACCTCGATGTTCTTCCGGCGATATCCATAACCCGCGCCACGCCTGGAACGCGCGGCGAGCGGAGAAGAAGTGCGGATGTGCCTCGGCTGCGCTGGCCTCGCCCCCGGCGACCCTGACCTCGCCCCCGGCGACCCTGACCTGGTCCCCGGCAACGCTGACCTGGTCCCCGGCAACGCTGACCTCGCCCCCGGCGACGCCGACCTCGCCCCCGGCGACGCCGACCTGGTCCCCGGCGACGCTGACCTCGCGTGGGAGGTTTGCAACGCAAGATTCCACGAACCCGATGTTCCCCGCGGGAGTCGCGGTCCTACACGCGGCCGGCTGCCCTGGCCTTCGCGAGCGGAGCTGATTACTGACGCTTGAACAAAGGGTGCGACGTCCTTTGGTCAGCAGGCTCCCGGTCGGGCGGCTCGCTCAGCCCGTTGTCATGGTGCCGCGGCCGGACCCCGGTCAGTCCCCTACCGTCCACGGCATCTGGCCCACGATGTTGGCGACAATCAGCGTGCCACCGTCTTCCGGATCCCAGGCCATTACCGTGTCTGCCTGGGCCAGTGCCGCCAGGGCGGCCACCGAGGCGGCGGAGGCCGGGGCGGTGTGCCGCTGTTCGTCTTCCGTGATGATCATGATCTCGAACTGCTCGTTCCTGCCCGCCGTCGCTGGGATCCAGTTGGCATTGACGATCTTCACGCGTCGTGTCTTCTCGCTTGCACCAGGCATGAGTCCAGTAATGCACAGCGGCATCGGCCAGGCCAAGACCTGGGAACCGGGCCCGCCGGCGGCGCACTGCGGCCCCGAGGACGCCAGCGCGAGGCCGCTGCCCGAGCGGGCAACGTGTCGACGGAGGTTTACTATGATTTATACCAGTCTGGAAACCCGGTGTTCGCACATTTCATCGATTCGGTCCGAACATATGGGGACGAAAGCATCGCTAATTGGAACGGAATCGATGAAATGTCGAACTCCAGAGCGAGAAATCTCTAATAAACTGACCAGACGCAGGCGCACCTAGCCGAGGGTCGCAGCCCACGGCACAGACGCCGCGAGCCGACCCGAGCCAACGGCGAGCCATGTTTGGCTAGTCGTCGCTGCCAGTGAAGGGCCACGTGGACGAGGACACATGTCCCGGCCAGGCCGTCGCACCGTGGAAGTCGCCCGAGACGTCGCCGGCTCCCGGCAGGTCGGCGCCCTCCGCCGGATCTCCGGTCTCCGGAGGTTCGGTGGTCGCCTGTGGTTCGCCGTACTCTGCGTCCTCCGGGTCCTGATCCCAATCCAGATTATCGGCGTCCTCATAGGGGAGGTCGCCCTCGCCAGGACCCTGGACTGCCTCCGGGGCCAGCGGGAGGGCGATCGAGAACTTCGCTCCGTGGCCGTACTCGGATTGGACCCATACCGCCCCGCCATGGGCCGTCACCAGTGCGGCGACGATCGCCAGGCCCAGGCCCGTTCCCTGAGACGACCTAGCCTGATCGGCACGGTAGAACCGCTCAAAGACGTGAGCCTGTTGCTCCTCAGTGAGCCCGGGCCCGTAATCAGTGACTTCGAGCACGGCGACTGCCTGGGAGCCCATGCCTCCCGCGCTGTAGCCGGTCGTGTGAGTCCTCCCGGTCGCGGCCCAGACTTCCTCCAGATTGCCGGACCTGATGTGCACGTCGACCGGCGTCCCGTCCGGCGTATGCGCCAGGGCATTGCTCATCAGGTTGCCGATGACCTGGCGCAACCGGACCTCGTCGCCATTGACGAGCAGGGCAGCACCGGTGTCCACGTCGATGTTTATGTTCCGGTTCGGCGCGACGACTCTCGCGTCATGCACGGCGTCGGCGGCCAGAGCGAGCAGATCGACTGTCGCGTGCTCCAGTGGCCGCTGCTGGTCAAGCCGGGCCAGGAGCAGCATGTCTTCGACGAGCAGCCCCATCCTGGCCGATTCCTGCTCGACCCGGCGCATGATCCGCGCGAGGTCGGCGGGCGACAACTGGCTCGTGCCGTTGAGCGCGGTCTTGACGGCATCGGCGTCCGCCGTGCCGGTAGCTGCATCTTCAGCCTCGACTGGCGCACCGGCCACGCCGCCGCGCTGGCGGTAGTACTCGGCAAAGCCGCGGATCGCGGTCAGCGGAGTCCGCAGCTCATGGCTGGCATCGGCGACGAACTGCCGCATCCGCTCCTCGGATCGCCTGGCCGCCGCCTCCGACCGCGACTGAGCCCGGAAGGCGCTCTCGATGTGGCCCAGCATGGTGTTCAGCGACCGACCGAGTCGGCCCACCTCCGTGCGCGGGTCACGCTCGGGGACCCGCTGGGTCAGATCACCGGC
>JASHOL010000349.1 GCA_030041135.1 Streptosporangiaceae bacterium | reverse complement strand
CGGCTTCGATCTCGTCCGACAGGACTACTACGGCGCGGCCGCGGGCTGCTTCGGAGGTCATCATCCGCCGGAGCCTCGAACGGAAGCAGCCCAAGATGTGCCACGCGTCCCATCTCACGTTGCCGATATAGATAGAACTCTACATAGCAGCTGAGCTTAGCGCCATCTTCCTGGAAGAACTGACACCTTGGTTTGTCTTCAGCCGGTCCTGTCGACGGCAACCACTGGGCGCAGATCACCCGAGTCGGTCATGTGAGCGGTCAGCGTTGACTCAGTCCAGTCGGCATCCGCTGGGTCTGGCATCCGTAAACGTCCGGGCTCGCTCCTGGCGCACCGGAGTTCGCCTTTCTGGCCGTGCCGCCGCCAGCCAGGCACATGAGGGTAATGGAGTCGCCGGGTGATACCGGCCAAATGGGCAAGGACGCCGTGCTGCCCGATGGCTGCCTCGGATCAGGTAGTGCCCGTTCGATCCTGGCGGCGGGCAGGCTGGCTGTGTCGTCGGCAGTCGCACTTGCGGCCTTGATCGCCCGGCAAGCGACGCGATGATCCTCGGGCGGCTGCGGGATCTCCGGGACAAGAGCAGTGCCGTTCATCCTGCGTGGGACTCCTCCGGGAACGGGGGGTTGCCTGGCCGCGATTCCGCTACATCGTCGCCGGGGAGCGGGGAGCCGTTGAGTACATCACCTTGGTCGGCTTCCCGCTGGCGATCAGCTACCACTCACCGCAGCCCCAGGCTGGCAGCGCCCGGAGGCAGCCCGCTGCCATCTCGGGCGGCCGCTCCGGCGCCGTTCAGGACCATCTGGCTCTTCTGTCGAGGTGCCCGGTGATGTCGCGGTCTCGGTCAGTCCTCCCGCGCGGCCTGGGCCGCGGTGAAGGCAAGCAGGGAGGAGGCGGTGCGTGCCGGATCCTCGAGTATGGGTGTATGCCCGACGCCGGCCAGCATTTCGACCTGCGCGCCGGGAACGGCGCGGTAGTCCGCGGCGGATGAGGAGCGCCATCTGCGGTCTTCCTCGCCGAAGATCACTAGGAGCGGCTTGCCGAGGGACGCCAAGCGGCTGGGGAGCGCCTGTTCCTTCACATAGTCGCGGCTGGCCTGCATCGTGGTCACGATCGAGCGGTAAGGCATGGCGCGTATCTCGTTCAGGAGCTCCGGGGGGATCTGATAGCCCGGGCGGCTGAAAGCGGCGCTGGTGGACCAGCGAAGCTGTTCGTCGGTCACGTCCGGCCACTGCGATGGGCCGATGTCCCTCGGCGGTGCGGTGTGGGCAGCCATGTGAGGCCCGGTGCTGATGAGCACGAGCGCGGCCACCAGGTCGGGCCGTCGTTCGGCGAGGGCGGTGGCGGCGGCACCGCCGCTGGAGTGACCGACCGCGATGAGGCGCTCGACGCCGAGCCGGTCCATTGCCGCACCGACCCGGCGTGCCTGGTCCGGGAGTGCGTAGCTGCGGTCTTCCGGCTTGGCTGACCGGCCGTACCCGAGCAGGTCGATCCGGATGACGCGATGGGAGCTGGTGAGCATCGGGACCAGTTCGTCCCACCAGCGGGCCGTGGAAACGTTCCCGTGGATCAGCAGGAGCGCGGGGGCGTCCCTGGGCCCGTCCTGGCGCACGTAGATTTCTCCGTCGTCCAGGGACAGGATGACCTCAGCACCACCATTAATGTGCGGTTGGTCGTCACTGATCGTCATAACGTCATTGCTCCAGTCGGTCTTGGCTTCGGCAGATACGCGCGGTCAATTGGCAAATGCAACTCTGGTATCACGTGCCGGTTCCCTGCTTGATCCAGCCGTTGAGCAAAGGGGTCAGCAGGTCTTTGTTGTGTCGCGGCGGGGTGATGTAGGGAAGGGACTCGTTGTTGTACGCGTAGAGCGGGACCTGGACCTCGTGGAGACTGCCGTGTGAGCGGTACTCGGGGGGCAGCCGTTCGGACTCGGTGCCCGGGTCCAGGTCCCCGAAGACGGTGTTCGTGTCACCGAGGACGGCGAGGTCGCCGATGCGGTCCGCGTGAAGGTGGAACGCGGCGGCGGCGTCGCTGCGGGTGAAGACGCGCTCGATGCCGGGGAGCGCGGTGAGGATGCCTGTGACCGGGCCTTCGTCAGCGGGCTGGCGGAGCCAGATCCAGGCTGTGCCTCCGAAGGTGCGGTGGTGACGGACGTACTTGTCCTTCTCCGCCGACAGGGCGCGCCGTACTGGCGCCTGGCGGCTGGCGAGGGCCTGGTTGAGGTCCCAGACGAGGCCCTTGGAGTTCATGCCGTGGTCGGCGGTGGCGAAGAACGCGGCATCCGGTGCCGTGCGGACGGCCTCGCCGATGAGCGCGTCGAGGCGGGTGAGGTGCTCGTCGGACTCGGGCGCACCCGGTGCCCAGGCATGCATCGGGAAGTCGGTGGTGTGCACGTAGAGCAGGTCGATGTCGGTGCGGGTGCGGAGGAGGTCGACCGCGACTGTCCACAGCCAGTGGTTGATGCCGGCCGAGTAGATGCCGGGTGGCTGCCCGTATCGCTCGGTGAACTCGGGGGGCGGTTCCTCGGCGGCGACGGCGAGCGTCGTCTTCGTCCCGAGGAGGCTGGCGGTCTTCTTCTTCGCCGTCAGCAGGGCCGCCTGACCGCCGGCGTCGGTGACCTGCGTCATGAGGGTGGGGCGGAGCAGGAGCTCCGGCCGTTCCATGTAGTCCTCGTCGCCGGTTGCCGGATCGTAGTAGTAGTTCCCGGTGATGCCGTGCTCGGAGGGCCAGGCGGCGCAGCTGATGCCGGCGTTGTTGGCGTTCGTGACCGTCGGCGCGACGGCATCCACGAGCGTGGACATCCCGGCCGCGCCGAGCCGGTGCAGTTCCGGCATCACGCCTGGCGTGGCATAGGAAGGATCGAGCCCGTCGATCATGGCGACAATGGCACGCTGTCGTCCTGGCACCTGTGCGCTACTTTCCTGTGCTGATAGTCGGGGTCAGCTGGATCGTGTATTCGGCCCTGTCAGCGCGGGTGCGATGCTCCAGGACCATCACGGGATTGCCGTGATGGTCGGCGTTCAGGCCGGTGACCACCAGCACTGGCGTCCCGGGCTCGATGTCGAGCCAGCGCGCGTCAGCCTCGTCGGCGGACGCGGCCGAGAAAGAGCGTTCCGCCCGGACTACGGACGTGCCGTTGTCGGCGAGGACGGCGCTCAGGCTGGCGGACCCGTCCCAGTCCGCGGGCGCGAGGCCTGCGGGCATGATCGCCGTGGACAGTGACCAGGGCGCACCTTCGAGCAGGCGGCGAAACCGGATGCGTGCGAGCGTGTCCGGCCAGCGGTCCGGCAGGCGGCTGCGGGCCGTCTCGTCAAGAGCCTGCCTGGTCAGGATCTCGGCGGAGATTGGTTCATGGGTCACGGCCAGGCCGCGGGCGGCCATGCTTTCGGCCAGCCCCGCGTGCCCGTCATCGACGCGGTGGCGAAGGACGGGTTCCCGGACGAAGCTGCCCACGCCGTGCTCGGTCCGGATCACGTTCGCCCGGGCCAGTTCGGACAGGGCACGGCGGACGGTAAGCCGGTTGACACCGTAGGCTCCCGCGAAGTCGTTTTCGGGCGGGAGCCGGGACCCGGGTGGATATTCGCCGAGACTGATCCGTTCTCGGATGTCCCGGGCGACCTCCCCGTACAAGGTCACCCCGGGCCGCTGGCCGATTCCCCGCGATGGCGGCTCGGCTTCGCCTGCACGTCCTGGACTCACGATCCCTCTTGCATCTCATTTAGATGTCTACACATCTTATCAATAACATCCTGCATGTCGGCGGGCCTGGCTCACGCACGCGAGACCACCTAGGTCACCGCAAGGGCCGGTAACTACCAGAACGCCGTCGAGCCAGGCGTCACCCTTGCTGCCTGCCGCCCCGGCCTGGCGGCTCCGCTCCGCTGGACACGTGCGGGGCCGGTTACATGCAGTAGGAGCGGGGCGAGAAGCGGCAATCCAGGTGACGAGCGCTGGCTGCTTTGGCGGCTCCCCAGTTGACCCGTCGCGTGCGCGGGGAAGGGCTCGCGGGTGGAGTGGGGCTCGAGGTACGCCACTGCTCCCCCGATCGCGCCGGCCGCCTGCACTGACTCGAGCAGGATCTAACAGCATCCCCTCAGTGCTGACAAGCCGACGCGGGCGCGGCGGCACTCCGTGACGGTACGGCCCGGTCGCATCGTCCGGCTGATAAGCGCGGCCAGCCTCCCGGTCCGGCGCGCCCCTAGTCGTTCTGCAGGGCTATTTGGCGCCGCGCCGGCGGAAGCCGAAGCCGT
>JASHOL010000348.1 GCA_030041135.1 Streptosporangiaceae bacterium | reverse complement strand
GCCGCCACCCCCGCCGCCCGCATCACCACCGCCGCCGCCTACGCCCTGTTCATCACCGCCCCCATGTGGTTCACCCCCTGGGCCGGCGACTCCGCCCAGCTCGGCTTCCACTGGGCCCTCACCCTCGCCGCCAACAGCTTCCTCATCGCCGGCCTGGCCTACCTCACCTACATGACCATCCACGCCTGGCGCCCCCAGCCCGCCAGGGCCGCCCGCCCCGGCCGCGAAATCCTGCCTGACCCGGCCGCGCCGTCTCTGGCTCACGGCGTTGGCGGCTGACCCGCAGGACTGCCGCGAGCGCGCAGAAAATCAGTGGCGGGTTCGCGCCTGCTCACCGATGCTCGTGAGTCATGACGCAGCAATCGGCATCCGGCAGCGATGCGCGCCCCGAGGACCTGCCTGCTCGCCAGTTCGCCTGGTGGGACATGTTCGTCGGGCCAGAAGACGACCCGCGCGAGCAAGGCGAGTTCCCGGAAGGCGAGCGTGCCACTCTCCTCAGGTACCTGCGCGACCGGCGCCTGACGCTGGAACTCAAGTGCGCGGACCTCGATGCGGAGGGCCTGGCCGCCCGCTCGGTGCCGCCCTCGAACCTGTCGCTGCTCGGCCTCGTCCGCCACCTCGCCGGGGTGGAGCACTCCTGGTTCCGGCGCGTGCTGGCCGGGCAGGATGTGCCGCGGCTCTACCGGACGCCTGACGGCAAGAGCGACGACTTCGACGGAGCGGTGCCCGATCCCGCCGTCGTCGCGGAGGCCTGGGCCACCTGGCGGGCCGCGGTTGAGTTCTCCGACCAGTTCGTGTCGGAGACCGCCGACCTCGGGTTCACCGCCACCTACCCTGACGGCCTCGGCGGTGAAGCCTCGGCCTCGGTCCGGTCGGTGCTGGTGCACCTCATCGAGGAGTACGCCCGCCACCTCGGCCATGCGGACTTCTTGCGCGAGCGAATCGACGGCCGGGTGGGGCAGTAGCGCTCCCCCTCCGCGCCACGCGAGCGGCCAGGCGACCGCGGCGGCAGGGGGGAACGAGGTGTGTCCCATGCCCGTCGGGAACGCAACGGCCCGAGTTGTGCGGTAATCAAGTTGTCCGGTAGTCAAATTTGAGCACTCGTGTTTTACTGAGCGCATGAACCCGACCCGGCTGTTTGTGCTGGGGGCACTGGCCAAGCACGGTCCCATGTACGGTCATCAGCTCCGGCGAGACGCGCGGCTCGACCGCAGCGAATTGTGGTCGGAGGTGCGGCCGGGCTCGCTGTACGGCGCGTTGCACCGGATGGCAGCCGAAGGCCTCATCGAGCCGCTGCGGACCGAGCAGCAGGGCCAGTTGCCCGCACGCACGGTCTACGGCATCACCGCCGAGGGCCTGCGCGAGCTGCGGGCCCTGCGGGCCGAGGCGCTGCACGAGGTCAGGCTTCAGTCCGATCCGGTGGATCTGGCCCTGGCCATGAGCGCGGACCTCGACCAGGACACGCTCAGGGGCTATTTCGAGGACCGGATCCGTGTGCTTTCCCTGCAAGCCGCCGCCTTCGAGCACCTGCGCGACCGGTCATGGCCCGATCAGACCGTCGCCGACGACCTGGTCGTGGAGCATGCGAGGCTTCGGATCCGGGCCGAGCTTGCCTGGCACCACCAGGTACTCGATCAGCTGGCGCAGCTTGCCTGTGCCAGCGCGGATCAGCGGGCCAGCGCATGACGATCCGCGCGCTGCGGTTGATCGGCGACCCCGTGCTGCGAACTGCGTGTGATCCGGTCGTGCGCTTCGACGACGCGCTGGCCCGGCTGGTCGACGACCTCCTCGAGACCGTGCGGGAGCCCGGGCGAGCGGGCCTGGCCGCCAACCAGATCGGGTCCAGCCTGGCCGTGTTCTCCTACAACGTGGACGACGAGTTTGGTTACCTCATCAACCCCCGCATCGTCGAGGTCAGCGGCAGCCAGGACGGGCAGGAAGGCTGCCTTTCCGTGCCGGGGATCTGGGCGGAACGCCGGCGGGCCGCCACGGCGGTCGCCGAGGGCGTCAACCTGCGCCAGGAGCCGGTGGTCGTCGCGGGCACGGGAGAACTCGCCCGCTGCCTGCAGCATGAGACCGATCACCTGCAGGGCGTGCTGTTCATCGACGGCCTGGAGCCGCCCGAGCGGCGCCGGGTCATGCGGCAGCTACGGCAGGATCAGGTCGCCAGCGCAGCTGGAGGCCGGCCGCCAGCCGACTGACAGGGGCGCCCGGGCCCGGCCGGAGCGCGGTTCAGGGCAGCGGCCTGCGATACCGGAGCTCACGCAGCGGGAATCCGTCGCTCTGGTCAACCTGCTCGGCGCCGTCGTGGTGAAAGCCTGCCGCCTCGTAGAACCGCCGCGCCCGCGCGTTGGCGTCGAGCACCCACAAGCTCACCTCCTGGTACCCCGCCCTGGCGAGGGCATGGAGCGCGGCCGCCATCAGCGCGCGGCCGCATCCGGTACTCCATGCGCCCGGAGCGGCGTAGATCGCCGCGATTTCACCGACCTGGTCAGGGTCCTCGCCCTCGTCCCTGGTCGGCCCGAATGCGACGAAGGCCTCGACGGCGGTCTCGTCCTCGGCGACCAGCACGCCCCGCCGATTTCCGTCGGCTCTGCTGGTGATGCGCGCCCACATCTCGGCCCGCTGCGCCGGATCGAGTCCGTCCAGGTACTCCTGCGGCATCAGCCCGCGATACGCGACCTGCCATGACCGGACATGCACATCGGCGATCTGCGCAGCGTCCTCGGCGACAGCCGTCCTGATCTGCATGGCCAGTTCCCTCCTCCGGGCTCTGCGGCGGACCTGGCCAGCTTCCCATGGCCGGCGCGGACCGGCGAAAGGGTTATCGCGGGAGCGGCGAAGCGGCGGTCAGGGCAGCGGGTCAGCCGGCGGGATCCGGCGCCGGCCGGCGAAGCCATATGCCAGCTTGTGGTACCAGCCGAGTTCGGCTTCGCCTTCCAGCCAGCACAGCAAGACCGGCTCGCCGTCTAGCTCCGCCGGAAAGTCGAGCAGCAGCGGCGCGAACCCTTTCAGGTCGATGCCCTGCGCGGGAAACCAGCCGAGCAGTTCGCTGAGCCGCGCCTGGTAGCCCTTGGCCTCCGGCAGGCCGCCGAGCGGCGAGCGCTCCCCGGTCGCCAGCGCGGTCTGCAGCTCGACCAGGTTCGCCCGTACCTCGATCAGCTCGTCACCACGGCTCAGTACCGCCGGAATGAGCTCGCGCGCCTGCGCCACCGTGAATGACCGCTCCATAGCGAGAAGCCTGCCGGACCGTGCTCGGCCTCGTCCACTGCGCCCCGCAACCCCCGATCCCGCCGGTTGCGTGGCCCAAGCGGCGCGGCCTAGGAAACGGCCGCCGCCCGGCCCGCCAGCTCCGGCGCGAGCAACTCGGCGATCTGCGCTGCGTTCAGGGCGGCGCCCTTGCGCAGGTTGTCGCCGCAGACGAACATCTCGATCGCGCGCGGGTCATCCTGGCTCTGCCGGACGCGGCCGGCCCAGGTCGGGTCGGTCCCGGCGGCATCGGCCGGCGTCGGATACGCGCCGCTCCCCGGGTCGTCGAGCAGCTCGACGCCCGGCGCCTCGCGCAGCACCCGCTGCGCGGCCTCCTGGCCGACTTCGCGCTCGAAAACCGCGTGAACAGCGAGCGAATGACCGACGATGACCGGTACCCGCACGCACGTCGCCGACACCTTCAGCTCAGGCAGCGCGAGAATCTTGCGCGTCTCGTTCCTGATCTTCAGCTCCTCCGATGACCAGCCCTCGTCCCGCAGCGACCCCGCCCACGGCACGACGTTCATCGCCAGCGGAGCGCCGAACACGCCGGACGCACCGACCGCGGCCCGTATGTCGCCAGGTCGCTGGCCGAGAGACCGGTCACCTCCGACCCGGCTGAGTTCGTCATACAGCGTGTCGGTGCCCTCCTGGCCGACTCCGGACGCGGCCTGGTAGGACGCCGCCACCAGCTCGCGCAGGCCGAACGCGCGGTGCAGCGCACCGAGCGGGACGATCAGCGACAGCGTGGTGCAGTTGGGGACCGAGATGATGCCCCGCGGCCGGACCGCGGCCGCGGCCGGGTTAACCTCGGGCACCACCAGCGGCACGTCCGGATCCATCCGGAACGCGCCCGACTTGTCGATCACGACCACGCCGCGCTCAGCCGCTACCGGCGCCCACTGCGCTGAAACCGGATCGGGTACATCGAACATGGCCAGGTCGACGCCGTCGAAGACGTCCGCGGCCAACTCCTGGACAACCACGTCCTCGCCGCGTACCGGCAGCACCCGGCCTGCGGACCTGGCCGAGGCGATCAGCCGGATCTCCCCCCAGATGTCGGCGCGCTCCGACACGACGCTGCGCATCACGGTGCCGACCGCGCCGGTCGCACCGACGATCGCCAGCACCGGCCTGCTGCTCATCGGCCGGTCCCGCCGTAGACGATCGCCTGTTCCTTGTCGTCGCCTAGGTCGAACGCCGCGTGCACCGCCGAGACGGCCATGCCCACGTCGTTCTCGTCCACGACCACCGAGATCCTGATCTCCGACGTGGAGATCATCTCGATATTCACGCCCGCCTGGGCTAGCGCGCCGAAGAACCTGGCGCTAACCCCCGGATGCGAGCGCATGCCCGCCCCGACGATCGATACCTTGCCGATCCGGTCGTCGTACAGCAACTGCTCGAAGCCCACCTCGTCCTGCAACTGGCCCAGCGCGGTCATGCCCGAGTGGCCGTCCTCCCGCGGCAGCGTGAACGAGATGTCGGTCCGGCCGGTGGCCGCGGCGGAGATGTTCTGCACGATCATGTCGATGTTGATCGACGCGTCAGCGATGGCGCGGAAGATCCGGGCCGCCTGGCCGACCTTGTCGGGCACCCCGACGACGGTGATCTTCGCTTCCCCGCGGTCCTGCGCCACCCCGGAGATGATTGCCTGCTCCATGGTCTCGCCTTCCGTCGTCGCCGACTCGCCCGCAGGCGGCACCGCCTCGGTGACCCAGGTGCCTTCGCGGCTGCTGAACGAGGACCGCACGTGGATCGGGATCTGGTACCGGCGCGCGTATTCCACGCACCGCAGCATCAGCACCTTGGTCCCGCACGCCGCCATCTCCAGCATCTCCTCGTAGGAGATCCTGGGGAGTCGTTTTGCTCCCGGCACGAGCCGCGGATCGGCGGTGAAGACGCCGTCCACGTCGGTGTAGATCTCGCAGTAGTCCGCGCCGAGGGCGGCGGCCAGGGCCACGGCGGTGGTGTCGGACGCGCCGCGGCCGAGGGTGGTGATGTCCTTGGTCGTCTGCGACACGCCCTGGAACCCGGCCACGATCGGGATCGCGCCGTCGTCCAGCGCTGCCTGGATGCGGCCAGGTGTGATGTCGATGATCCGTGCCTTGCCGTGCGTCGCGTCGGTGATGACGCCGGCCTGCGAGCCGGTAAACGACCGGCCCTCCAGGCCAAGGTTGGCGATGGCCATCGCGAGCAGCGCCATCGAGATGCGCTCGCCCGCGGTCAGCAGCATGTCCAGCTCACGGCCGGGCGGTGCCGGGCTGACCTGGTCGGCCAGATCCTTCAGCTCGTCGGTCGTGTCACCCATGGCCGACACGACGACCACGACCGAATTGCCCGCCTTGCGGGTGGCCACGATCCGCTGGGCAACTCGCTTGATGCCGCCCGCGTCGGCAACCGAGGATCCACCGTACTTCTGCACGACCAGG
>JASHOL010000347.1 GCA_030041135.1 Streptosporangiaceae bacterium | reverse complement strand
CGGCGGGGCCCTGCGCCAGCCCAATGCGGTCATCTTGGCAGGCGAGCGCCTGGCCGAGGTACCTGGCGCGCTATCCGCGGCCGTGGCGCTGGCCGAGCAGACCGGGGCCCGGCTCGCCTGGATACCGCGCCGGGCGGGCGAGCGCGGGGCCATCGAGGCCGGTGCGCTGCCGACCCTGCTGCCAGGCGGGCGCCGAGTCGGTGACGCTGCGGCGACCTCGGAACTGGCCCGCGCCTGGGGGGTCGCATCGCTGCCCGCCGATCCTGGCTACAGCACCACCGAGATCCTGGCCGCCGCCCGGCGGGGCGACCTCGAGGCGCTGATCGTCGGCGGCGTCGACCCGGCGGACCTGCCGGACCCGGCCGCCGCGCTCGAGGCGATCGAGGCCGCCAGGTTCGTGGTCAGCCTGGAGCTGCGGGTGAGTGCGGTCACCGACAGGGCGGACGTCATCTTCCCGGTGGCCGCGGTGGCGGAGAAGCCAGGCACGTTCGTGAACTGGGAAGGCCGGGCGGGGTCGTTCGCCGCCGCGCTCCCGGTCCCGACGGTCAGGTCGGACCTGCATGTCCTGGCGGCGCTGGCCGACGAGATGGACGTGCACCTGGGCCTGCCCGACATCGGGTCGGCTCGCCGCGAGCTCGGGCTGCTGACGCGATCCCCGGCGCTTTCGTCGTCCCCCGCCAGTTCCGGGGGGTCGTCCCCCCAGGCCGGTACTACCGGTGAGTCAGCGGCGGCGAAGCCGCGTTTGACTGGGCCGGTGGAGCCGGGTCCAGGCCGGGCGCTGCTAGCGACCTGGCATAATCTCCTCGACGCAGGCCGGATGCAGGCCGGAGATCCGAACCTGGCAGGTACGGCCAGAACGGCCGTCGCAAGGATGTCGGCCGCGACTGCCTCCGAGGCCGGCACGGCCGACGGCGGCAAGGTCACTGTGGCTACCGCCCGTGGCGCCATCACGGTCCCCGTGGAGATTGCCGAGATGCCCGACCGGGTCGTCTGGCTGCCGACCAACTCGGCGGGCAGCGCTGTCCGGCAAGTGCTCGGGGCTGCTCACGGCAGCGAGGTGACGGTGAGGAGCGCGGAATGACGGTGCTTGCCTGGGGGGCGGCCCCCAGAACTCCCGCGGTGCTTGCCTGGGGGGCGACCCCCAGAACCCCCGCTGTGCTCGCTGCGGCGTCGCCCAGCAACGTTCCGACGCTGTCCGACTTCGGTCACGACGCCTGGTGGATCATCCTCCTGAAGGTGCTGGTCGTCTTCGTCTTCCTGTTGATCACCGCGCTGTACACGATCTGGGCCGAGCGCCGGATCATCGGCCGCATGCAGCAGCGGCCCGGCCCGAACCGGGCAGGCAAGTTCGGCTTGCTGCAGACCCTCATGGACGGCATCAAGCTGGCGTTCATGGAGGACATCGTCCCGCGCGGTGTCGACAGGATCCTGTTCTGGATCGCGCCGGCGGTCTCGGTCATCCCGGCGTTCATCGCGTTCTCGGTGATCCCCTGGGGTCCCGAGGTGTCGTTCTTCGGTCACCGGACGCCGCTGCAGCTCACCGACCTGCCCGTCGCCGTGCTCCTGATAATCGCGATGAGCTCGCTGGGCGTGTACGGGATCGTGCTGGCCGGGTGGTCGGCCAACGCGCCGTACTCGCTGCTCGGCGGGCTGCGCTCGTCGGCTCAGGTGATCAGCTACGAGATCGCGATGAGCCTGGCCTTCGTCCCGGTGTTCCTGTTCGCCGGCTCGTTGTCTACCTCGCAGATCGTTGCGTCACAGATCCACGGCCCGGAGTTCCACCTGTTCGGGATCATCTGGCACTGGCCGTCCTGGTACGCGATCCTGCTGCTCCCGTCGTTCCTGATCTACATCGTCACGATGGTGGGCGAGACCAACCGGCTGCCGTTTGACCTGCCCGAGGGGGAAGGGGAGATCGTCGGCGGCTACCACACCGAGTACTCCTCGCTGAAGTTCGCGATGACCCAGCTGGCCGAGTACGTCAACATGATCACTGTTTCGGCGCTGGCGACGACGCTGTTCCTCGGCGGCTGGCGCGCACCCTGGCCGCTGTCGGTCTGGCCCACGTTCGACAACGGCTGGTGGCCGCTCCTGTGGTTCCTGCTGAAGGTGTTCGGGTTCCTCTTCTTCTTCATCTGGCTGCGCGCCTCCCTGCCGAGGATTCGCTACGACCAGCTGATGCGCCTGGGCTGGAAGGTGCTCATCCCGACCGCGCTGGGGTGGACGCTACTTGTCGCGACGGCCAGGGTCTGGCGCCAGCAGGGCGGCAGCACGGCCGTGTATGTCATCTTCGGCTTGATTATGGCGGTGCTGTTGCTGTTGCTGCTGCGCTGGGATGCGGCAGCCCAGCGGGCCGAGCGGGAGGCGGCGCAAGCCGCTCAGCCGGAACCAGAGCAAGCTGAGGACGCCGAACCGCCGGCACGCCCCTCGTTCCCAACCCCGCCACTGGATCTACCGCACTACCACGGCATCGGCCTGCGAGACGAGTCTCGGCCGGTGCTGGCCGGGACTTCGGCGGACGACAGCACAGCAAAGGAGGTCTGAAATGGCTGACTTCCTCGACTCGATCAAGGGTTTCGGCGTCACCTTCCGGCAGATGTTCAACAAGGTCGACACCGTCGAGTATCCGGAGGAGAAGCGGCCGACGGCGCCGCGATTCCACGGCCGCCACCAGCTCAACCGGTGGCCGGACGGGCTGGAGAAGTGCATCGGCTGCGAGCTATGCGCGTGGGCCTGCCCCGCCGACGCCATCTACGTGGAGGGCGCGGACAACACCGAGGAAGAGCGGTACTCGCCGGGCGAGCGCTACGGTCGCGTGTACCAGATCAACTACCTGCGCTGCATCCTGTGCGGGCTGTGCATTGAGGCCTGCCCGACCAGGGCGCTGACCATGACCAATGAGTACGAGCTGGCCGACGACAGCCGGGAAAGCCTGATCTGGACGAAGGAGCAGCTGGTCGCTCCGCTTCAGGCGGGGATGGAGGCGCCGCCGCACCCGATGCGCCTCGGCGACACCGAGGAGGAGTACTACGCGCTCGGAGCCAAGCTCGCGGACAGTCAGCCGGGCGACTCCGCGCACGGCCCGGCTCGACCTGGCCCGCGGGGAGGGGCGCAATGAGCCATCACATGCTGCTGGCGGGGGCCGCGGCAGAGGAAACGAAGCTCCTCGCATACTGGGTGCTTGCGATCATCTCGGTGACATCCGCCCTCGGCATGATCCTGGCCCGCAAGGCCGTGCACTGCGCCATGATGCTCGCGCTCGTGATGCTCTCGCTTGCCGTCATGTATGTGATGCTGGGCGCGCCGTTCCTCGCGTTCGTCCAGGTCATCGTCTACACCGGCGCGGTGCTGATGCTGTTCCTGTTCGTACTCATGATCGTCGGCATCAGCGCCGCGGACTCGATCATAGAGACGATCAGGGGCCAGCGGCTGTGGGCGGCCGTCGGCGGCATCGCCATGCTGGTGCTGCTGAGCCTGGTGGTCGGGAACGCGGCGATCGGCTCAGGGCCGCCGACCACCGCGAAATTCGCCGACGGCAACCTGAACGCCATCGCTAACCTCCTCTTCACCAAGTACGTGTTCCCGTTCGAGCTCACTAGCGCGCTCCTGATCACCGCCGCCCTCGGCGCGATGGTGCTGGCGCACCGGGAACGGACGACCCCCAAGCCGACTCAGCGTGACCTGGCGGCGCAGCGGATCGCCAGCGGCCGGCCGACGCCGCTGCCAGGTCCCGGCACCTACGCCCAGCACAATGCCGTCGACCTGCCCGCGCTGCTGCCCGACGGAACGCAGTCCAGCCTCTCGGTCAGCCCGGTCCTGTCCGGGCCGACGCCTGATGTCTCCGAGTACCCGGAGGGCCTGCCCGAGGGGAGTTCCGAGTCGGAGCCGGCCAGGGCGGCTAGCACCGCGGGGGTCCGGGGGTCGTCCCCCGGGTCGAGCACCGCGGGGGTCCGGGGGTCGTCCCCCGGGTCGAGCACCGCGGATCCGGCCGGCCAGGAAGCAGGCGACCAGTGGTAAGCCCGGCCCATTTCATCGCGCTCTCGGTGATCTTGTTTATCATCGGAGCGGTCGGCGTTCTCGTGCGCAGGAACGCGATCGTCATCTTCATGTGCGTCGAGCTCATGCTCAACGCCGCCAACCTCGCCTTCGTCACGTTCGCGCGCATGCACAACGGGCTCGACGGGCAGCTGATCGCCTTCTTCGTGATGGTGGTCGCTGCCGCCGAAGTTGTCGTCGGGCTGGCCATCCTGACCTCGATCTTCCGCGCCCGCAGGTCGGCGTCGGTGGACGACGCCAACCTGATGAAGTACTGACGGAAGGATGCAATGACCGCCTCAGTGCATAGCGTGCTCATGTCGCCGGCCGTAACGGCGCTGACGACCTTCCACGCTACGGGCATCCAAGACGCAGCCGGACTGCTGCTCGCATTCCCGCTGGCCGGGGCGGCCATCTTGCTGCTCGGCGGCAAGCGCACTAACTCCTGGGGTCACTACGTCGGCGTCGCGATGCCGCTGCTGGCATTCGCCTACGCTGTAGCCGCCTACGTCCAGATGCTCGGCTATCCGGCGGCGCACCGGTCGCGGGACCTGACCCTCTACCAGTTCATTGACGTCGGCCGGTTCCAGGTACCGCTCGGCCTGCAACTCGACCAGCTGTCGATCTGCTTCGCATTGCTGATCACCGGTGTCGGCTCGCTGATCCTCATATTCGCCGTCGGTTACATGTCGCACGACCCGGAGCGGCGCCGGTTCTTCGGCTACATGAACCTGTTCCTGGCCGCGATGCTGCTGCTGGTCCTCGGCAGCAACTACCTGGTGCTGTACGCCGGCTGGGAGGGCGTGGGCCTGGCGTCCTACCTGCTGATCGGCTTCTGGCAGTACAAGAATTCGGCGGCCGTCGCGGCGAAGAAGGCCTTCATCGCCAACCGCGTCGGCGATGTGGGCCTGTCGCTCGGCATCATGCTGATGTTCACGCAGTTCGGCACCGTGACCTTCAGCGGCGTCTTCGCCGCCGTCCCCTCGGCCAGCCACGGCGTGGTTACCGCGATCGGGCTGCTGCTCCTGCTCGGCGCCTGCGGGAAGTCGGCACAGGTGCCGCTGCAGTCCTGGCTGCTGGACGCCATGGAGGGCCCGACCCCGGTGTCGGCGCTCATCCACGCCGCCACGATGGTGACCGCGGGCGTGTACCTGATCGTCCGGTCTGCGCCGATCTTCGACCTGACTCCCGACGCCAGGCTAGCGGTGGCGATCGTCGGCGCGGTCACGCTGCTGTTCGGCGCGATCATCGGATGCGCGAAGGACGACATCAAGAAGGCGCTGGCCGGGTCCACGATGAGCCAGATCGGCTACATGATGCTGGCCGCGGGCCTCGGTCCGGCGGGCTACGTGTTCGCGATCGCGCACCTGCTCGCGCACGGCTTCTTCAAGGCCGGCCTGTTCCTCGGCGCGGGCTCGGTCAAGCACGAGATGAACGAAGAGGTCGACATGCGCCGCTTCGGCGGCCTGGCCAAGGTGATGCCGATCACCTGGGTGACGTTCGGGCTTGCCTACCTGGCGATCATCGGGATCCCGCCGCTGTCAGGGTTCTTCACCAAGGACCCGATCATCGACGCGGCGTTCGCCAAGGGCGGCACGTCCGGTGCGCTCCTGGGCACCGCCGCGCTAATCGGCGCTGGCATCACGGGGTTCTACATGACCAGGGTCATGCTCATGACTTTCTACGGCGAGCGCCGCTGGGATGACAGTGTCCATCCGCACGAGGCGCCGCGGGTCATGACGTGGCCGATGATCGTGCTGGCAATCGGATCGGTCTTCGCGGGCGGCTTGCTGATCGTGGACGACCGGCTGCTGAACTTCCTCGGTCCGGTTACCGGCGTACCGCCGACCCGGCACGGCATCTGGACCTGGTCGGGCGTGGCCGCGCTCGTGCTCGTGGTGATCGCGTTCGGGATCGCCTACGCGCTCTACGGGCGGCGCGAGATCCCGGTCACGGCCCCAGCCGGCAGCCCGGTCACGGTCGCGGCCCGCAAGGACCTGTACGGGGACGCCATAAACGAGGGCCTGCTCATGCGGCCGGGTCAGTGGCTGACCAGGCTCTCGGTGTTCTTCGATAACCGCGGCGTCGACGGGCTGGTGAACACGCTCGCCGCCGCGACCGGCGGATCGTCAGGCCGGCTGCGCAGGCTGCAGTCCGGGTTCGTCCGCTCGTACGCGCTGTCCATGCTGGTAGGAGCCGTGCTGCTAGTGGGTGCGCTGCTGCTGGTGAGGCTCTAGAGCTGGTGAGGCTGCGGAACTGATGAGCAATTTCCCCTGGCTGACGGTAGCGGGCGCGATACCGCTGGTTGGAGCTGTCGTCATCGGCATGACTCCCGGCCGGTCGGCACCGGGCGGCCCGGCCGATCGCCGCGCCCGCGACCTGCTGGTCAAGCGGATAGCCCTGATCACTTCCCTGGTCACGCTGGCGGTCATCATCGCCATGGCGGTCCAGTACAACACCGGAGGACCGCGGTTCCAGTTCACCCAGACCTACCAGTGGATCCCGCAGTTCGGCGTGCACTACGCGGTCGGCGTGGACGGCATCGCGCTCGTCCTCATCCTCATGTCGGTGGTGCTGATGCCGGTCGTCGTGCTGGCGTCCTGGAACGACGTCGAGGGCGAGTCGAACCCGGCCGGCGAGGCGCCGGCTCGGCGCAGCGTGAAGTCGTATTTCTCGATGATGCTGGTGCTCGAGACGATGATGATCGGCGTCTTCGCCGCCACCGACGTCTTCCTGTTCTACGTGTTCTTCGAGGCCATGCTGATCCCGATGTACTTCATGATCGGCAGCTTCGGTGTCGGCCAGCGACAGTACGCCGCGGTCAAGTTCCTGCTGTACAGCCTGCTCGGCGGACTGCTCATGCTGGTAGCGGTGATCGCCCTTTACGTGTACTCCACGCACGGCGGGCACCAGGGCACGTTCCTGTTCACCCAGCTCAGCCACCTGAGCCTGAGCCCAACCGTGCAGAAGTGGCTGTTCCTCGGCTTCTTCATCGCGTTCGCGATCAAGGCACCACTGTGGCCGTTCCACACCTGGCTGCCCGACGCCGCGACGGCGGCTCAGCCGGGCGCCGCGGTCTTGCTGGTCGGCGTGCTCGACAAGGTCGGGACGTTCGGCATGCTCAGGTACTGCCTGGACCTGTTCCCGTCGGGCGCGCACTACTTCACCCCGCTGATCATCGTGCTCTCGGTGATCGGCGTGCTCTACGGCGCGGTGGTTGCCATCGGCCAGCGGGACATCAAGCGGCTGATCGCCTATACCTCGGTATCGCACATGGGCCTGATCACGCTGGGCATCTTCGTGATGACCAGCCAGGGCCAGACCGGCGCGACGCTGTATATGGTCAACCACGGGTTCGCCACGGGCGCGCTGTTCATCATCGCCGGGTTCATGGTCTCCCGGCGCCGGTCTCAGCTGATCTCGGACTACGGCGGGGTGCAGACGGTGGCCCCCGTCCTCGCCGGCACGTTCCTCATCGCCGGCCTGGCGGCGCTGGCGCTACCGGGCCTGTCCACGTTCGTCAGCGAGTTCCTCGTCCTCGTCGGCACGTTCACGCGCTACGAGGCGGCAGCGATCCTGGCCACGGCCGGCATCATCCTGGCGGCCATCTACATCCTGTGGATGTACCAGCGGACGATGACCGGCCCGGTCCGCGAAGAGGTCGCCAGCATGCCCGACCTCAAGGGCCGGGAGCTATGGGCCGTGGCGCCGCTCATCGCCCTGATCATCGTGCTCGGGGTGTACCCCAAGCCAGTGATCGACATCATCAACCCGGCGGTGACGAAAACGCTCGTTGAGGCGCACTCGACCAACCCGGTACCGCCGCATCCGGCTCCGGCTTCCGCGACCGCCGGCACCAGCTCTGACGTCCACCATCACTCCAGGGCCAGTCACGTGGCCCAGGCGCAGGCCGCGTCGAAGCGGGTACATGTCACCCTCAGGCAAAGGAGCTCGGCGTGACCGGGTCACTCGCGTCCGCGTCGACAATCGCCGCGCCGGCCTTCCAATGGAGCCTGCTGTCCCCGGTGCTGCTGGTATTCGCCGCGGCGATCGCCGGGGTGCTGGTCGAGGCATTCGCGCCCCGGACGCTGCGGCGGACGTTCCACATTGCGCTGTCGCTCGGCGGGCTGGCCGGCGCCTTCGTGCTGGCCGTATGGCTGGGCGCCACGAACTCGATTTTCTCGGGCGGCAGGCCCGGTACCGTGATCGCGGTCGGGACCGTCGGGGTAGACCGGCCCACCCTGTTCATACAGGCGACGATCCTGGTGCTGGCGTTCGTCAGCGTGCTGCTGATCGCCGAGTCCTCGCACGAGGTGAGCGCGTTCACGCCGCAGGCCGCGGCTGTCCCCGGCAGCGCGGAAGAGCGCGAGGGGCTGCTGGCCGGGCTGTCGCACACCGAGGTGTACCCGCTCACGCTGTTCGCGGTCGGTGGCATGCTGCTGTTTCCGGCCGCCAACGACCTGCTGACCATGTTCATCGCGCTCGAAGTGCTCTCGCTGCCGCTGTACCTGATGTGCGGCTTGGCCCGCAGACGCAGGCTGCTGTCCCAGGAAGCAGCGATGAAGTACTTCCTGCTCGGCGCGTTCTCTTCGGCCTTCTTCCTGTTCGGCGTCGCCATGCTCTACGGCTACGCTGGCTCGGTGCAGCTGGCGGCGATCGCGACGGCCGCGCAGTCGGGTACCGCGTCGTCCACGCTGCTGTACGCCGGCATCGGGCTGCTCGGGATCGGGTTGCTATTCAAGATCGGCGCGGTTCCGTTCCAGGCCTGGAAGCCCGACGTCTACCAGGGAGCGCCCACGCCGATCACCGCGCTGATGGCCTCCTGCACGCTGGTCTCGGCGTTCGGTGCGCTGTTCCGCGTGTTCTACGTGGCCTTCGGCCAGCTCACCTGGGACTGGCGGCCGGCCATGTGGACCGTGGCCATCCTCACGATGCTGGTCGGATCGGTCATCGCGATAACTCAGCGAGACGTCAAGCGACTGCTCGCCTACTCATCGATTGCGCAGGCCGGCTACATCCTGACCGGTCTCATCGCGGCGAATACCGCAGGCCTGTCCGGCAGCATGTTCTACCTGGCCGCCTACGGGTTCGCAACGGTAGGCGCGTTCGCCATCGTCACGCTGGTCCGCGACCCGGCCGGCGAAGCCAACCACCTGTCGAGCTGGGCCGGCCTCGGCAAGCGCTCCCCGCTGGTTGCGGGCATGTTCGCGCTGTTCCTGATCGCGTTCGCCGGCATTCCGCTGACGAGCGGCTTCAGCGGCAAGTTCGCCGTGTTCCGGGCGGCTATCGAGGGTGGCGCGCTACCACTTGTCGTCATCGGAGTACTGAGTAGCGCGATCCTCGCGTTCCCCTATGTGCGCGTGATCGTGCTGATGTTCTTCAGCGAGCCGGCCGCCGAAGGACCAGTGGTGGTGAAGCCAAGCGCCTACACCGGCGTAGCGGTGGCGCTCGGAGCGGCGGTCACGGTCGTCCTCGGCATCATCCCGCAGCCGCTACTCAGCCTCGCCAATCATGCTGCCACGCAGTTGTTCGTCAGGTAAGCGACGCGACGGCGCCGCGTCGCTTACCGGACGCTACAGTGGCCTGCGGCCCGCGCGCGTATGCCGACCGAGAATGGCTTTGCCTGCCCATGCGAATATCTTGGGGACGGCTAGACGATAGCCTCGGCTACAACCGGCTCGCCGGATGGCCGGCGAGCCCTTGAGGGGACCCACGTGATAGCCACTGTCCCGGTGGAACTCACCGACGCCGCGCTCGCCGCGGATGTGCTCGACGGCCTCGCGCTAGTCGAAGACGGCCTGCGCGCAGCCGCGCAGGCAGAGCACGAAGTCCTCGCGGTGGCTTCCGCCCACCTGATGGAGGCCGGCGGAAAGAGGCTGCGGCCGATGCTGGTGTTGCTGGCAGCCCAGTTCGGCGACCCGCAGGATCCGCGGGTCGTGCAGGCCGCGATCGCGCTTGAGTTGACCCATCTTGCGACGCTTTATCACGATGACGTCATGGATGAAGCGGATGTCCGGCGAGGTATCGTGAGCGCCAACTCCCGCTGGGGAAACTCGGTCGCGATCTTGACCGGGGACTTCCTGTTCTCGCGCGCCTCAGAAATCCTGGCCGACCTCGGTGCGGAGGCCATCCGGATTCAGGCCCAGACCTTCGGGCGGCTCGTTACCGGCCAGATCTCCGAGACCGTCGGCTGCCAGCCGGGTCAGGATCCGCTTGACCATTACCTTGGCGTGGTGACCGAGAAGACCGCCTCCCTGTTCGCCACGTCGGGGCACTTCGGCGCCATGTTCGCCGGGGCCTCCGCCGACGTCATCGGCAGGGTCACGCCCGCCTGCCGGGCGCTCGGCGTGGCCTTCCAGCTCGCCGACGACATCCTGGACGTGGCTAGCGAGTCGGAGCAGTCGGGCAAGACGCCTGGCACGGACCTGCGGGAGGGAGTCAGGACCCTGCCGATGCTCTATGCGCTGCGGACCGCGGGCCCTGGCGATGCCCGGCTGGTGGAGCTGCTCAATATGGCCGACTTGTCGGATCCGGTGCTGCACGCCGAGGCGCTCAAGCTGCTTCGGGCCCACCGGGCCATGGACATGGCCAAGGCCGACACCCGGCAGTGGGCGGAGGCGGCCAGGACCGAGATTCTCGGGCTGCCCGATGTACCGGCCAGGGCCGCATTCGAGGCGCTCTGCGAGTTCGTCGTGGAGCGCACCGGGTAGGGCGGCCACTATCAGGAATCCGCTGGCGCTGGCCGTGGTTTGCCCCTAGGCCAGTGAAGGAGGACCAGTGAGCATTTTCGGACAGCACAGGACGCGGATGGTGTCGGCGGAGGACGCGTTGCCCGGCCGGTCCGAGCAGATGCCGGTGCCCGCCAAGCACGAGGTTCTGGGCACCCCGCTCCGGCCGCCTTACCCGGCCGGGACCGAGGTCGCCGAGTTCGCCCTTGGCTGCTTCTGGGGGGCAGAGAAGACGTTCTGGCAGACACCAGGCGTGGTATCCACGGCGGTCGGCTACGAGGGCGGCTTCACGCCGAACCCGACCTATGAGGAGGTTTGCTCCGGGCGCACCGGTCACGCCGAGAGCGTTCGCGTGGTCTATGACCCGGCCAAGGTGACCTACGCCGACCTGCTCAAGCTGTTCTGGGAGTCGCACAACCCGACCGAGGGCATGCGGCAGGGGAACGACATCGGCAGCCAGTACCGATCAGCGATCTTCTACCACACCCCGGAACAGCGGGCGGCGGCCGAGCAGTCCCTGGCCGCCTACCAGAAGCGGCTGACCGACGCGGGCTACGGCCAGATCACCACCGAGATCGTGCCTGCGGGCGAGTTCTATTTCGCCGAGGACTACCACCAGCAGTATCTTTCCAGCGGTAAAAACCCCTACGGATACTGCCCGGATCACGGTACCGGCGTGTCCTGCCCGATCGGCGTAGTCAAGGCCAGCGACTGAGCGCTGCAGCGCCGCCTCTGCGCGGGTGGCGCTGCCGTCGCCGGAGTTAAGGTTGCTGGCCCCTTAGCCGGACATAACCTGATTGACAGGGCCGCCGAGTAGGCTCGCCGCCGTGAGCGGGCAGCGAGCAGAGCGTGAGGCGGCCGTCAGGGAGGTCGCAGCGCACGGATGGACCGTGGCGCGGGAGACCTCGCGAGGTTACTACGTCATGCATTGCAGCTGCGGGCGACACCAGACGACAATGCATAAGACGCCGCGACTGCTGGACCACTTCCGGAACAAGGTTGCCTGGATGATTACGCAGTGCTCGACCCAAGGGAAGGACTAGGCACGATGCTGACGATAGATGCCAGCGCCTTGCTCGTCCCGCCACGCCCCTTTACTGATGACGAGTTGACTGACGTGATCGCGGCCGTGATAGATGACCTTGACGCGCGAGTCATCGACCCGTCGGTGAGTACGTTCCGGTCGGACTCCGGCGTCCGAGTCGAAGTCTCGATGACCATCGACACTGACAACCCATGGGTCGCCCAGGCTGAAGCACTGGCGGCAATGCGCGACGCCTTCGACGCTGCGGTACCGGCTGTAGCCGGCATGACTCATGAGCTGATGCTTCAAGAGGCGTAATGCGTCGGCGTTAGTTACCCCAGTCACCTAGCCCGCAACTGCCCGGCCGCCGTGCTGTTGGCTGGGACGAGGCGAGCTCGATGGGCACCATGCCAGTACCGCTGTACTGCCAGCGAACGATCTGCAGGCGGGAGATGCACACGTCGGCTATGTGCGTTACTCGTCGGGCCTCGACCCAGCTGATCAGTTCGTCAGGATCGCGGACTGGGCCGGTGAAATAAGCCAAGTTCACATACCAGAGGCCGGGCATGGCTCCTGCGTCGCGGCATCCCTCGGCGTGCAAGGCTTGGTCGAACGCTGCGGCAAGCTCATCTGCTGCCGCGTCGGCCGGGACAGCAGCCGCCATCACAGATACCGGTGTCAGCATCAGCCCAGTCAGGGTGAACCGGACTGCGCCGGTCGTCTTTGCGGCTGAACCGAGCGCCGCCGCGTAGCGGATCACACGCGGGTCGGCGGGCGAGACCTGCCTGCGGCGCGACTCCAGGTGCCGCCGCAAGGTCAAATGCGAGCTATGGGCGGCTCCCGCGAGCCAGTGGTTCGCACCCACCACGGCCGCTGCGGCGTTGGCCATCTGCTCGATCGTCCGCGCCGCCTGGAAGTCGGGGCGCAGTACGGCGCCCACGGCCCAACGTGAGCCGCCATCGGCTGGTGGGCACTCCATCCGGTATGTGCCGACGCTCAGGGCCTGCCGTCCCTCGGCGTGCAAGGCGTCGAAACCTGGCTGCCGCGCTATGTGAAAAGCAGGTTCGGACGGCACCAAGTACCCCTGGCCCTAGTCGGCGGCGGACCCCACAGCGCACGCTATCAACGACAGGCAAGGTCCGACAGGAACCTCTGGCACCAGCAGTACCTGTCGGCCGGAAAGAACCCGCACGGGTACTGCCCGGACCATGGCACTGGCGTCTCCTGCCCGATCGGCGTGGTCAAGGCCAGCGACTGATTTCCGCCGTGGGGCCTTGTCGCACTCTTTTGTGACCACAA
>JASHOL010000346.1 GCA_030041135.1 Streptosporangiaceae bacterium | reverse complement strand
GGACCGCGGCCAGGCCGGTGACCGCCATCGCCGCGAAGCCACCGATGGCGGCCGGGAGCATGACCAGCAGCAGCCGGATCGGCCTGATCCTGACCGGACCGGTGACGAGCTCGCGCATGACCCACGGCAGCCCGGCGTAGCCGAGCAGCAGCGCCCACTGCCCAATCAGCAAGCGCTCCGCCACGAACGGGTTCCAGGTGTAGAACACCCCGCAGGCCAGGCAGGCAAGTACGGGAGCCGGCCGGCCGGCCCGGTCACGCCACCCGGCCGCCAGCAGCGCGGCTGCTCCTGAGCAGGCCAGGACGAAGATCAGCAGCAGAACTATCTTCTGTACCAGGTCGGCGGGCAGCACGTGCGCGGCGACCGTAATGACGGCGTCGCTGGGCACCGCGCGAGCTGGCGCCCCTGTGTACCCGAGCAGTGCCGCAGAGAACGGCGGGTTCGGCACGAACACCATGTCGTAGCTGAGCAGGTAGCCGGGGGCTAGGCCGGGGCCGAGCGCAAGCAGGCCAAGCCCGGCCCCGACGCATCCGGCAAGTCCGGCGGGGGTCGTCAGGCGGTGCAGTCCTGCCCGCAACCACCCGCCGGCCGGACGTCTCGGGTTCTGGCCGGCGGTTACCTGCTGGCGGGCCGGTGACGGGCTGCCGGCCTCGCTTCGTGCTGTCATCTCGTGCGGGCGACCACCTGGCTGTCGGGCCCGCCGATCGCCGGGGTGCCGGTCACGGCCGCCGCCGATGAGCCTGGGGCGGCGGCGAAACGCGCCGCCGGGACACGGGCCGTCGCCCCTCGTGTTCGGCCCTGGCCAGCGCCTCGTCTGCGACCCGCGCGAATCCTTCGACCGCGGCCGACCAGTGCAACCGCTCCGCCCGCTCCCTGGCCACGGCGCCCATGGCACTGGCGCGCTCGCGATCGAGAGCCAGCGAGGCCCACGCGGAGGCGAACTGCCCCTCGTTCTTGACCAGCAGGCCGGTCTGGCCGTTGACGACGGAATCGTGCAGGCCAGGGACGTCGAATCCGATAGCCGGGGTGCCGCGGATGGCGGCCTCCGTGATCACTATTCCCCACCCCTCGATCAGCGCCGGATGCAGCAGCATCCAGGCCGAGCACAGCAGCCGGTGCTTCTCCTCCTCGGGGACTCGGCCGGTGAAGACCACATCAGGCACGCCCATCGCCTCCAGGCGAGCGCGCTCCGGGCCGTCGCCGGCGATGACCAGCTTGCCGCCGACTACCTGCCGGACGCGACCCCACAGCTTGAGCAGCAGGTCGATGCGCTTGTACTCGGTCAGCCGCCCGAGCGCGAGGAACAGCGGCTCGGCCGAGCGCGGAGTCAGCGGATCGGGCTGCACGACCCCGTTGCAGATCTGGCGGATGCGGCCGTCCGCAACCCCGACTTCCCTGAGCGCATCCGCGGTCGAGTTAGACACGGTCAGGAACAGATTGTCCCTGTGCGCCCACGGCATGACCCTACTCTCGGCGAAGATGCCGCCCACGGCGACCGGGCGCGGAAACATCATCCGCCACAGGTCCGTGTGGACGTGGTTGACCAGGCAGATCTGGGGGCGGCCTGACCACAGCGGCGTCAGGAACGGCATGCCGTTGCAGACCTCGACGACCAGGTCGCTGTCCCGCAGGTGCCGCCAGTAGGTCATCGGCGCGCGCACGAACTGGCTGTAGGTGCCGCCGCTTCGCACAACGTTGTACGAGCGCTGCGCCGACGGCCCGCCGCAAAGCAGGCTGACCTGATCACCTCGCTCGATCATGCCCGCCGCGAGCCGGTCCACCAGGACCTCAGAACCGCCAGCCCGGCGGTTGGCGAGATCGCGCCAGGCCACGAACAGCAGCCGCCGAGGGCTCTTCTGAGCGTCGGGTTCCCCGGTGGCCGCGACTGGCTGGCCTGCCTCCTGCAGCGCCGACGCCCCGGCAGGTCCCGGCTCGGCCGGTACCACGCGCAGGCCGGACGCGCCGCTTTCCGGCGATTCCAGTTCTGCTGCAGTGGATCTGGCCGCCGATTCCTGACTCATGCCATCACGCTCCAGGTTGGGGTGAAGTCAGACAGTAAGGTAGGCGTAGTACCAACGAGTAATGTGTACCGGACATTGACGTATCATCCTGGTAATTTCCTCGAAGTGGTAGTGGTCGTTCCGGCCCGGCGGGCGCCATCTGCCCGCTGACCTGGTCATCAGTGGCGATGACCAGTTGGCTTTCATGACCGCGCCGGCAGGCACTCCAGGAAGGCGCGATAAGAGACCGCTATGAGCCTGCGATCGTTGCTGGGGCGCCGGCCCGCCGGGCTCGGATCCACCACACGCAATTCCGCGCGTCCGGCGGCCACGGTCGGCTCACAGGGCCTGGCCAGGTCGATCAGGCTATTCCGGCTATTCCTGCTCGAGCAGACCGAGCCAGCAGCCTTTTACTCCGGCCTAGCCTCTGATTCGGCCGATCAGGTAGCCAGGCATATCGACCTGCCCGGCCGGACCGTGATCGACGTCGGCGGCGGAGCCGGGTATTTCACGGCCGCCTTCCGGGCTCGCGGCGCGAATTGTTACCTATTCGAGCCCGATGAGTCCGAGATGCGCAGCGCAGGCGAGCCTGCGGAAGGCGCGGTGCAGGCCGATGGCTACTGGCTGCCGGTGGCCGACGCCAGCGCTGATGCCTGCTTTTCCTCTAACGTGCTTGAGCACGTGGCCGACCCGGTCGGGCTCATCGACGAGATGATTCGTGTGACCCGGCCGGGTGGCGTGATCTACCTGTCCTACACGAACTGGTACTCGCCGTGGGGCGGTCACGAGATGTCCCCGTGGCACCTGCTCGGCGCCGACTATGCAGCCCGGCGCTTCGTGCGGCGCTACGGCCGGGAGCCGAAGCACCGCGTCGGCGCCAACCTCTACCGGGTGCACATCGGCCCGATCCTGCGGATGATGCGGGGCCGCCGGGACGTCCAGATCCTGGACGCCAGGCCGCGTTACTACCCGAAGTGGTGCAAGTTCATCGTGCGGATTCCGCTGCTCAGGGAACTGATCAGCTGGAATCTGCTGCTGATCTTGCGGCGGAAGACATGACACTGGCCGGCCGGGGCCGGCCTGGCAGGCCGCTCGCGCAGTTGCAGACGTCCGCGCTCAGTCCGGCCGCCAGCGCGCTCGACCTGCCGACGGCCGCCACGCTTCCGCAGGTCAGGACGGCCGGGACGGTCACCCGGAGCCAGCCGCCGCCGGGCAAGATCCTCAGGGACCGATGGTGGTTCCTGATCGTTTTCCTGGTCGCGCTGGCCACCCTCTGCAGCACAGACACCGGGCGGATCTTCTACGACACCAAGCTCGGCGTGGATCTGGATGCCCAGGAATTTCTCGTCAGGCTCTGGTCATTGTGGAACCCGCTGGAGTGGCTCGGCAGCATCCAGGACCAGTACGTCGGATACGCAATCCCGATGGCGCCGTTCTACCTGGCCGGCCAGCTCATGCACGTTCCCATCTGGCTGATCGAGCGGCTCTGGCTGTCGCTGCTGATGACGGTCGGCTTCGCCGGCATGGTCAAGCTGGCCAGGGCCCTGGACATCGGCAGCGAGAGCTCGCGGCTGCTGGCCGGCGCAGTGTTCGCGTTGTGGCCGACCTTCACAATCCTCATCGGCTCGACATCCGCTACCGCGCTGCCCGGCCTGGTCGTGCCCTGGGCCGTGCTCCCCCTGGTCGCGACGGTGCAGGGCCGCACGAGCGAGGGCCGCGCGGTCGCGCGCTCCGGCCTCGCGATAGCCGCGATGAGCGGCGTCAACGCGGTGTGCACGCTCGTCGTTCTTGTGCTGCCGGCTCTGTACATTCTCACGCACACGAAGTCCAGGCAGCGCGTCAGGCTCAGCCTGAAATGGGGTGCGGCGGTTTGTGCCGCCACCGCATGGTGGGCGATACCGCTCCTGCTGCAGGGTCGCTATGCGTTCAACTTCCTGCCTTATATCGAGCAGTCGGTCACGACCACCGGCACCTTGGCCGCGGCGGCCGTGCTGCGCGGCGCTGGGACCTGGACCGCCTACTTCAACCTCGGCGGCACGCCCTGGCTGTCGGCCGGATGGGCGACGGTCACCTCCCCTGTCGCCATCCTTGGCTCTGCCACGGTGTCCGCGGCCGGCATGGCCGGGCTGGCCCGCCGCGACATGCCGGAGCGGCGCTGGCTGTGCATCTGCGTCGGCCTCGTCGCGATGGTCGCGATGGCCGGCTACTACGGACCGCTCGGCGGTCCCTGGCATGCGACCGTCGACAACCTGCTGGACGGGACGCTGGCGCCGTTCCGGAGCCTGTACAAGATCGAGCCGGTGATTGCGGTTGCATTCGCGCTCGGCTGCGCGCACTTCATGGAGTGGTGCTGGCGGCAGAGCCTGCCGCTGGGCCGAGTGCGGCTCGCGGCCAATGCCGCCGCGGCCCCGATCGTCGCGCTGACCCTGGCGGGACTGGCCTGGCCGCAACTCACCGGCCAGGTCCTGCAAGCGGGGTCGTATACGAGCGTGCCGAAGTACGTGTACCAGACCGCCGCGTATCTCTCGGCCCATTCGCCGAGGAATACGGCGCTGGTGGTCCCCGCTGATCCGCACGGTCAGTACACCTGGGGCGAGACGTTCGACGACCCGCTTGAGCCGCTGGCAACCTCGCCCTGGGCTGAGCGCGGCCTGGTGCCCTACAGCGGAGCCGGCTCACAGATCGTGCTCGACACGGCCGAGCAGGCGGTCGAGTCCGGCCAGGATGTGCCCGGCCTCGCGGCCTACCTGGCCAGGGCCGGGATCAGGTACGTCGTGGTGCGCAACGACGTCTCGCCGACGATCAGCGGCTACACGCCGCCGCAGGTCGTCAACGAGACGCTCGCACTATCCGGTTTCCGGCAGGTCGCCTCGTTCGGCCCACGGGTCGCGGCCGCGCCCGGCTACCCGAACCTGGTCGGAATCACGCCGGGGTTCGCACCCAGCTACCCGTCCATCCAGGTCTTCGAGGCCGCCGACAGTTCGCTGCGGCCGACGAGCCCGGTGCAGGCCCTGCCGGTCAGCGACACGGCCCTGGTCAACGGCGGCCCCGACTCCCTGCTGCAGCTGGACGCGCAGGGAATCCTTCGCAACCAGCCGACCGAGATCGCCGGCCAGGTCACGACGGACACGCCGGCGCTCTGGGCGGTGACCGACGGACAGCGGCGCGCCGACAACGACTTCGGCGCGACGGACAACAACCAGTCCTATACGTACACCGCGACGCAGGACAACCCGGTCGACGACCCCCTCGGCGGCGCCGGCGGTCCGCCGAGGCAACTGCTCCCGGTATCGGCCGCCGGGCATCAGACGGTGGCCGTGCTCGCCGGCGCCGCCAGCGTCACCGCCTCCTCGGCGGGCATCTGGGACAGCGAGGCACCCCAGTACAACCCGGTCAACGCCTTCGACGGCAACCCCGCCACCTCCTGGGCGGAGAGCGACCCGTACTCTCCGGTCGGTCAGTGGATCCAGATCAACTTCGATCACAGGCTCAGCCTGCCGTCGAGCGTCGGCATCCAATTGCTTGACGACTCCAGCCGCCGGGAGATCGCCACCGAGCTACGGGTCACAACGGCGGCCGGGAGCGCCGTCAGCCGCACAATTGCCTCGGGCGGGACTCAGCAGCTGCGGGTGCCACCCGGCCCGACCAGCTGGCTGCGCATTACCATCCTCGCTGCGACTCGGGTTGGCTTTGGCGGCCCAGGGGCCGGCATCACCGACGTGCTCATCCCCGGTGTGCATGTGACCAGCTACCTGCAGCCGGCCGAGGACACCGCCGCAGGCGCCAGCGCGCCGACGGTCGCATACTCCTTCGCCCAGCAGGTCGCCTCGCCATACGGCCAGGACAGCGCGGACAGCGTGACGGTCACCAGGCAGCTGGACCGGAC
>JASHOL010000345.1 GCA_030041135.1 Streptosporangiaceae bacterium | reverse complement strand
CGGGTTATGCGACGAGGGAAGGCGGCGCGCGAGCGCGCCCCGACGGCTGAGCGGGAAACGCCGAGCGAGCCGACGGGCGCGGCGCCGCCTGGACTGAGGAGCGGGTTATGCGACGAGGGAAGGCGGCGCGCGAGCGCGCCCCGACAGCTGAGCGGGAAACGCCGAGCGAGCCGACGGGCGCGGCGCCGCCTGGACTGAGGAGCGGGTTATGCGACGAGGGAAGGCGGCACCTCAAGGCGCCCCGACGGCTAAGCGGGAAACACAGCGACGAGGGAAGGCGGCGCGCGAGCGCGCCCCGACGGCTGAGCGGGAAACGCCGAGCGAGCCGACGGGGCGCGGCGCCGCCTGGACTGAGGAGCGGGTTATGCGACGAGGGAAGGCGGCGCGCGAGCGCGCCCCGACGGCTGAGCGGGAAACACAGCAATACACGGTGATCAACCCTGCGACGGAGCAGCCAGTTACCGCCGTGGCCCAGGCGAGCGGACCGGAGACCGACGAGGCGATCGCGCGGGCCGCGGCCGCCCAGCAGGCCTGGCGCGACGTTTCGCCAGGAGACCGGGGTCGGCTGCTGCGCAGCTTCGCCGCCGAGGTCGACGCGCATATCGACGAGCTGGCCGCGCTGGAGGTGGCCGGCTCCGGTCACCCGGTCGGGGCGGCGAGATGGGAGGCCGGCCAAGTCCGCGACGTGCTGATGTACTACGCGGCCGCGCCCGAGCGGCTGATCGGCAAGCAGATCCCGGTGGCCGGCGGGCTGGACGTCACCTTCGCCGAGCCGCTCGGCGTGGTCGGGCTCATCGTGCCGTGGAACTTCCCGATGCCGATCCTGTCCTGGGGTATGGCCCCGGCCCTCGCGGCCGGGAATGCCGTGATCGCCAAGCCGGCCCAGATGACCCCGCTGACCGCGATCAGGATCGGCGAGCTCGCCCTGGCGGCTGGCCTCCCCGAGCACGTCCTGCAGGTGCTGCCGGGCAAGGGTGGCGTAGTTGGCCAGCGCCTGGTCGACCACCCGGCCGTCCGCAAGATCGTGTTCACCGGGTCGACCGAGGTTGGCCAGCAGATCATGGCCGGCTGCGCCAGGCACGTGAAGCGGGTCACGCTGGAACTCGGCGGCAAAAGCGCGAACATCGTATTCGCCGACGCCGACATCGAGCGGGCGGCGGCGACTGCCCCGTACGCGGTCTTCGATAACGCCGGGCAGGATTGCTGCGCGCGGTCGCGGATCCTGGTCGAGGCCGGCGTGCTCGACCGGTTCATGGAACTGCTTGAGCCGGCCGTCAAGGGCATCAGGGTCGGCGACCCGGCCGCGGAGGGCACGGAGATGGGACCGCTGATCTCGGCCGCGCACCGCGAGCACGTGGCCAGCTACGTGCCCGAGGGCGCGCCGGTGGCGTTCCTGGGCAGCGCGCCGGAAGGCCCGGGCTTCTGGTACCCGCCGACCGTGCTCGCGCCCGTGGCGACCGATGACCGCGCCTACACCGAGGAGATCTTCGGTCCGGTCGTGACCGTAACCCCATTCTCCGACGAGGCGGAGGCGATAGCGCTGGCCAACGACACCCCCTACGGGCTGTCTGGGTCGATATGGACGGGTAACGTCGGGCGTGCCATCCGGGTCGCTCGCGGCGTCGAGACCGGCAACCTGTCGGTGAACTCGCATTCCTCGGTCAGGTACTGGACGCCGTTCGGCGGCTTCAAGCAGTCGGGTCTCGGCCGCGAGCTCGGCCCGGATGCGCTTGACGCGTTCACCGAGACCAAGAACGTCTTTATCGCCACCCAGGAGTGACATGACCGGGAACGGAGCGCATATGCGGCGCCTGCAGGATCGCGTCGTGGTGGTAACCGGGGCAGGCAGCGGCATCGGGCTGGCGAGCGTCCGCCGGATGGCGGCGGAGGGCGCCACGGTCGTCTCGGTCGACATCGACGAGGCCGCAGGCAAGGCCGTGGCCGCCGAGGTCGACGGGATGTTCGTTGCCGCCGACGTCGCCGACGAGGACCAGGTCCGCGAGCTCTTCGACGGCGTCGCCGACCGGTTCGGCCGGATCGACGTTGCGTTCAACAACGCCGGTATCTCCCCGCCCGAGGACGACTCGATCCTGACCACCGGGCTCGACGCGTGGCGGCGGGTCCAGGAGATCAACCTGACCTCGGTCTACCTGTGCTGCAAGTACGTCCTGCCGCACATGCGGGCGGCGGGCAGGGGATCGATCATCAACACCGCGTCGTTCGTGGCCATCCTGGGTGCGGCCACGTCGCAGATCTCCTACACCGCGTCGAAAGGTGGCGTGCTGGCGATGAGCCGCGAGCTTGGCGTTCAGTTCGCCCGCGACGGCATCCGCGTGAACGCGCTGTGCCCTGGCCCGATCAACACGCCGATGCTGCAGGAACTGTTCGCCGCCGACCCCGAGCGCGCCGCGCGGCGGCTGGTTCACGTGCCGATGGGCAGGTTCGGCGAGCCGGAGGAGATCGCCGCCGCGGTTGCGTTCCTGGCCAGCGACGATTCCTCGTTCATCACCGCGTCATCGTTCATCGTCGACGGCGGAATCTCCGGAGCGTACGTGACTCCTCTGTAGCCTGGAGCCGTGTCCAGCATCAGCCCGCTCATCGGTATCAGCTGCTACGCCCAGCCGGCCAGCTGGGGTAGATGGGAACGCGTGCAGGTGAACCTGCTGCCCCGGCGGTATGCCGAGGCGGTGGCGCGGGCCGGCGGGCTGCCGGTTCTGCTGCCGCCGGTGCCGGGGATCGGCGACGTCCTTGACCGGCTCGACGGCCTGATCCTGTCGGGCGGCGGTGACCTTGACCCGGCCAGGTACGGCGCGGTCAGGGACCCCGAGACGGATCCGGCCAACGCGGCCAGGGACGAGGCGGAGTTCGCCCTGTGCGCGGGAGCGCTCGGGCGCGGCCTGCCGCTGCTGGCCATCTGCCGCGGTCTGCAGGTCCTCAACGTCGTGCTCGGCGGCACCCTGCACCAGCATCTGCCCGACGTGGTCGGCACCGACGCGCACTCCCCGGTGGTCTCCGGCTACGGCAGCCACGAGGTGAGCGTCGCGCCCGGCTCGCAGCTGGCCAGGGTGCTTGGCCAGACCAACCTGGCGGTGCCGTCCCACCATCACCAGGCCGCGGACAAGCTCGGCGCCGGCCTGGTCGCGACCGCTAGGGCCGCCGACGGGGTCATCGAGGCGGTTGAGCTCGAATCTGCCGGCGAGCCCGACGCGGGGAACGAGGGGTCGCCGTTCCTGCTCGCGGTCCAGTGGCACCCGGAGGCCGGCGATGATCTCAGCCTCTTCAAGGGGCTGATAACCGCGGCCACCCGGGTGCCAGCGAACGCGTAAGGACGCGCTAACCCGAAGTGACTTTCTCGGGGACAAGCTGTAATCTTGTAATCCCCAAGGGAGAACAGCGCCATGACATCAGACACACCGCTCGACGCGTACTCCCAGATTGTTGCCGGGGTCGCGGCCGAGCTGACCCCCAAGGTCGCGAGCCTGCGGGTGCCGCATCAGGGAGACCGCTACCGCGGCGAGGGCCTCGGCTCAGCGGTCATCTACACGCCCGACGGCTTCCTGCTGACCAACGCCCACGTTGTCGGCCGGGCCGACCACGGTACCGCGCTGCTCGCCGACGGCACGAGCGGGGCGTTCCGGGTCGTCGGCGCCGACCCGCTGTCGGACCTGGCCGTGGTGCGGGCCGACATCGCGACGCCCGACCCGGCCGTCCTCGGCGAGGCGGACGACCTGGTGGTGGGCCAGCTTGTGGTGGCCGTCGGCAGCCCGCTCGGCCTGACTGGCTCGGTGACCGCGGGCGTGGTCAGCGCGCTCGGCCGGTCCCTGCCGACCGGCTCGGGCGCGCTGGCCCGGCTGGTCGAGGACGTGATCCAGACCGACGCCGCGCTGAACCCCGGCAACTCCGGCGGAGCGCTGGCCGACTCGCGGGCCCGCGTCGTCGGCATCAACACCGCGGTAGCGGGCGTCGGCCTGGGCCTGGCCGTCCCCATCAACTCGACCACGCGCAAGATCATCGGCGCGCTGATGCGCGATGGCCGGGTCCGGCGCGCCTACCTGGGCATCACCAGCGTGCCGACCCCGCTGCCGGCCAAGTACCGCGATCGGTTCGGGCGGTGCAGCGGATTGCGGGTGTCCGAGGTCATGCCGGGCAGCCCGGCCGCGCGGGCCGGCCTGCGCCCTGGCGACCTGCTGATCACGGCCGGAGGGGCCCAGGTGACGCGGGGACAGGACCTGCAGAAGCTCATGTTCACCGAGGCGATAGGGCAGCCCCTGGCGATCACCGTCATGCGGAATGGCGCCCTCGTTGATGTCATAGCCGAACCGTCAGAGCTGGTCACGGCTTAGCCGGGCGCACCCCTAGTTCCCCGAAGACCCTGCCGACGTCAAGGGCCAGCAGCCGGGGCGCCGCGCCGTCGACGTCATCCTCGCGCATCCGGCGGAACGAAGCCTGCTCCAGGGCACAGGTCAGCCGACTGTCGCTCACGTCCGGGGTGGCGATGATCAGCCGTGCGCCGGCGTGGGCGGTGAGCACGACCTCCTGGGCGTACAGCCAGATCACTTGCCGCAACAGGCCGAGGCGGTCCGGCGGCCCGGCGTCAACGGCACACTCGATCCCGATCGCCTCGCCGGCCTGGTAATGCCGGGCGTGCCCGCAGGCCTGGCCGTCGGCGAGCACGAGGTGCTGGCCGGCGCGAGCGTCCGGCCGGAACTCCAGCTGCACCGGCACGGTCTGCGCCGCCTGGCGCAGGCCGGCCGCGACCGCGTCGGGCCTGCACCGGGCGAGCGCCTCGGTGAGGCTCACCCATTCGAGCCGGTCGTGCTCGGCGTCGACGCGAGCCTCGGCCCCGGCCGGCACGTCGACGGCGAAGACCGCCCAGGCCCCGCGCAGGTCGACCGGCCGTAACCGCGCGGCCAGGAGCCCGGACTCCTCGGCCAGTTCGCGCATCGCGGAAGGCAGGATCGGCTCGCCCGGCAGCCGGGATCCGGACGGCGGCGTCCAAGCCCAGTCACCGTCGTAAGCCGGCCCGCGGTGAGCCCGGTGCAATACCAGGTACTCCTGCTTGCCGCCGGGAGCGGGCCGGCGCACCACGATCGCGGCCCCGTGCGGCTCGTCCGGCGCGACCGGCAGGCCGTCCCAGGTAAATTGCTGTACGTCCACGGGCCGAGTATCCCGCGTCGGGTAACCGGAACAAATCACACTAGTCTGCTGGCATGACGCAGACTCCCGAGGACCACCAGCCCGCAACCCAGCCGGACGGCGCGGCCGACCAGCCCAAGACAGCAGAGCCGAAGGCCGCGGAACCCAAGGAAGCCGAGCCGGCCGATGACCTCGTGACGACTCAGCACTCGATCACGGTCGACGGCACCGAGCTGCCCTACACCGTCACCGCCGGCCGGATGGTGCTGCGCCTCGAGGGGCACACAGACGACAAATTCGATGGCCAGCAGGCCAAGGCCGAGGTGTTCCTCGTCGCCTATACGGCCGACAACGCCGAGCCTGGCTCCCGCCCGGTGACGTTCGCCTTCAACGGCGGGCCAGGCTCGTCGAGCGTCTGGCTGCACCTGGGCCTCCTCGGCCCGCGCCGGGTCATCATGGGGGATGCAGGCGATCTGCTGCCGCCGCCCTACGGCCTCGCCGACAACGCGCAGACTCTGCTGCGCCACAGCGACCTGGTGTTCATCGACCCGGTGTCCACCGGGTACTCGCGCGCGGTCAAGGGCGAGAAGTCCAAGGACTTCCACGGCTACGGCGGCGACATCGAGTCGGTCGGCGAGGTGATCCGCCTGTGGACGAGCCGCAACGACCGCTGGATGTCCCCCAAGTACCTGTGCGGCGAGTCCTACGGCACGACCAGGGCGGCGGGCCTCGCGCGTTACCTGCAAGAGCGGTACGGGCTGTACCTCAACGGCCTGATGCTCGTCTCGGCCGTGCTCGACTTCGAGACCGGCGACTTCAGCGGCGGCAACGACGCGGTGTATCCGCTCTTCCTGCCGACCTACGCGGCGGTCGCGCACTATCACGGCAAGCTCGGCGACCAGCCGCTGGCCGAGGTGCTGGCGGACGCGCAAAGTTACGCCGAGCAGGACTACCCGCGCGTCCTCGCGCGCGGAGCGCGCCTGACCGATGCGGAGCGGGCCGCGGCCGCGGCGAGGCTGGCCGACATCACCGGGCTGTCCGCCGACTACCTGGACCGGGTAAACCTGCGGCCCGAGCACATCAGGTTCCTTACCGAACTGCTGCGGGACCGGCGGCAGGTAGTGGGCCGCATCGACGGCCGGTTCACCGGCTGGGACACCGACTACGGACGCGAGATGTGGTCCAACGACCCGTCCATCGACGCGATCATGGGCCCATACGCCGCGGCGCTTAACCACTACGTCCGGGGCGAGCTCGGGTATTCCAGTGACCTGCCGTATGAGGTCCTCACCGACCGGGTGCGGCCGTGGTCGTACAAGGAGTTCGAGAACCAGTACGTGTTCGTCCAGGACAAGCTGGCCGAGGCGATGCGCACGAACCCGCACATGCGGGTGCACGTGGACTGCGGCTACTACGACCTGGCCACGCCCTACTTCGCCGCCGAGCACTCGTTCGCGCACCTGGCCATACCGAAGGAGCTGATCGCCAACGTCGACTACAGCTACTACGAGGCGGGTCACATGATGTACGTGCACGAGCCAAGCCGGCTCGCCCAGTCGCAGGCACTCGCCCGGTTCGTGCGGCCCGAGCCATAGACTCGCGTCCGTGAACACCCCGCCGGCCGTTGAGATCGACGGCCTGGTCAAGAGCTACCGGAACGCCACGGCGGTAGCCGGCCTGTCGCTTCGGGCCGAGCGGTCTCAGGTGACCGCGATCCTGGGCCCGAACGGGGCCGGGAAAACCACCACGATCGAGACCTGCGAGGGGTACAGGAAGCCTGACGGCGGCTCCGTGCGGGTTCTCGGCCTCGACCCCATCGCCGACGCCCGCACGCTGCGCCCGCGGGTGGGGGTAATGCTGCAGTCCGGCGGCGTGCCGACGACGGTGCGGGCCGCCGAGTACCTGCGGGTCATGGCGAGCTTTTATGCCAGGCCGCTTGACCCGGCGCGGCTGCTGGACACCCTCGGGCTGACAGGGTCGGCCCGGACGCCCTACCGGCAGCTGTCCGGCGGCCAGCAGCAGCGACTCGCCCTGGCCGCGGCCATCGTCGGCCGGCCTGAGCTGGTGTTCCTCGACGAGCCGACGGCCGGGCTCGACCCGCAGGCCAGGCACGCGACCTGGGAGCTGATCGAAGGCCTGCGGGCGGCCGGCACGGCCGTGATACTCGCCACGCACTACATGGAGGAGGCCGAGAGGCTCGCCGACCACGTCGCGATCGTGGACCATGGCCGGCTGGTGGCGGACGGCACGCCCGCCTCGCTGACCGGAACCGCCGGGCAGCTCAGGTTCCGGGCCGAGCCAGGCCTGGACACCGACGGGCTGCTGGCCGCGCTGCCCGCCGGATCCGCGGCTAAGGAGTCGCCAGCCGGGCACTACCTGGTCGAGCGTCCTGAGGGCATCGAGCCGCAGCTGATTGCTGCCGTCACCGCCTGGTGCGCCGAGCGCGGCGTGCTGGCCGCGAAGCTCCAGATCGAAAGCCGTACCCTCGAGGACGTCTTCCTCGAGCTGACCGGGCGGGAACTACGGGACTAATGGCGGCGATCACATGACCGAGCTGAGCCCGGCCTGGCCTGGCCCCGCACCGGGCGCCGCGCCGCTGCGCAAGATGGTCGCCGCCCAGGCGTCACTCGAACTCCGCACGCTCGTCCGCAACGGCGAGCAGCTGATCCTGACGCTGATCATCCCGGTGCTGCTGCTGGTCGCGTTCGGGCACGAGGCGCTCGTCAGCGTGGGCTCGGGCACGCGGATCGACTTCGTCGTGCCCGGCATTCTCGCGCTGGCCGTGCTGTCCACCGCGTTCACGAGCCTGGCGATCGGGACCGGATTCGAGCGCCGTTACGGCGTACTGAAGCGGCTCGGTGCATCCCCCCTGTCGCGCCGGGGCCTGATCGCGGCCAAGGCCATAACGGTGCTGACGGTGGAGCTTGCGCAAGCCGCACTCGTCCTGGTCGTCGGTGCGCTACTCGGCTGGTCGCCGCACGCGGCCGGCCCAGCCGTTATCTGGGTGCCGGTCCTCCTGCTGGCCGGTACTGCCGCCTTCACCGGGCTGGCGATGCTGATGGCGGGCACGATGCGGGCGGAGGGAACGCTCGCCGGCGCGAACCTGCTCTACCTGATCATGCTGGGGCTTGGCGGAATCCTGTTCCCGCTGACCAAGTTCCCGGCCGGGGCCCGGCCGGTGCTCAAGCTGCTACCCGCGGACGCCCTGTCGGACGGGCTGCGCTCGCTGCTCGAGCACTCCAGCGGACTGCCCGCGGCCGACTTGCTGGTGCTCTGCGTATGGGCGGTGGCGGGGATCACGCTGGCGGCCAGGACTTTCCGCTGGGAGTGACGGTTCGTGGCCGTACCGCCAGGACGGTTCGCGAGCGTTCGCCGCTGACGGCTGCGCCTGCATCGCTGGTGGTATTCACCGGCATCATCTCCCTGCAAGTGGGCGCGGGTCTGGCCGGGCGGCTGTTCAGCCAGGTCGGCCCGGCCGGCATGACCGGCCTGCGCCTTTGGTGGGCAGCGCTGGTCCTGGCGGCGATCGGCGGCCGGACCGTGGCTGAGGTGCTCCGCGGCCGGACCCGGCGCGACCTGGCCGTGGCGCTGGCGTTCGGCGTCGTGCTCGGCGCGATGAACTACTCGATCTACCAGTCGTTCGCCCGGATCCCGCTCGGCGTGGCGGTCACGATCGAGTTCCTCGGCCCGCTGGCGGTCGCGGTCGCGTCATCCAGGCGGCTGCTCGACATTCTGTGGGTCATCCTCGCGGCCGGCGGTGTCCTGCTGCTCACCCGCGGCGGGACCAGCCTGGCCAGCACCGCGGCCAGCTCCCGGGGTGTGGCCGGCCTGTCGGCCCAGGCGACCGGGATCGCGTTCGGCCTGCTCGCGGCCACCTGCTGGGCTCTTTACATTCTGCTGTCGAGGGCGACCGGACGACGGTTCCCTGGTGCCTCGGGGCTGACGATCGCGATGATCGTGGGCGCGGTCGTGGTCACCGGCCCTGCGATAGCGGAGGCGGGCGGAGCACTGCTGCGCCCGTCAGTTCTCTTCGCCGGGCTCGCGATCGGGCTGCTGTCCTCGGTCATCCCGTACCGGCTTGAGCTGGAGGCGCTGCGCCGGGTGCCCACCGCGACGTTCGGCATCTGGATGAGCCTGGAACCCGCCGTCGCCGCGCTGGTCGGGGTCGTGCTGCTGGGCGAGGCGCTGGGGCCGCGGCAGTGGCTCGCGATCGCGCTGGTGGTCATTGCCTGCGCGGGCGCCTCCCGGTTGCAGCGGCAGCCAAGCGACTCGTCTCCCGGCCTGGCTCCCGGTCTGCCTCTTGGCCCGCAGTAGGCGGTTACGGCGAGCCGGTAGCGCCTTTTAACATGGAGTCCGTGTCAGCCACCGCCACGCCGGACCGCCCGGCCACCAGCCTGGCAGCCCTGGCGTCGTTCGCCCGGGCCTGTCGCGACGCGCTCCTGGCGCCCTCCACCACGGCCATGCGCCGGTGGGCGCTGGCCGGAGTGATCACCTCCGCCCTGATCATCTTGACCGGGGAAGGCGTCCGGCTCAGCCAGTCCGGCCTCGGCTGCCCGGACTGGCCGACCTGCACCGCGAGCAACATCGCGGCGAGCGGGGCCACCGGCGACCCGCTCATACACCGGTGGGTCGAGTTCAGCAACCGGATGGTCACCGTCGCGATTTTCGTGGTCGCGGTCGGCGTCTTTATCGCGGCCTGGCGGTTCCGGGTCGGCGGCCAGCGCCGGCGTGACCTGACCTGGCTGGCGGCGGCCCAGCCGGGCGCCATCGTCCTGCAGGCCATCATCGGTGGCCTGGTCGTGCTGACCAAGCTGAACCCGGCCTTGGTCTCGGTTCACTTCCTCGCCTCGGTGGCACTGGTCGCGGCGACAGTCGCGCTCTACGTGCGCTGCCAGGAGGGTGCGGCGCCCGGCCGGCCGCTGGTCCCGCACCTCGTCCGGCTGAGTGCCGTCGGGGTCGTCGGCTGCGTCGCGGTCATGATGGCGGCCGGAACCGTCGTGACCGGCACTGGTCCCCTGGCCGGAGCCGCGAACGTGGCCCGCTATCACCTGCCGCTCGTTGGCGTGACCCAGTTGCACGCCGATATCGGATGGCTGCTGGCCGGCCTGATGGCGGCGTTGCTGCTCGGGCTGCGGCTCACCTCGGCGCCGCGGCGTGCCGTCCGGCTTAGCTGGCTGCTGCTCGGCCTCATCGGCCTTCAGGGCGTCATCGGCTACACCCAGTACTTCACGGGACTGCCGGCCGGGCTCGTCTGGGTGCACGTAGCGGGCGCGGTCGCGATCTGGATCGCCGCGCTGCTTGTGCCCTACACGCTGCGCGACCGCGGCCACGTCACCGACCCGGCCCCCGCCGTCGCCCTTGCCGCCGAGCCGACTCCCGCCACCGGCTGATTCCCCGCGCCGGCTCCCGCCAGCCCCCCGCCTTGATCACCCGCGCGTCCTCTCCTCTCCGGCCGCCGCGTTCCCGCCCGCCTCTCCAGCCGCCGCGCTTCCGTGCGACTGCTTTATACCTTTTACGGCGTTTGAGACCGGTCCTCGCTCCATGAATGGAAAATAGGTACTGCTCCAGCCGCTGATCCGCAGTACCTACTTGACATCGATCAACCGAGCGGGCACCTCGCTCCCGCCCTGGCGCGCCGTTTGCCGGTGCCCGGCCAGGTGCTCGCGGCTGCCCCGCTCCCGCCCGGCGCAGGTGTTTGTGATGACATATGACCGATAGAATATTAAGCCGCGCTAACGAACCGGAAGGTGAGAAGTGACCGAGACGACGACTGGACCTGCCCCGATGACCCCAGACGACATCTGGCGGCTGCGCCAGATCACAGAGCCGCAGGTGTCGCCGACTGGAGCCGCAGTCGCCTTCACGGTCACCGATCCGGACCGGAAGACGAACACCTACCGCCGCCAGATCTGGATGGTCGGCACCGGCGCGGGCGACGGCCAGCCGTACCCGTTCACGGGCCAAGGGGCCGAGTTCCTGCCGCGCTGGGCGCCCGACGGGCGTCGGCTCGCCTTCGTCTCGGCGCCGCCGGGCGAGGGCCGGTCCGAGATCTGCATTCTGCCGGTCGCCACGGGCGGCGAGCGCGTCGTGGTGTGCTCGCTCGACGGGCTGGTCAGCGAGCTGGCCTGGTCGCCTGACGGCAGCAGGCTCGCCTTCGCGGTGCGTGACGCAGACGCCGAGCAGTACGGCAAGCAGGGCGAGAAGCGCGAGGCCAAGGACATGCCGCCGCGCCGGATCACCCACCTGCGGTATCGGCTGAACGGGGCGGGCTGGACGACTGACCGCCCGACGAGGATCTTTGTCGTCCCGGCCGACGGTTCGGCACCGCCGAAGTCGCTCACGCCAGGTCCATACCAGGCCGACGGGCTGGCCTGGTCGCCTGACGGGAGCCGGATCGCCTTCGCGGCCGCGCGACACGACAACTGGGACCTGGACGGGGCGGTCGACCTCTGGACAGTAGGCGCCGATGGCCGGTCGGAGCCTGAACGGCTCACCCAGACCGACGCGGGTTATTCGCACCCGACCTGGTCCGCGGACGGCGCGCGCCTCGCCTACTACTTCAGCCCCACGCCGATGGAGACTCCGCGGCACCGGCAGGTCGGGGTGCTCGACCTGGCCACCGGCAACCGGCAGGTGCTGACGCTGAGCCTGGACCGCAACTGCGCCTCGCTCGGCGGCGGGATCGGTCCGACCTGGGTGGGCGACCAGCTGGTCTTCGTCGCCGAGGATGGCGGCAACGTGCATCTGTACCGGGTACCGGCCGACGGGACCCAGGCTCCGCAGATCATCGCCGGCGGCAACCGCTGGATTTCGGACTGGCACTGGGCGGGCGGAACGCTGGCCTTCGTGGCTGCGACCGCGACCCGCCAGGGGGAACTTGTCGCGATGCCGCTGACATCGGCGTCCGAGGCCGGGGCTGAGCGCACGCTGACCAGCCTGACCCAGCCGTTCGCGGACAGCCTGAGTGTCGGCGCACCGCAGCGCTTCGTTGCCACGTCGGCTGACGGCTCACAGGTGGAGTGCTGGGCGATCGCCCCGCTCGGCGCCGAGCCGGGCATCAGGTATCCGACTCTGCTGAACGTGCACGGCGGGCCGTTCACCCAGTACGGCAACCGGTTCTTCGACGAGTTCCAGCTGCAGGCATCGGCTGGCTTCGGGGTGCTGTACTGCAACCCGCGCGGCAGTTCGGGCTACAGCGAGCAGTGGGGCAGGGCGATCCGGTTCCCTGAAGCCGAGGTCGATCCGGGCCGCGGGTGGGGCACCGTCGACTACGAAGACGTGATGGCCTGCGTCGACACGGCCTGCGAGCAGTTCGACTGGGTCGACCGGGACCGCCTTGGCATCCTGGGCGGGTCTTACGGCGGCTTCATGACCTCCTGGGTGATCGGTCACACCGACCGGTTCAAGGCCGCCTGCTCCGAGCGTGCCTGCAACAACCTGCTCACGATGGAGCACAACTCCGATATCGCGGGCTTCTTCAAGTCGTGGGTGGGCCGGGACTACCTGACCGATCTCGCGCCGTACGTCAGGCACTCGCCGGTGACCTATGTGCGCGACATGACCACCCCGGTGCTGATCATTCACTCCGAGGACGACCTGCGCTGCCCGATCAACCAGGCCGAGGAACTATTCGTGGCCCTGCGCCTGCTCGGCCGCGAGCCGGTCCTGGTCCGCTTCCCCGGCGAGAATCACGAACTGAGCCGAGGCGGGGCGCCCGCGCACCGCGTCGCCAGGGCCCAGCTGATCCTGGACTGGTTCCGCGAGCGCCTGTAGCGGATACGAGTGGTGCGGCGGGCTTACTGCCCGCTAGCTCTATCTCGATATGTCGGGGCCACGGTAGCTTTGTCAGCCATGGCGAGCGCATCGGTAAACGGCATCACCCTGGCCTACAACGACAGTGGCGGCGACGGCCCCGCTGTCGTGCTCAGCCACGGCTACCTGATGGACCACTCGATGTTCGACCCGCAGGTGGCCGCGCTGACGCCGGAGTACCGGGTCATCGCCTGGGATGGGCGGGGCTTCGGCGGCACCAGGGCGGCCGGTCCGTTCACCTACTGGGACTCGGCCGCGGACGTGCTCGGGCTGCTCGATCACCTGGGCATCGAGCAAGCGGTGCTAGGCGGCATGTCCCAGGGCGGTTTCCTCAGCCTGCGCGCCGCGCTGCTGGCTCCTGACCGGGTTCGCGCGCTGATCCTCATCGACACCCAGGCCGGGCTGGAGGACGCCGAGGTCGTGCCGGCGTACGAGCAGATGGAACAGATCTGGATGGAGCAGGGCCCGGCTCCGGTGCAAGACGTCGTGGCCAGCATCATCCTCGGCCCGCCGGACGGGCCCGTGGACTACGCGCCGTGGTTCGCCAAGTGGGCCGCCTGGGACGTCGATGGGCTGCGGCTCGCATTCCGCTGCCTGCTGGACCGCGACGACATCACCGGCCGGCTGGGCGAGATCAGCTGCCCCGCGCTGGTCGTGCACGGCACCGCTGACGCGGCGATCCCGATGGGACACGCGGAGACCCTCTGCTCAGGACTGGCAGGCCCGGTCACGCTGGTGAGGGTTGACGGCGGGACGCACGCATCGAACATGAGCCACCCAGACGTGGTCAACGCCGCCATACTGGATTTCCTCCGGCCGGTAGCGCCGCCTCGGTGACGTTTCAAGCGCGGCGCTCGTTAGCACCACGCCGGCGTTAGCTTCCCCGTTTGTTAACCCGCATGCGGCAAGGTTGGACGAGGCGCGCCGGGGATAGGGTCGTGCCGTAACGGCGTCTGCGGAAGGGACAACGGTGAGCGGCGACGCGGTGGCAGCGCTTGACTGGTCGGACACAGACGCCCGTGCGGTAGACCTCATTCGCGTGCTGGCGATGGACGCAGTCCAGCAGGCGGGATCGGGCCACCCGGGCACGGCGATGAGCCTCGCCCCGGCTGCCTACCTGCTGTTCCAGCGGCTCATGCGGCACGATCCAGCCGATCCTGGCTGGCTTGGCCGGGACCGGTTCGTGCTGTCCTGCGGTCACTCGAGCCTGACCCTGTATATCCAGCTGTACCTGTCGGGATACGGCATGACGCTGGACGACATCCGCGCATATCGCACCTGGGGCAGCATTACTCCCGGTCATCCCGAGCATCTGCTCACGACCGGGGTGGAGACAACCACGGGCCCGCTCGGGCAGGGCATTGCGAACGCTGTCGGCATGGCAATGGCAGCACGCAGGGAACGAGGCCTGCTCGACCCTGACACGTCCGCAGGCGAGAGCCCGTTCGACCATCACATCTACGCGTTCATGTCCGACGGCGACATCGAGGAGGGCATCAGCCACGAAGTAAGCTCGATCGCCGCGCACCAGCAACTCGGCAACCTGGTGGTGCTCTACGACGACAACCGGATCTCCATCGAGGACGACACCAACATCGCCAAGTCGGAAGACGTCGCGGCGCGGTATGAGGCCTACGGCTGGCACGTACAGCGCCTCAGCTGGGTCCAAGCGGAGGGTTACCACGAGGACGTGCGGGCGCTGTACGAGGCGCTCCTCACCGCCAGGGCTAACACCACGCAGCCCTCGCTGATCGCGCTCCGGACGATCATCGGCTGGCCGGCCCCGGACAAGCAGAACACCGGCGCGGCCCACGGCTCGGCGCTCGGCGCCGACGAGGTCGCCAAGACCAAGCAGATCCTGGGCTTCGACCCGGCCGTCTCGTTCCCGGCCGAGGAGGACGCGGTGGCCCATGCCCGGAAGGTGGCCGAGCGCGGCAAGCAGGCGCACGCGGCCTGGGACGAAGTGTTCGGCGCCTGGTCGGCCGCCCAGCCTGAGCACCGCGCGCTGCTTGATCGCCTAGTCGGCCGCGAGCTGCCGGACGGCTGGACGGAGGTGTTCCCCTCGTTCCCCCCGGACGCCAAGGGAATAGCGACCAGAAAGGCGTCAGGGACGGTACTCAACGCGCTCGCGCCGGTGCTGCCGGAGCTGTGGGGCGGCTCGGCCGACCTGGCGGGCAGCAATGACACGACGATGGACGGCGAGCCGTCGTTCATCCCCGAGATCCACCAGACGCACATGTATCCCGGCAACCCCTACGGTCGCACGCTGCACTTCGGCATCCGCGAGCACGGCATGGGCGGCATCCTCAACGGCATCGCGCTGCACGGGCTCACGCGTCCGTACGGGGGGACGTTCCTGGTCTTCAGCGACTACATGCGCGGGTCCGTACGGCTCGCGGCGCTGATGCGGCAGCCGGTGACCTACGTCTGGACCCACGACTCGATCGGACTCGGCGAAGACGGCCCGACCCACCAGCCGGTCGAGCACCTGTGGGCGCTGCGCGCGATCCCCGGCCTCGACGTGGTGCGCCCCGGCGACGCCAACGAGACGACGGTTGCCTGGCGAACGATACTCCAGCGCCTCCACCAGCCGGCCGCGCTGTGCCTGACCAGGCAGAATATCCCCGTCCTCGACCGGTCGGCCGACAGCGGGCTTGGCAGCGCGGAGGGCACCGCGCGTGGCGGCTACGTGCTGGCCGAGGCCGCGGGCGGATCCGCGCAGGTCATTCTCATCGCCACCGGCAGCGAGGTACAGCTCGCGCTGGCGGCGCGCGATCAGTTGCAGGCCGAGGACATCCCGACCAGGGTGGTCTCGATGCCCTGCGTCGAGTGGTTCGCCGAGCAGGACGACGCGTACCGGGAGCAGGTACTGCCGGCCGCGGTCCGCGCCCGGGTGAGCGTGGAGGCAGGCATCGGGCTCGGCTGGCACGCCTTCGTCGGCGACGCGGGCGGGATCGTCAGCCTGGAACACTTCGGCGCTTCGGCTGATTACAAGGTGCTGTACGACGAATTCGGGATAACCGCCGAGCGAGTCGCCGCCGCCGCGCGGGACAGCCTGGCGAGCGTCCAGTCCGCGAGCTAACGCGAGGAGCGATCGTCATGACTTCCGAAGACACGCTGGGCCAGCTAGCCGACATGGGCGTGGCCATCTGGCTCGATGACATCAGCAGGGAACGGCTGACTACCGGCAACCTCGCAGGCCTGGTCAGGGACATGCACGTCAGCGGCGTGACCTCCAACCCGACCATCTTCGCCAAGGCCCTGTCCTCCGGGTCGGCCTACGATGAGCAGGTCGCCGACCTGGGCATCCGCGGCGTGAGCGTGGATGAGGCGGCCAGGGCCATCACGACCTATGACATCCGCTGGGCCTGCGACGTGCTGCGGCCTGAGTACGACAAGAGCGGCGGCCTCAACGGCCGGGTGTCGCTTGAGGTAGACCCGCGGCTGGCCAGGGAGACCGACAAGACCATCGCCGAGGCCCGCGCGCTGTGGTGGATGGTGGACCGGCCGAACCTGCTCATCAAGATCCCTGCCACCAGGGAGGGACTGCCGGCCATCGCGCAATGCCTGTCCGAGGGCATCAGCATCAACGTCACGCTGATCTTCTCGCTGCAGCGCTACAGCGAGGTCATCGACGCGTACATGTCCGGCCTCGAGAAGGCATCAGGGCGCGACATCGGGGCGATCGCGTCCGTGGCATCGTTCTTCGTCAGCCGGGTCGACACCGAGGTGGACGAGCGGCTCGACAAGATCGGCACCGCAGAGGCACACGAGCTGCGGGGCAAGGCGGCGCTGGCCAACGCCCGGCTCGCCTACGAGCTGTTCGAGCAGAAGTTCGGCGACAGCTCACCGCGCTGGGCGGCGCTGCACGCGCGGGGAGCCAAGGTACAGCGGCCACTGTGGGCATCGACCAGCGTCAAGGACCCGTCCTTCGCCGACACCATGTACGTGACCGAGCTCGCCGCGCCGGACACGGTCAACACGATGCCGGAAGCGACCATGCACGCGACCCAGGCGCACGGCGTGCTGCACGGCAACGCGATCGCCGGCACGTATGACAAGTCCCGCAAGGTGTTCGACCAGATGGAGGCCCTGGGCATCTCCTACGACGACGTTGTCAAGGTGCTTGAGGATCAGGGTGTCGACAAGTTCGCCGTCTCCTGGAACGAGCTCCTGGACACCATCAAGACCGAGATGGCAAAGGCGGCCGCGGGCGGACACAAGGCATGATGCACAATCCGCTGCGCGACCCGCGGGACCGGCGGATTCCGCGCCTGGCCGGCCCGTGCGTCCTCGTGCTGTTCGGGGTCACCGGAGACCTGGCCACTAAGAAGCTGCTGCCAGCGATCTATGACCTGGCCAACCGCGGTCTGCTGCCGCCCGGTTTCTCGCTGGTCGGCTTTGCCCGCAGGCAGTGGGCGGACGACGACTTTGCCCGGATTACCCACGACGCGGTCAAGACCCATGCCCGGACCCCGTTCCGAGAGGAGGTGTGGAATCAGCTGGTCGAGGGCATCCGGTTCGTGCCGGGCGAGTTTGGCGACGACGACGCGTTCGACAACCTGGCTGCGACCTTGAAGCAGCTGGACGCCGAGCGCGGGACGGGCGGCAATTACGCCTTCTACCTCTCCGTTCCGCCTAACGCCTTTCCCATCATCCTCAAGCAGCTCAAGCGGGCCGGCCTGTCCACCCCGCCGGAGTCCGACGGCGGCCATCAGCCATGGCGCCGGGTCGTGATCGAGAAGCCGTTCGGGCACGACCTGGCGAGCGCGCGGGAACTCAACGCGATGCTCGACGCGGTCTTCCCGCCCCAGGCCGTGTTCCGCATTGACCACTACCTGGGCAAGGAGACGGTCCAGAACCTGCTGGCGGTGCGGTTCGCCAACACGCTGTTCGAGCCGATCTGGAACCGGCGGTACGTCGACCACGTCCAGATCACGATGGCCGAGGACATCGGCATCGGCGGGCGGGCGGGCTACTACGACGGCATCGGCGCGGCCAGGGACGTCATCCAGAACCACTTGCTCCAGCTGCTGGCCCTGACCGCGATGGAGGAACCGCTGTCGTTCGCGGCCGAGTCGCTGCGAGCGGAGAAGGAGAAGGTGCTGGCCGCCGTTCAGATCCCCGACGACCCCGCGGTCGGCACCGCGCGCGGCCAGTACGGCGCCGGCTGGCAGGGTGGCATCGAGGTGCGCGGCTTCCTGCAGGAAGACGGCATCCCGGCCGACTCGGTGACCGAGACATACGCCGCCCTGCGGCTGACCATCGACAACCGGCGCTGGGCCGGCGTGCCGTTCTACCTCCGTACGGGCAAGCGGCTGCCGACCCGCATGACCGAGATCGCGGTGATGTTCCAGCGCGCGCCGCACCTGCCGTTCGCCAAGACCGACACCGCGGAGCTCGGCCAGAACGCCGTGGTCATCAGGATCCAGCCGGACGAGGGCATCACCGTCAGGTTCGGGTCCAAGGTGCCAGGATCGGCGATGGAGGTGCGGGACGTGAACATGGACTTCGCCTACGGCGAGTCGTTCACCGAGTCCAGTCCCGAGGCGTACGAGCGGCTGCTGCTTGACGTGCTGATCGGTGACCCGCCGCTGTTCCCGCGCCAGGAAGAAGTCGAGCTGTCCTGGAAGATACTCGACCCGATCGAGGACTACTGGGCCAGTCACGACAAGCCCGAGCAGTACCCGGCGGGCACCAGCGGCCCGGCGAGCGCGCACGAGCTGCTGGCCAGGGACGGCCGGGCCTGGCGACGGCTGTAGGAGGTCACGACGTGCTTACCGACCTGACGGATACCACGACGTCCGACGTCCGT
>JASHOL010000032.1 GCA_030041135.1 Streptosporangiaceae bacterium | reverse complement strand
ACAAAGATAATTATATCTGCATGAATCACACCGACGAGATCGCCGAGGAGTACGTGCCGAAGGCGGCGCGCCTCGACCCGGTCCTGGCCACGCTGGCGGGCATTAGCGGCTACGACGATCAGATGCCAGACCTGAGTCCGGCCGGTTTCGAGGCGCGCGCCGAGCTCGACCGGCGCACGATTGCCGCCGTCGGCGAGGTGGCTGCAGCCAGCGAGCCAGAGCTGGTCGCCAAGGACGCGATGCTGGAGCGACTCGGGCTGGCCGTGGAGCTCTACGACGCTGGCGACACGACCACCGACATCAACGTGATCGCCAGCTGGGTGCAGCTGGTTCGCATGGTTTTCGACCTGATGCCAGTTGATGGCGAGGATGCGCAGCGTGACCTTGCGGCGCGGATGGCCGCAGTGCCTGAGGCATATGCCGGCCTGCGCCGGACATACGCCGCCGGCGCCGCGCAAGGCCGGGTAGCCGCCCGCCGCCAGATCGAGGCTTGCGCCAAGCAATGCGCCAGCTGGTCGGCGCCAGAGGGCGGTTTCTACGCAGGGCTGGTCGAGCGCACGCACGCCAGCGGGACGCTGCGCGCACAACTGGACAAGGCCGCTCAAGTCGCCAGCGCGGCAACTAGCGAGTTCGGCAGCTTCCTGCTGACCGAACTGCTGCCGTTGGCGCCTGAGCGCGACGCCGTCGGGCGCGAACGGTACGTGCGGGCCTCGCGGAGCTTCCTCGGCGCCGCCATCGACCTGGACGAGGCATATGCCTGGGGCTGGACGGAGCTACACCGGCTCGAAGCGGAAATGGAACGGGTCGCCGGCCAGATCGTGCCGGGCGGCACGGTGGAGGAGGCGGTGGCCGTGCTCGATGCTGACCCGCTGCGGCGGATCACCGGCCGGGACAGCCTGCGGTCCTGGATGCAGGACTACTCCGACGCCGCGATCGCCGAGCTCCACGGCAAGCACTTCGACATCGCCGAGCCTGCCCGCCGGATCGAGTGCATGATCGCACCGACCAACGACGGCGGCATCTACTACACCGGCCCGAGCGAGGACTGGTCCAGGCCTGGCCGGATGTGGTGGTCAGTGCCGGACGGTATCGAGGAGTTCTCCGCCTGGCGAGAGATTTCCACGATTCATCACGAAGGAGTGCCAGGTCATCATCTGCAGATAGCAGAAGTGATCTTCCGCAAGGACCGGCTCAACCGCTGGCAGCGCATGCTGTGCTTCGTTTCCGGCCACGGCGAGGGCTGGGCGCTCTATGCCGAGCGGCTCATGGAGGAGCTGGGCTACCTGGAGGACCCAGGGAACCGGCTGGGCATGCTGGACCTGCAAATGCTGCGGGCCGCGCGGGTTGTCATCGACCTTGGCGTGCACCTGGAGCTGCCTGTGCCGCCGGGCACCGGCTGGCATGACGGCGAGACCTGGAACGCCGAGCTGGCATGGGACTTCCTGCGCTCGCACTCACATGAACCGGACGCCAGCCTGAGGTTCGAGCTGGACCGGTACCTCGGCTGGCCCGGCCAGGCCCCCTCGTACAAGCTCGGCGAGCGGATCTGGCTGCAAGCCAGGGAAGACACCCGTCGTCGCAAGGGTGCCAGCTTCGATCTGAAGGAGTTCCACAGCCAGGCGCTGGCGCTCGGGCCGCTGGGCTTGGGCCCGCTGCAGGAGGCACTCGCCCGCCTGTAGGGCCAGCGCTCCTGGGCGCCGGGCCCGCACCCGCATCGGCGGCAGTGACGCGACGCGGAGCGTCGGCCAGGCATCGGCGCGGTCGGCACCTAGTTCCCCGCCTGGCCGGCTAGCTCGCCGCCAGCGCCGCGCGCCTCCGCAGCTCGGCCCACAGGTCGCCAACCTGCCGGTCGAGCTCGGCGAGAGATCCCGAGTTGTCGACCACCATGCCGGCGATCGCCAGCCGCTGCTCCCGGCTGACCTGAGCGGCAATCCGCGCGCGGGCCTGCTCCCGGCTCATCCCGCGCAGCCTCACCAGCCGGTCCAGCTGAATGCGCGGCGGTACGTCGACGACCACGACCAGGTCGTAGGCATCGGCGAGGTTATTCTCGGCGATCAGCGGCACGTCATGGACGACGATCGCGGCCGGGCCCGCGCAGTCCTCTAGCTCGCGCATGCGCTTGCCCACCAACGGGTGCACGATCGCGTTCAGCCTCGCCAGCTGGTCCGGGTCGGCGAACACCACCTCGCCGAGCTTCACCCGGTCCAGGCTGCCATCGACGGCCAGTATGCCCGGCCCGAACGCGGCCGCCACCTCGGCCAGCCCATCCGTGCCGGGCGCGACGACTTCCCTGGCGATCAGGTCGGCGTCGATGACGATGGCGCCCTGGGCCGCCAGGCGCCTGGATACCTCGCTCTTGCCGACGCCGATCCCGCCGGTTAGCCCGACTCTCAGCATGGTGGCGCGGCTGCCCAAGACGACGATGGCGGGCGGCCCGTGTCCTGCACGGGCCGCCCGCCACCAAAGCTAGCCGGACCTGCCGCGGCCGTCAGTTCTGGCCACCCGACAGCTTGTCCCGCAGCGCCGCGAGCGCCTCGTCGGACGCCAGCGTCCCCCCGCGATCCGCCTCGCCGCTTGAGGAGCTGTGGTGCTCGCGCGCTTCGTCATCGCCGCTCTCGTCGCCACCGGCCGCGTCGGCCTTGCTGCGCGCATCGGCGACCTGCTGCTGGTGAGCCTCGTACCGGGCCCGCGCCTCGGCGTACTGCCGCTCCCACTCCTCCCGCTGAGCATCGAAGCCCTCAAGCCACTCGCCGGACTCGGGGTCGAAGCCCTCCGGGTACAGGTAGTTGCCTTGCTCGTCGTAAGCGGCCGGCATGCCGTACAGGGTCGGGTCGAACTCCTCGCCCGAGATCTCGCCTGACTGGCCCTCGTTCGCCTGCTTCAGGGAAAGGCTGATCCGGCGCCGGTCAAGGTCAATGTCGATGATCTTGACGAAGATCTCGTCACCCACCTGGACGACCTGCTCGGGGATTTCCACGTGCCGGTCGGCCAGCTCCGAGATGTGCACCAGGCCCTCGATGCCCTCCTCGACCCGCACGAACGCTCCGAACGGCACCAGCTTGGTGACCCGGCCGGGCACGACCTGGCCGATCTGGTGGGTCCTGGCGAACTGCTGCCAGGGGTCTTCCTGCGTCGACTTCAGCGACAGCGACACGCGCTCGCGGTCCATGTCGACGTCCAGCACCTCGACCGTGACTTCCTGGCCGACCTCCACGACCTCGCCGGGGTGATCGATGTGCTTCCAGGACAGCTCGGAGACGTGCACAAGGCCGTCCACGCCGCCCAGGTCGACGAACGCACCGAAGTTCACGATCGACGACACGACGCCCTTGCGGATCTGGCCCTTCTGGAGCGTGTTCAGGAAGTTCTGGCGGACCTCGGACTGAGTCTGCTCCAGCCAGGCGCGGCGGGACAGGACCACGTTGTTACGGTTACGGTCCAGCTCGATGATCTTGGCCTCGATCTCCTTGCCGACGTACGGCTGCAGGTCGCGGACCCGGCGCATCTCGACCAGCGAGGCGGGCAGGAAGCCGCGCAACCCGATGTCCAGGATCAAGCCGCCCTTGACGACCTCGATGACGGTGCCGGTGACAACCCCGTCCTCCTCCTTGACCTTCTCGATCGTGCCCCAGGCCCGCTCGTACTGGGCCCGCTTCTTCGAGAGGATCAGGCGGCCTTCCTTGTCCTCCTTCTGCAGGACCAGGGCCTCGATGTGCTCACCCGTCTTGACCACGTCATGCGGGTCGACATCATGCTTGATCGACAGTTCCCTGGACGGGATGACGCCCTCGGTCTTGTAGCCGATGTCGAGCAGAACCTCATCTCGATCGACCTTGACGACAGTCCCCTCAACAATGTCGCCGTCGTTGAAGTACTTGATGGTCTCGTCGATCGCGGCGAGGAAGGCCTCCTCGGAACCGATGTCGTTGACCGCTACCTTGGGGGTCGGGGTGGCCTCTGTGCTGCTCGTCATGTGTAGGTGGACTCCGGATACGGACATGGATGGAATTGCAGGGCTGCTACCGTGCAAGGTGAGAGTCCGACGAGGAAAGCCATGGTTTGCGAGACATGCCTGGCCAGCATGGCCGACCGCGACCTGCAGTAAGACTGCCCCGCGGGCTGCCTGACCATAGGCGGACCTGCACCCGAACACAGTGCAGCGTCCAGCATATGAGAGGCCGGCCTACCGGTCAATCCAGGGGGCACGCGGAGGCCGTCTAGTGGGCGGCCTCGGCCCAGCTCAGGCCCGATCCCATCGACACCTCGAGCGGCACGCTCAAGTCCGCGGCACCGCCCATCGCGGCTGCGACCAGCCGTCGCACCGCCTCTAGCTCGCCCGGGGCCACCTCGAACAGAAGTTCGTCGTGCACCTGGAGCAGCATCCGCGACCGCAATCCGGCCGTCGCGAGCTGCCGATCGACCGAGAGCATCGCGACCTTGATGATGTCGGCAGCAGAACCCTGGATGGGCGCGTTGAGCGCCATCCGCTCGGCCATCTCCCGGCGCTGCCGGTTGTCGGAGGTGAGGTCGGGCAGGTACCTGCGGCGGCCGAGCATGGTCTGCGTATAGCCGTCCATGCGAGCGCGGGCCACGACGTCCCTCAGATAGTCCCGGACGCCGCCGAACTGCTGGAAGTACTCGTCCATGTAGCCGCGGGCCTCGTCGGGCGTGATCCGCAGCTGCTGGGACAGCCCGTAGGCCGACAGCCCATAGGCCAGGCCGTAGTTCATAGCCTTCACCTTGCTGCGCAGCTCGGGCGTCACCTCCTCAGGCGCCACGCCGAATACGCGGCCCGCGGTCGCCGCGTGGAAGTCGTGCCCTGACCCGAACGCGGCAGCCAGCGCCTCGTCCCCGGACAGGTGCGCCATGATCCTCAGCTCGATCTGGCTGTAGTCGGCCGTCAGCAGGCACTCATAGCCAGCGCCAACCACGAAACCCTGCCGGATCCGCCGGCCCTCCTCAGTACGGATCGGGATGTTCTGCATGTTCGGGTCGGTCGAGGACAGGCGGCCGGTAGCCGCGATTGTCTGGTTGTAGGTGGTATGAATGCGCCGGTCGGCGTCCGCCATCGGGATCAGCGAGTCGACGATGCTCTTGAGCTTGGCCACGTCGCGGTGCCGCAAGAGGTAGGCGAGTACCGGGTGCTCGGTCTGCGCGAGCAGCCCGGTCAGCGCCTCTGAGTCCGTGGTGTACCCGCTCTTGATCCGCCTTGTCTTCGGCAGTCCGAGCTCGGTGAACAGCACGTCCTGCAGTTGCTTGGGCGAGCCCAGGTTGAACTCGTGCCCCGTGACCGCGAAGGCGGCCTGCTCGGCCCCCTTGACCTCGCCCCCAAGCTCGGCCGACATGGCCGCAAAATGCTCGACATCAGCGGCGATGCCGGCCCGTTCCATCTGGGCGAGCACGCCCACGAGCGGCAGCTCGACGTTGGCCAGCAGCTCCGTGGCGCCGCGGCCGGCCAGATCGGCGTCCAGCGCCTCCGCCAGCTCGGCGGTCGCCTGCGCGCGCTGGGCCAGCGCGGTCGCGGCCTCCGACTCGTCGGGCACGTCGAGCGTGAGCTGCCCGGTCGGCGTGGCCGCCTCGCGCAGCTCCCGGTTCAGGTAGCGCAGGGCCAGGTCGGCCAGGTCGAAGGAGCGCTGCCCTGGCAGCGCGAGGTAGGCGGCAAGCGCGGTGTCGCTGGTGAGCCCGGCCAGCTCCCAGCCGCGGGCCGCGAGAGCGTGCATCGGGCCCTTGGCGTCGTGCAGCGCCTTCGGCCGGGACGCATCGGCCAGCCAGGCGGCGAGAGCGTTGTCGTCGTCCTCGGTCAGCCTGGTTGGATCAAGGAACGCGGCCGCTCCGCCCGGTCCGGCGACTGCCAGGCCGGTCAGGTTCCCCGTGCCCCGACCCCACGTCCCGCTGGCCGCCAGCCCGCTGCGGCCGGGCCCTCCGGCGTGCTCGGCCAGCCATCCACCGACCTCACCGGGCCGCAAGATCGCCGCGGACAGATCGAACGCGGTCGTGGACTCGTTGACCGTGCCCGCTGCCGCTGCGGCCGGCCCGCCGATGCCATTCGGCAGCGTCGAGTACAGCCGGTCGCGCAGCACCCGGAACTGCAGTGTGTCGAAGAGCTGGTGGATCTGCTCGCGGTCCCACGGCACAGGGCGCAGGTCCCCCGGCCCGACATCCAGCGGTACATCCCTTACGAGCTGAGTGAGCTGGCTGTTGCGCAGCACCCCGGCCAGGTGCTCGCGCAGGGCGTCGCCTGCCTTGCCCTTCACCTCGTCGACGCGGTCGACCAGCGCCGAGAGCGAGCCGAACTCGGCGATCCACTTCGTCGCGGTCTTCTCCCCCACGCCCGGAATGCCCGGCAGGTTGTCGCTCGGGTCGCCACGCAACGCGGCGAAGTCCGGGTACTGCGTGGGGGTCAGCCCGTACTTTGCCTCTACCTCGCCTGGCGTGAACCGCTTCATCTCGCTGATGCCGCGCATTGTGTACAGGACGGTGATGTCGCCGGTTACTAGCTGCAGTGCATCCCGGTCACCGGTGACGATGAGCACTTCCATCGGGGTGCCGGCCTGCGTCGCCTGCGTCGCCAGCGTGGCGATCACGTCATCGGCTTCGTACCCGGCGACGGAGAGCCGCTTGATCCCGAGTGCGTCGAGTACCTCGAAGATGAGGCTCAGCTGGTTGCGGAAGTCGGCCGGGCTCTCCTTCCTCGTGGCCTTGTACTCGACGTACTGCTCATGCCGGAAGGTGGGCTCGCTGCGGTCGAAGGCCACGGCGACGTGCGTGGGCTGCTCGTCCCGCAGGACGTTGATGAGCATCGCCGTGAACCCGTAGACGGCATTGGTGGGCTGACCGGTGGTCGTGGAGAAGTTCTCAAGCGGAAGCGCGAAGAACGCGCGGAAAGCCAGGGAGTGCCCGTCCAGGAGGAGCAGCCGCCCGCCTGCGCGGTGGGCGTGCTCCGTCTGGTCCCGACCCGACTCCGCCGTCTTCGTTGCCACACCCGGATTTTAGTGCGCCCATCTGACACTCGCCTGGCCTTGCCGGGCGCGCACCCCGCCACTCCCGCCGCACCCTACGCTGGCTGCAGCCTGACTTCAGGACGCATTTCTGCCGAACGCGGAGGTATCGGTGCCGGATTTGTCCGAGCGGGAGCAGCAGATCAAGGAAGCCTTCAACAGCCTGGGCAGCGATATGCTGACCGGCCGCATGGGCATCAAGATCCTCGAGGCATCGGCAGAACGCGTGGTCGGCACCATGCCGGTCGAGGGCAATACCCAGCCGTACGGCATCTTGCACGGCGGGGCGTCCTGCGTGCTGGCCGAGTCCCTCGGTTCACTTGGATCCGCCCTCCAGGCCGGTCCTGGCCGCTTCACCGTGGGCATCGAGATCAACGCAACCCATCACCGCCCCGCCACCTCAGGCCTGGTCACAGGCGTGGCGACGCTCGCGCACGGTGGCCGCACGATGGCCACGTTTGATGTCGTCATCACCGACGAGCAGGGACGGCGGGTCTGCACGGCCAGGCTGAGCTGCCTTCACAGGGATACCGTTCCGCCCGGTGGCCGGGCTCCTTACGCGTGAGCGGGAAGGCTCGTGGTCCGGCTGACGGCCGGGATCCGGGGGACGTTCCTCGCATTCTGGCAGTGGAATCTCAGTGTCTATGCGCGCCATGGCCGCGCGTCGCTACCGTTGTGGGAGAGCGCGCGAACACCGAGTAGAGAACGTGCCGGCCCGGGGAAGGCCGACATGGCACCAAAGGTTTTGCTAGCTCCTGACCGTCGACCGCTTGCCGGCGTGCGGCGGCCGCAAGCGACGGGTGCCGGAATCGCCGGGGGCTGCGAATCCGGACGCCCGCCGCCTGCGTTCGGGGCACAGACGCCCTAATCCGCAGATGAATCCGGCGTGTCCTCCGTCGCCGGCGCGGCCTTGTCTGGCGCTGCCGCCGGCGGCTTGCCGTTCTGGGCCCCTGGCTTGGTGTTCTCGGCCTCCGCCTCGGCGAGGACGTCCTCCGCGACGGAGCGCATCGTCTTGCGCCTGTCCATCGACGTCTTCTGGATCCAGCGGAATGCCTGGGCCTCGGTCATGCCCTGGCTGTCCTGCAAGTGGCCCTTCGCCCGGTCCAGGAGTTTGCGCACCTCAAGCCGCTCGCGCAGGCCGGCGGCCTCGGAGTTGAGCGCGGCGATCTCGGCGAACCGACTGGCCGCCACCTCGATCGCCGGCACCAGATCGGCCTTGGTGAACGGCTTGATCAGGTAGGCCATCGCCCCGGCCTCGCTGGCTCGCTGTACGAGGTCGCGCTGAGAGAACGCGGTCAGGATCACGACCGGCGCCAGTTGGCTGGCCGTTATCCGCTCCGCTGCCGAGATCCCGTCCAGGCCAGGCATCTTCACGTCCATGATCACGAGATCGGGACGGATCTGCTCGGCTAGCTGCACGGCCGTCTCACCGTCGGACGCCTCACCGGCTACGACGTAGCCCTCCTCCTCCAGCATCTCGCGCAGGTCCAGGCGGATGAGGGCCTCGTCCTCGGCTATCACCACGTGAAAGGGGCTCTTGCTCACGACCCGAGCGTATCGAAATCTTGATGCATGGGCCGTCGCCGTCCCCTGTCGGCAGCTTTGCCAGGCGACTCGCGCAGGCCGCTCGTTGGTCGCGAGAGATCCCAAACGTCGTGAGACGGCCTGATCCTCGGCGATAATGAGGCGTCCGATTTCTCGCCAGCCCGGAAGGGGGCGGTCCCTGCTCGCCCTACTCCGCCGAAGCACGGATATATCGAGCTAAAGAGATAAATACGAAATATGCCGAGATGGTGGAACGGAATACACGAATGCCTCAAAAGCATTTGCCTGAAAGGGCGTGCGGGTTCGAATCCCGCTCTCGGCACCAACCAATGAGGACCGTCTGACTGCCGGTAATAGGCGAGACATCCTCGGCATCTGCGGCGCCACGCTCGATCAACTCGGCGTCGACTGGCGTTTCTCCCGCTGGAACACCATCTCCGTGGCTCGCAGAGACGCGGTGGCGCGGCTTGATGAGTTCGTCGAGCCGAAGTACTGAGCGGACCGCTAGCGGATCCAGGCCATCGCGAACGGGCCGCGAGCTCGCGTTCCGTCAGCTAGCCGCCAGCTCGCCGATACGCTGCCGCCGGTTTGGCCGGGCGCGGCCGGGCCGGAGTCCGGCGATAGCAGGCGGACGATCCGAATGGCCAGCTGGCGCGCGTCGCCGTCAGTAACTGCCGGTACCAGGATTTCTGTGCCGGTGGCATCGCCAGATAGCACCGGCGAGCCGGATACGGACAGCCGGGCCTGGCTGACTGGCGTCCAGGCCACCGTCGTGTCGGGCGTGTCGCTCGCGGTTTGCGCCTGTGCCCGGGCTTTGCCTTGCATCAGCGCGACCAGCTGCGCCACGAGGACGGGGTCGGCAGCGCCGTCGTAGATCAAGCGGCGGCCGAGCACGCCATGCTCGGCCGTCCCGATCAGGGCGCTACTGATCGCATCGAGCGCCTCCCCGCGATAGGTCATCGGCACGTGGTATGTCGTCGCCCGGCCGCCCGAGCGGTCGGTCACCGCCATGAACTCGATGCCGACCTCGCCCTGCGGGTCATCGAGCCGGAACCCGCCGGCCCTGACCAGGTCCGGAGCCCGCCCGCTGCCGGTGTACCACGGCTGGCCGGGCAGCCAGGACGCCAGCAATTCCAGCTTGGTCGGGCTCATCGTCGTCTGATGAATGACCGCCACTACCTGCTCTCCTCCGCTGCCTCTCCTGCCAATTGGCTCTGCGCTCAGCCGGGCTCCTGACGATAGTCAGGGCGCGCGGGCGAGTCACGCCGTGGCCGTCAGGCAGTCATGGCTGGCGCGGGCGCGAGGCGGCCTGGCGGCGTCTCGATCTGACGACGCAGCCACGTCTGCGGCTGGCCGCTCTCTGCCTCCATCGCCGACCAGGTCCAGCCCTCCGACCGGCGCAGAACGACGTAGTCGGCAACGCTTTCGAAGCCCAGCTCCGCGGCTACCTTCTCCGCCCGTGCGGCGGCGGCGTGGCGTTTGGCCGCATGCGCGGTCCTGGCAATCCCGTGCCGCAGCATGGCCGACTCGACCGTGTGATAGCTCATGCCGACCTCGGCGGCAATCTGGTTGACCGTCCGGTGCTCGTCGTCGTGCCGGACCCGCAGGTAACGGGCTACGTCCGCGAAGCCGAGCTTGGCCACGACCGGCAGCCAGCGGTCATCGGCGTCAGCCGTCCTGGACCTGGCGACAACTGCGGCCTGCGGGTCAAGGCTGGGCAGGTGGCGCGACAGCCAGTCCTTGTGCAGCCCGGCCTCGCGGCTGATGGCCGCCAGGCTCGCGCCCGCGGCTGTGCGCCCTCGCACCAGCGCGCCGATGTCGGCGTATCCGCCCTGGGCCGCAGCCGCCGCAGCCACGCTGGCCAGGTGCCGGGCGGCGCGGGTCTGGTTGGCGTCGGCGCTGGC
>JASHOL010000344.1 GCA_030041135.1 Streptosporangiaceae bacterium | reverse complement strand
TCCGGCAACGGCCGGGAGTGGGGAGCGCTCGGCTTCGAGGAATACCTGGAGACCAAGGCGATCATGGGCTACGCCTGACCCGGCCGGCGGGGTAGCAAAACAGAGTCGTGCACCGGTTTCTCATATCTTCTGACCTCGTTGTCGCCGTCGGCCACTGCCTTTACGACGGCTCGATCGGGTCGGCCACCAGGGTCGTGGTTATCCCCGGTAACAACGTTAACTACAGGCCTTTTGGCACCTGCATGGGCACGACCGCGTACTCAGTCACCGGATGGCGGAGCGACGAAAACTCCCAGTACGATTACGGGGCCATACATGCCTACGGAATAGGTGGCAGCCACCCGCACGCTAATGCCGGCAGCCGGATAACGCAGGCGCATTCGACAATTTCGATGCCTGGCGTTCGTGACCGCACCACCGACAGCGGGCCGCTTCTGGCAGGAGTCAGCCGGGTAAGCTGCCCGCATTGACGTGGGCCCGGTTTGGGCTGGACTCATCCGTGCGGCCAGCCGCGGACGGCTTGGTATCTCCGGAAGCCACCATGGTCCCCGCCGCAAGCGTGCCAGATGTAGTCGGCCTGCCAAACGCAGACAGCTCCTACATGCTCGAATTGCCGGCGGCGACCACACGATCAAGATCACCGGCACGTCCCCGTCGGGCACGTCTCTGTGCGGATCGGCAGCTGGGACTGTGGTCAGCGACGGAAGCGACGTCAGGCTAGGCATCGGCGTTAGGGAACAGCAGAACTGAGGGCACGCTGGCGTGGACGCGCTGAGCGGCGTGTTCTAAGCCGCTCGGATAGCGGCGCAAGCCACGGGTGCCTCGCGCCATTCGCGCGGTGAGGGCAGGTACCCGTTGATGGCGCGCATCACAGCTTCGCGTCCGCTGGCTCGGCGACCCAGGCCGAGAAGACCGGAACGCCGCGCCACGGAGTGCCGTCCCCGTCTGCCGCGACCGCGATCGCCGCGTACGGGTGCCCGAATCGCAGCTCGGCGACCCGGCGGCTGTCGGGGTGCCCGCTCCTGCCGTGCTCGAGCGCGAGCGCCGTGACCGCCGCCGCCTCGAACCCGGTCCGCGAGTAGTTCGCCATCACTGCCTGCCGGGCCTGATACGGGGCGCCGGGCGCGAGCGCACCCCTAGCGGCGTCAAAGCCGAGCCCTGGCTGTTTCAGGTCGTGGTCAGACCGGGCCGACCAGGCCGGGAGCACCGCCGTGCACATGTCGATGGCTCCCCGAGCCGGAGATTCCTCGCGCAGCACCCATGCTGGCCCATCGCCAAGCGGCAGCTCGCCCAGGTCGCGGCACTGTACCTCGGCCCCGACGGCATCGGCGCAGGCGATCTGGTGCGCGGCGGCGAGCACGCTGGCCGCAGGCACGTCCGGGCCTGCGGCGACCGAGTAGACGCGCAGGCCGTGTTGCGCGGCGGCCACGTGCACCGCGACGTCGCCGGCCCCCGCCGTGACGGCGATGAACTGCTGGTGACCGCGCCCATGGTCGCGGTCAGGCACCCGCAGCACCTGGTGCAATTGGCGCGACCATTCGCTGGCCGGCCCGAGGTCGGTGGCGGGAGCAAGGCTGAATGGGACCTGCCAGGACACCTTGGTGGCCAGTGCCGTGGCGAGGACCAGGAAGGACTGGGATGTATCGATGGGGAACTTGCTGATCAGGCCGAATGTGTGCTCGCGCGCCCACGCGTCCAGGCCGGCCTGACCGGGCAGGGCGCCGAATTCGACGGCGCTGGGCAGGCCGCGCCGCCACCGCCCGAGGTGTTCGCCAAGGTCCACAAGCGTGGTCCAGACCGCCGCCGCGCTGGCCAGCACAGGAGGCGGGCTGGCCAGCATGCCTGCGGCCGAGCGAGCGGCTGTGTCGACGTCGCAACCGAGGACTTCGGTGAGTTCAACACGATCCGGTCCTGAGCTCGCTGGCCCGACTATTGCAAGCAGCAGCCATGCGCCGAGTGGGGACGCCACGTGGTGGCCGGTGCCGATAGCCGCGTGCAGCCGACGCGCGTATCCGGCGACGCACCCGGCGACGTCGCAAGTCTGTGTGCTCATGTCCCAACATTCCCATGGACAGGTGGCGCGGGCCCGATTTCCCCTCGGCCACGTGCCCGTACAGCCGCAGACTGCGCCGCGTCCGGCTGCACTTGGGTACGCTGCCGACCGTCGGCCCGGTACCGGACGTGTGCAGGGTTGACGTGGATGCGCTTAGGGCGTGTCGCATAACCGAGAGGGCGGTGCGGCGTAGATCACTATCCATGGCTGATCAGCGCGGGCGTCATGATCTGTCTGATGGAGCCCGGCGCAGGTCGCGGAGCGGTCATAGGCCGACATGTGGCCGAGGGTGGTTTCGCGCTTGGAGTCAGGACCATAGAACGGCGATCGGCGCTGCGGTTATCCGGTCGTCTAGCTCTTGAATGAAGGGTCCACTGTGCAAGAGCAGGCGGTGGACGAATCGCTCGCCGGGGCTTGTTCTGCCCGGGCCGGGCGGCAAGCCACGGCTTGTAGTCCTCGATGTGGCGGCGGGTGACCTGAGTGGTACTGCTCACCTCGGGCGCGACCTCGGTCAGGAAGCCGGCGAAGGACCGCAGGGCCATGTCGGCGTTGTCCACGCTGCGCGGCCGCAGGGCTCTGGGCTTAGCGTGGCCTACCTGATCAGTCCAGTCGACCAGCACTCCAGGCTTACTTGTCGGATGGCTGATCTGGCGGAGCAGCGCCAACCTGGAGACTGGCGGAACGGCTTAGCGGCGCGTCGACCTCAGTCTCGTCGTTCCATCCGTCGGGAACCGGGTTAGGGACCCAAGCCGGCATATGTTCAGGTAGGCCCAGGAGCGGGGCTTCCGCAGATCCGCCATAGATTGGCGGCACCTCCTCGCTCTCGGCGAGAGCGCGTAACGTGATCCTGACCCACATGGCGTAGTGGCGTAGCGAGTCGATATCGCGGTCCGAGATGCGACTCGACGAGAGCGCCGCTTCGTCGACAAGCCTGATGCAGGCCTCCATCTCCACGAAGGACAGACCAGCAAGCCTGTCAAGATCTCCATGAAGATCACCCGCATATCATGCAAATGAGGATGTCGGGCCGCATCGTGACCGCGAGAGAATCTTGGTGTGGCAGGCAACATGGAGCTGTTGCTCCTGAATCGCGCAGGCCCGCCCACGGACTTGCCGCGGCAGACCGCCGGTCGTCGCGCTGGCTGCCGGAATGCATCTGATCCCGGTCACAGCCGCGCTGGTGACGGCGCCCGCCGCGGGCGAGCTAGATGACGACGATCGGGTCCGGCCCTGGCTGGAGTCGGAGAGGGCGCGCGTGCCAGTTGGCGCGGGAGTTGCCGACTGGCCGGGCGCGGGCTGACTGCCGCTTGGGCGTGCGCGCGAAGCCGGCCTGCAGATAGGTGGAGAATGAGGTCATATGGCGAGCTTGCTGATTGACGATCAAGAGGTCACCGTTTCCCTGTCGGCGGCCGAGAAAATCGAAGCACTGCACGGGAACGTCACGTTCCCGCGGGCAGCCGTGGTGCGGGCGCGGGTGGTGCCCGACGGCCTGGAGGAGGTCCACGGCCTGAAGATGCCCGGCACGGGATTGACAGGC
>JASHOL010000343.1 GCA_030041135.1 Streptosporangiaceae bacterium | reverse complement strand
GGGAGCGCCGGCGCCGCCTTCGCCGTCGGCCCGCTTCTGCTCCAGCGCAGCGAGTAGCCGCGCCATTTGCTGCGGAAGCGCCGCGAACGTGCCGGCCGCCCCGGCCAGAGATGCCTTCATCGCGCCCGCCAGCTTGGCCAGCAGGACCTCGCGCGACTCCAGGTCGGCGAGCCTGACGATCTCCGGCGGCGTGAGCGGCTTCCCGTCGAGCACGCCACCCTTGATCACCAGGAACGGGTAGGTTCTGGCGAAGTCGCGCAGCCCCTTGGCCGCCTCCACCACGTCGCCGTGCACGAAAGCGATCGCCGACGGTCCGCTCAGCAGATCAGTCAGCTCGGACGTCACGCCGGCCTCGGCCGCGGCGATCTTAGTCAGCGTGTTCTTGACAACCGAGAACGACGCGTTGTCCCCAAGCGACCTGCGCAACTCGGCGATCTGCGCGACGCTAAGGCCGCGATACTCGGTCAGCACAGCGCCCGCCGAGTTCTGGAATCGCTCGGTCAGCTCGGCGACAGCGGTCACCTTGTCTGCCCTCGCCATGGGCCTCCCCTCTCGTTCCGGGGTACGCCGCAGCGGGCCCGGTCGTCTCGCGCGTCGGGAAGGGCCTCGATATGCGAAACGCCCCGCACGCAGGCGTACGAGGCGCTTCCGGCTGCGCTAACGCGCTGCCGGCTCCAGGTTCACCTGCGCGGGCCGCTCGCAGTTGCGAGCCTTCGGCCACCGCGTATGCACGCGGCGGCAGCCGACGGTCTTTGGCTGGTCTCAGGGTACGCGGGAACCAGGCAGGCAGCCAAATCCAGCTCGCCACGACGATCACTACCAGGCCGCGACCGCACCGCGCAGCCGGAACACCGGTCGCGGCTGCGCGCCAACCAATGGCTGACGGAGCACCTAGACGCCCGCAGCCCGGCCGGGACGCCGGCGGGACTCAGCCCGCGGGCTGAGCGTCCAGGGCCGCCGTGATGCCCCTGGTCATGCCGGGGTCGACCTGGATGCCCGGGCCCATCGTCGTGGTGACGGCGACCTTCTTGAGGTACCGGCCCTTGGCCGCCGACGGCTTGAGCCTGATCACCTCGTCGATAGCCGCCGCGTAGTTCTCGAGCAAGGCGCGGTCGGTGAACGAGGTCTTGCCGATGATCAGGTGCAGGTTGCTGTGCTTGTCGACACGGAATTCGATCTTGCCGCCCTTGATGTCGGTCACGGCCTTGCCGACGTCCATCGTGACCGTGCCGGTCTTCGGGTTCGGCATCAGGCTGCGCGGGCCGAGCACCCGCCCAAGCCGGCCAACCTTGCCCATCAGATCCGGAGTGGCGACGACCGCGTCGAAGTCGAGGAACCCGCCCTGAACCCGCTCGATCAGGTCATCGGAACCTACGTAGTCCGCACCCGCCGCGAGTGCCTCCTCAGCCCGCTGGCCGGTCGCGAAGACCAGAACGCGGGCCGTCTTGCCGGTTCCGTTCGGCAAGTTGACCGTCCCGCGGACCATCTGGTCGGCCTTGCGGGGGTCCACTCCAAGGCGGAATGCGACCTCGACGGTCGCGTCGAACTTGGTCGTCGAGGTCTGCTTGGCCAGCGACACTGCCTCGGCCGGGGTGTAGAGCTTGCCTGCTTCGACCTTCTCGTCGGCCTTGCGGTAAGCCTTGCTGCGCTGCATTTGTGTTTGCTCCCTTGGTAACGGAGTTGTGGTCAGCGGGCCAGCGCCTGGCCCTGCCACCCGCCGCGCCGAGCGGCGCGGCCTGCTATTGGGTTATTGATCGGCGTCGGTACAGGAACGCTCAGCCCTGGACGGTTATGCCCATGGATCTGGCGGTTCCGGCGATAATCTTCTCGGCGGCCTCGATCGACGTTGCGTTCAGGTCCGGCATCTTGACCTGCGCGATCTCGCGGACCTGGGCTTGCGTCATCGTGCCGACCTTGGTCTTGTGCGGCTCACCGCTGCCCTTCTGGACGCCGGCCGCCTTCTTGATCAGCTCGGGCGCCGGCGGGGTCTTGGTGATGAACGTGAACGAGCGGTCTTCGTAAATGGTGATCTCCACGGGGATCACGTTGCCGCGCTGGGACTCCGTCGCCGCGTTGTACTGCTTGACGAAGTCCATGATGTTCACGCCGTGCGGGCCAAGCGCGGTGCCGACTGGGGGTGCTGGAGTTGCCGCACCCGCGTTCAGCTGCACCTTGACGACAGCGGCGATCTTCTTCTTCCTCGGAGCCATCTGGCTGTGTTACCTCACTGTCTGTTCTGGCGGGCGGTGGTGCGGTCTCGGGAGTTAGTGACTCTTGCCGCGGGCGCCGGCTATATCTTGCTGACCTGGTCGAAGGACAGCTCCACCGGGGTTTCCCGGCCGAAGATCGAGACCAGCACCTTGAGCTTCTGGGTGTCAGGGTTGATCTCGTTGACGGTGGCCGGCAGCGTCGCGAAGGGCCCGTCCATCACGGTAACGGACTGGCCGACCTCGAAGTCCACGGCGGCCGCGCGCAAGGTCTCGGCCTTCTTGGCCGCCTTCTCCTCCGGCACGGGCGCCAGCAGGCTCGCGACTTCGTCGAGGCTGAGCGGGGATGGCCTGCTTGACAGCCCCACGAACCCCGTGACGCCCGGTGTGTTGCGCACCGCGGCCCAGGACTCGTCGGTCAGGTCCATCCGGACAAGGATGTAACCAGGCAGTACCTTCTCCTGGACTTGCTGCCGCTTGCCGGACTTGATCTCGATCACCTCGTGCGTGGGAACCTCGATCTGGAAGATGTAATCTTCCATGTTCAGTGACTGAGTGCGGCTCTCGAGGTTGGTGCGGACCCGGTTCTCGTACCCGGCGTAGGAGTGCACCACGTACCAGTCGCCGGGCAGGGTGCGGAGCTCCGACTTGAACTTGGTGATCGGGTCGATGTCAGAGTCTTCGTCGGGCGCAGCTGGCTGTGCATCAGCAGCTGGCTGTGCATCATCTGCCGCGGCTTCCTCTGGCGCCAGCAGCTCCTCGCTCGCGGATCCGTCGCTGCGGACCTCATCTGCGCTGCCGCCCAGCGCAATGCGCGCCAGCTCCACCTCGGAAGGACCGCCGGTCTCGGCGGCGGCTTCCCCCGCCGACTGGTCCTCCGGCGGCAGTTCGGACTCGGACACGTTTCTCTTTCTCCCTGCGCTATCGTGCGCTCTGGCCATGCCCGGCGCTCTCGCGTGTCAGTGCCGGAACGCAGGCCGAGGCCCTGTGATCATGGTGCCACGTCCAGTACGCGGGCCACTACCCAGCCGGTTAAACCTCAGCCGAAGAGGAGGAACACCAGCCTGGTGAACCCGTAGTCAAGGGCGGTCACGATCCCGACCATGATCATGATGAAGACCAGTGCGGACGTGGTGTAGGTGATCAGTTCCTTACGGGTCGGCCAGACGACCTTCCGCAGCTCGTCCCTGACTTCGGTAACGAACTGCGCGGGCGTGGTGCGATCCTGCTTCGCCGGGCCCTTGGGCTTGGCGGCCCGGTCCGGGGCCGGTCCACGAGTCTGAGTCGCCATGTCCTCACCTGAGCACTAATCCACTGCCGGCTGGTAGCCGCCATTGCCCGCTAGGCCACGGGCCGTACTCGCAGGGCAGGAGGGACTCGAACCCCCAACCGCCGGTTTTGGAGACCGGAACTCTAGCCAATTGAGCTACTGCCCTGTGCCGGCCTGTGCGGGCATGCACGGGCCACTGGTGAACCATCACCAGAACCGAAAGTGTACGTGGCCCTGGGGCTGCAGTCGAACTGTACGGCCCCGACGGCCCGTCGCCTGGATTAACTTCCGCCTCCGGGGAAGGTGCGTGCGCTTGGGCCCTAGAGGAGGGGAACGAACGGTGAGCTATCGGACTGCAAGCGGGGCAGCCGGTCCCGGCCGCGGAGCCTCAAACCCGAGCGCAGAGGGCGCGCCCGCTGAGCAGGGCGTTCCGCCGTCAGCAGGGCCATCGCAGCCGGACCACCACGTCATCAAGCGCACGAGGATAGGCGGCGCCTGGCTCGCGTCCGGACTGTTCGCGGTCGTGCTGCTGTTCCTGCTGATCTTCATCCTCGAGAACGGGAACAGGGTCGAAATCAGCTACCTGGGCATGCACGGACACCTGCCGCTTGGCGTGGCCCTGCTGCTAGCGGCGGTCCTCGGAGTGCTGCTCGTGGCTATCCCTGGGACCGGCCGCATCATCCAGCTCAGAGCTACCGCGCGACTACACCGGCTGATCGACGCCGGAGCCCAGGATCCGGGCGGCGAGCAGACCAGGACCGGGCCCGGGGGGAGTAAGGCGAGCGCCCAGTCGCCGCCAAGATCATCCTGACCGTCGTCCTGGCCGGGCGCTGCGCGAGACGAGCCAGCGCGCCGCGGACCCGGCTAGGCGCCGGACAATTGCGGCATTCGCGATGGCCGGGCCCGGTTCGGGATCGGGGTCGGTCCGCGGGGTGCGACTATTGGTCACATGGCTCACTCCTCGACTGGAATATCTGGCCGGATCTCGGCCATCGCCGAATCGGCCACGCTCGCGGTCGACTCGAAGGCGAAGGCGCTCAAGGCGGCCGGGCGGCCGGTGATCGGATTCGGCGCCGGAGAGCCTGACTTCCCCACCCCCGACTACATAGTCGAGGCCGCGCAGCGCGCCTGCGCGGAACCACGTTTCCACAAGTACACGCCGACCGCGGGCCTGCCCGAGTTGCGCGAAGCCGTCGCCGCCAAGACCGCCAGGGACTCGGGGCTGGTCGCCGATCCCAGCCAGGTACTCATCACCAACGGCGGCAAGCACGCGGTGTACGAAGCGTTCGCCACCCTGCTTGACCCCGGCGACGAGGTGCTGGTGCCCACGCCATACTGGACCACGTACCCGGAGTCGATCGCGCTGGCCGGCGGGGTGCCGGTGCTGGTACTGACCGACGAGTCAACCGGCTATCGGGTCTCGGTCGAGCAACTCGAGGCACTCAGAACGGAGCGGACGAAGCTGCTGCTGTTCGTCTCGCCTTCTAACCCGACCGGTGCGGTTTACCTGCCAGAGCAGGTTGCGGAAATCGGCCGCTGGGCCGCGCAGCACGGCATCTGGGTCATCACCGACGAGATCTACGAGCACCTCGTATATGGCAGCGCACGGTTCACGTCCATGCCGGTGGCAGTCCCAGAGATCGCCGACCGGTGCGTGGTGCTGAACGGGGTCGCCAAGACCTACGCGATGACCGGCTGGCGAGTCGGCTGGATGATCGGGCCCGCTGACGTGATCAAGGCGGCGGCGAACCTGCAGTCGCACTCGACCTCCAACGTCTGCAATGTCGCGCAGGCTGCTGCCCTGGCCGCCGTTTCCGGCGACCTGTCCGCGGTAGCGGAGATGCGCGCCGCCTTCGACCGCCGCCGTCAGGTCATGACGTCGATGCTCAACGACGTGCCCGGCGTGGTGAGCCCGCTGCCCGAAGGCGCGTTCTACTGCTACCCCTCGGTCAAGGGAGTGCTCGGCAAGGAAGTCGCGGGCCGCCGTCCCGCGAGTTCCAACGAGCTGGCCGAGGTCCTGCTCGACGAGGCCGACGTCGCGGTCGTGCCGGGCGAGGCGTTCGGCACCAACGGCTACTTCCGGCTGTCGTGCGCGCTCGGGGACGCCGACCTCGAGGAAGGCGTCACCAGGCTCGCGAAGCTGCTCAGCACGGCCCGCTAGCCGAGCCGGGCCAGCCAGGCCGACCGACGCCGAGCCGACCGACGCCGAGCCGGGCCAGCCAGGCCGACCGACGCCGAGCCGGGCCAGCCAGGCCGACCGACGCCGAGCCGACCAACGCCGAGCCGACCAACGCCGAGCCGACCAACGACGGCCGACGCCGAGCCGGCCAACGCCGGGTATCGGGCTGGCAAACTGTCCTGATGGCCCGGCCCGTCGCCGCCCTTCCCAAGGCACATCTGCACTTGCACTTCACCGGCTCCATGCGGCACGCCACGCTGGTCGAGCTGGCCGCGCTACACGGCGTCCACCTGCCCGAGGCACTGGCCGAAGACTGGCCGCCGCAGCTGTCCGCCGCCGACGAGCGCGGCTGGTTCCGCTTTCAGCGGCTGTATGACATCGCCAGGTCGGTCGTGCGCACCTCGGCGGACGTCCACCGCATGCTCGTCGAGGCCGCGCAAGACGAGCGCGCCGACGGGTCGGGCTGGCTCGAGTTGCAGATCGATCCTTCCGGCTATGCCGCCAGGTTCGGCGGGCTGACGCCGACGCTCGAGCTGGTGCTCGAGGCCGCCTCGCGAGCGCAGGAGGCAACCGGCGTCGGGATCGGCATCATCGTCGCGGCGAACCGGACCAAGCACCCGCTGGAAGCCCGCACGCTGGCCCGGCTCGCCGCGGCCTACGCCGACCGTGGGGTAACCGGCTTCGGGCTGAGCAGCGATGAGCGCCGCGGCATCGTCGCCGACTTCGCCCCGGCATTCAGGATCGCGGCGAAGGCGGGCCTGCGGCTTGTCCCGCACGGTGGCGAACTGGTCGGCCCGGCCAGCGTCCGCGCCTGCCTCGACGAGCTCGGGGCCGAGCGAATAGGACATGGTGTGACGGCGGTCTGCGAGCCAGAACTGCTGCAGCGGATCGCTTCCGCCGGGGTCACGCTCGAGGTGTGCCCGGTCTCCAACGTCGCCCTCGGCGTGGCGGCCAGCCCTCAGGACGTGCCACTGCGGGCGCTGCTCGACACCGGGGTGCTGGTCGCGCTCGGCGCGGATGACCCGTTGCTGTTCGGGCCGCGGCTAGCGGCACAGTACGAGGTGGCGAGGGAGGTACATGGCATCACGGACAACGAACTGGCCGACCTGGCCCGGATGTCGGTTCGCGGCTCCGCCGCGCCCGCCGCCGTCCAGCGGCAGCTGCTGGCCGGGATCGATGATTGGCTCAGCGGCTAGACCAGCGAACGTTGTAGCTGAGGTTGACGGCCAAGATCACGAGCCAGATCAGCACGCAGATCAGCACCTGGCCGCCGCCGATCGAGTCGGAAACCGCGCCCTGAGCGCTCACGGACCGGCCCATATCGAGCACGAGAGCCGTCGCCCCGATCCCGATGCCCATGGAGCCGAGGGCGAGCACCACTGATGGCCAGGAATGCTGGACCGGACGCTCCAACCCTGCCTGGCGCCGGCGGACGCTGACACGTCGGCCCTCTCGCTCGCCAAGGCGAGCGTCCACGCGCTTGTCGATCTCCTCGCCGATGCGCTCGACCAGGCTCTCGGCGACGGCCCCGTCGAAGTGCGGCCCCAACTCGTGGTGGGCGGCGGCGGCAGCCGCGATGTCTTCCTTGGCAAGCTGCTCCATGCCAAGAAGATACATCTCGATAAAGGACGTCGTCTATGCGCCGCGGCCGACGCCGGCGGCCCGCGCTGCAGGTGCACTCGGCCGCGCTGCAGCTGCACTCGGCCGTAGCTACAACTGCACTCCGACCAGCACGGGCTCGTTCTCCAGCTCGATGCCGAACGCGTCGCCCACGCCGTCCCTGACCTGCCGGGCGAGCGCGATCAGGCCTGCGGTACGGCCCAAGCCTGGATTGGTCAGCGCGAGGGTGTGCTTGGTCGAGATGCGCACCGCCGCGCCTTCGCCGGGAAAACCCTTGTGGAAGCCGGACTGCTCGATCAGCCAGGCGGCCGAGACTTTGACCGCCGACACCTCGTTCCCCTCCTGCCAGTGCGGAATCCGGACCGCCGTCCCATCGCCACCCAGCCGCGCCGCGACCCGAGCCTCAAGATCCGCGAACTGGCCCGCCGGGATCACCGGGTTCGTGAAGAACGAGCCGGCGCTGCGCGTATCCGGGTCCGCGGGATCGAGCACCATCCCCTTGCCCCGGCGCAGCTCAAGCACCGCCTCCCGCGCGGCGCCGAGCGGTACCCGGTCACCCTCCGTCACCTCGAGCCGGCGCGCCAGCTCGTTGTACCTGACCGGCGCCGACAACGGATCGGCCGCGAGCCTGAACGTCACGCTCAGCACGACGTGCCGGCCCGTGGCGGCAGCCGGGTTCAGCGCGGCCCCGCGCCCTGCGCCCGCGTGCCGCTTCAACATGCTGGTCCGGTAGCCGAACTCGCATTGGTCGGCGGTCAGGAGCACAACCTGGTCAAGCAGCCGGTCGTAGACGCGGACGCAGGTGATGGTCTGGGCAACTTCCTGGCCGTAGGCGTTGACGTTCTGGATCGGGGTCGCCCCGGTCACGCCGGGAATGCCGGACAAGCACTCGATGCCTGACAGGCCCGCAGCGATGGACCACTGCACGAGCTCGTCCCAGTCCTGGCCCGCGCCGACGGTCAGCTCGACCGCGTCCCCCGCGCGCGCGGCGCTGATCCCCCCGCCTGCGACCTGGACCACGACGCCTGGAAATCCCTCGTCGGCCACGACCAGGTTGCTGCCACCGCCGAGAACCAGCACCGGCTCGCCCTCCGCGTCGGCGTCCCTGACGACGGCGACCAGCTCATCGTCGCCCGCAGCCGCGACGAACCGGTTCGCCGGACCGCCCAGCCGGAGCGTCGTGTAGTCAGCAAGCAGAACCTGCTCCGTCACATCCACCAGGTCAAACCCCATTTACACCGGAACGAGGAGGCACCGTGCCCGGCCTCGGCCGCCCGCCCGAGTCCTCCGGGCCCGGTCAGCCAGCGCAGGCCAAGTCAAGCACGCTGCCCCAACTGGCCCGGCCGACGTATCGCGGTAGCCGGCCAGCGCGAAGCCGCACGGCCTGGTCGCTGGCCAGTGCGGCTTCGCCGGTCCTGCTCCGAGCCCGCAGGCTACCGCGGTTCCCGGCTACTGCCTGTAGCCGGGAGCGGGGTCTTACGCGTCTTACCCGTTGACCGCAACGGCCTCGAATTCCTCGTCGGCTTCGTCCTGCGCAGCGGCCAGGGCGGCCTCGGCGGCAGCGCGGCCAGGCAGGCAGCGCTCGTAGGCGGCCGCCGTTTCCCGGCCGATGCGATCCCAGGAGTACCGCGACCGCGCCCGGTCGGCGGCGGCGATCCCGAACGCGGTCAGGAGCGCGGGCGTAGCCAGGAGCCGCCGGAGCCGGTGCGCCAGCATCCCGGCGTGCTCGGGCGCGATGAGCAGGCCGGTCGTGCCGTCGATCACCGCATCGGCGTGCCCGCCTGCTGCAGGCACGATGACGGGCGTGCCGCAGGCCATGGCCTGGATCGCGGCGGTGCCTGACGGCTCGTACGACGCCGCGCTGATGACCACGTCGGCCGACCGCAGCAGGTCGGCCAGCCGCGCCGGGCTGAGCTCGCCTGCGAACGTCACCCGGCTGCGGACTTTCAGCTCCGTTGCCAGCTGCGCCACCTGGCGGAACGGCCCGGTCCTTGGCAGCTGGCGGCCGCTCGGTCCGCCGGCTATGACCAGCTCGGCCCCTGGTACCTGCGCGGTCGCGCGGACCACCGCGCATAGCCCGGGCGCCTGGTCCGATGCGGCCACGGCGACAAGCCGGATCTTGCCCGAGCGGGGCGCGCTCTTGCCGTCCGGAGTGAACACGTCGGTGTCTACTCCGGCCGGGATCACCCTGATCGCGGGCCTGGGCACCGCCATCCTGGCCAGGTCGCCGGCCTCCTCGGACGAGCCGGCCAGGACCGCGGCCGCCTTGCGGCCGATGAGCGTTTCCAGCCGGGTCCGGCTGGCGCTGGTATTGACGTCGCCGTGACGGCGCTCCGCCGCGGCCAGGGACCCGAAGGTCTGGACGATCGGGATGTCGGTGCCGCGGACGGCGCCGACCGCGGCCAGGCCGCTGAGCCAGCCGAACGCATGCACGACATCCGGCCTGTTCACCTGCCACCCGGCCGACAGGCAGGCCGCCATATCCGGCATGTGCCTGGCCGTCTCCTCGGGGCTCAGGTTCCTGGCGGGCCCGGCCGGCACGTGCTCGATGCAGACGCCGCGACCGAGCACGGCGGTCTGCGGCGAGGTCCCGTCCTTGCGGGCGTAAAGAGTGACGCGATGCCCCTGGCTGGCCAGTGCACGAGCGAGGTAAGCGGGATGATCGCTGCGATCCGCGCCGGGCGCGAGGGGATTACATGCCGTGATGAGCGCGATCCTCATCTGGATGCCTCCTGGTAGTCGTCGCTGTCGTCACCGCGCAACCACCAGGGGACTGCGGTCCTGCAGAGGTCCTGCAGAGGTCCTGCACAGGTCCTGCAGACGCAAGAAGGCACACCCTCCGTGCTTACGCCATGACGGCGTGAGGGCGTGCCTGCGTCATAGACATCGCTTTGTTATTGGTGCCCCGGCCGGCCCTGGCTCAAACCAGTTCGCCGGAAATATCTGGACCCGGCCGGGTCTCGGGCTGAGCCGGGCACCCGAGTCGGCGGGAATTCAGCTCGGCCCGGCCGCCGCCGTCTCGACCAGCTGCTCGCGCAGGTAGCCGATGGCATCGGCCAGCAGCCTGGACACGTGCATCTGCGAGATGCCGAGCCGTGCGCCGATCTCCGACTGGGTCATGTTGCCGTAGAAGCGCATCAGCAGCATCTGCTGCTCCCGGTCCGGCAGCCCGCTCCAGTGCGTCCACACCGACTGCATGTCGATGACGTGCTCGAGCTGCGGGTCCTCGGTGCCGAGCAGGTCGCCCAGGCTAGCGGTCCCGTCGTCGCTCGCCAGCGGCGAGTCGAGTGACGCGGTGTGGAAGGCAAGCTCGGCCTGCCGCGCCTCGCGCACGTCGTCTTCGCTGATGTCCAGGCGGCTGGCAAGCTCGGCGTCGGTCGGCGCCCGGCCAAGCGCGGCGGTCAGCTCCGCGCTCGCGCTCCTGATCTCCAGCCGCAGCTCTTGCAGCGAGCGCTTTACATGCACTTGCCAGCGCTTGTCCCTGAAGTGACGCTTGATTTCTCCGCTCACGCACGGCTGCGCATAGCTGGCCAGGCTGGTCCCGACGGCCGAGTCAAAGTTGTTGATCGCCTTCAGGAGGCCGACGTAGCCAACCTGCATGAGCTCCTCCTGCGGCTCGATGCTGTTGCGGTACCGCAGCACGCACGACCGGACGAGCGGCTGGTAGCGCGTGACGAGGACCCCGCACGCATCGTCGCGCAGGCCGGAGCCGCGCGGCATTGTCCTGACCATCGTCAGGAGCTCGCTGTCCGTGCACTCCTGCAGGTCCTCTGGCCGTTTCGGCGGGGCCGGGGCGGGCACGTTCATCATGTCTACTCCTACGCGGCGGGGAGGGGAGCCCGCCCGGCGTCGGTATTCCCGTGGTGCGGGTCTCAAACATCTGGCCGCGTGCCACAAGGCCAGGCCGGTCGGCTACGGGCCGCAGGGCAGCAGGTGACAGCTGCGTGACGTGTCTCGGTCAGGAATTCGAATACAATCGATACTTAGCCACAAACGCCGACGCCTGAGGCGCGATCGCGCCGGTAGGAAGGACAAGAGACCCGGCGGTAGCATGGCTAGCGAGCGACATTCGGGCCCGGCTTTGCTATTGACCTCGCCACGTTGGCGTATATCCGGCAACTCTGGCGGTGGCGGGAGCGTTTCATGTCGTAGTCGAGGATCGC
>JASHOL010000342.1 GCA_030041135.1 Streptosporangiaceae bacterium | reverse complement strand
CGCATCCTCGCGCCAGCCAGCCGCCGTGCGCCCGCCCGCATCCTCGGCGGGGCCGGAACCCCCGGCAGGTCCGGAAGCGTCAGCGACAGGTTCAATCCCGGACTTTCTGGGTAGGTCAGCAGCCTCAGACATATCGGCCGGCGGGGGCGGACCGTTGCGCTTCACATAAGCCTCCCGCTGTACCGTGCACCTGTCCCGGGCGTCGATAGCTATAGCTAAGGTTCTCAGCATGGCTCACATACCGGCCGTCACCAAGGCAGTCATTCCTGCCGCTGGCCTGGGTACGCGGTTCCTCCCCGCCACCAAGGCCGTCCCCAAGGAAATGCTGCCGATCATCGACACGCCGACTATCCAGCTGGTCGTTGAGGAAGCTGTCGCGGCCGGACTGACGGACGTCCTGATGATCACGGCACGGGGGAAAACGGCCATCGAGGATCATTTCGACCGGAACCTCGACCTTGAGGAAGTGCTCACCGCCAAGGGCGATGAGGCGGGGCTGGCGAGCATCACCGCGTCCAACCGGATGGCCGCCATGCACTTCGTGCGGCAGGGCAAGGCACTCGGGCTCGGGCATGCCGTGCTGTGCGCGGCCGAGCACGTCGGAGACGAGCCGTTCGCCGTCCTGCTCGGCGACGACTTCATCGATGCCCGCGACCCGCTGCTCAAGCGGATGCTCGAAGTCCGCCAGCAGTACGGCGGCAGCATCGTGGCGCTGATGGAAGTCGACCCTGAGCAGGTGTCGGCCTACGGGGTAGCCACGATCAAGCCAACCGACGCCGATGACGTGGTGGCCGTGACCGACCTGGTCGAGAAGCCCGCGGTGAACGAGGCGCCCTCGAACTGGATCGTCGTCGGCCGCTACGTGTGCGACCCGGCGATCTTCGACGTCCTCCGGGATACCCCGCCAGGGCGCGGCGGCGAGATCCAGCTGACCGACGCCTTGCGCACCCTGGCCAGGACCGACCGCGCTTACGGCGCCAACCGCGTCAACGGCGTCAACGGCGCCAATGGCGCTGCCGCGGACGGCGGCGGCGTGCATGGCGTGCTGTTCCGCGGCCGGCGCTACGACACGGGCAAGAAGCTGGAGTATCTGCAGACGCTGATCCAGTTCGCCTGTGAGCGGCCCGACGTCGCGCCCGAGTTCGTGCCCTGGCTGCGCAGCTACCTGGACAGCCTGTCACCCGCACCGTCGCGCTAACCGGCGGACCAGTACCCTGCGGATTACTACAGCCGAGCGCGTCGGACAGGGCGTGATGGAGTCCGTAGAGAAATACCTATCCGAGGTACTTGCCGAGATCAAGCCGCTGCCAGCCGGCGAGCTCGCCCTAGGCGAGGCGCTTGGCGCGGTGCTCGACGGTGACGTCACGGCCCTCTGGGCGCTTCCGGCCTTCGACAACTCGGCCATGGACGGCTACGCGGTCCTCGCGGCCGATGTCGCGGGCGCCTCCGTGGACAGGCCGACGATCCTCGAGGTGGTCGGGGAGATTCCGGCCGGTGACACGGCCGCGCACACGGTCGAGCCCGGGACGTGCATGCGGATCATGACGGGCGCCCCGATGCCAGACGGGGCGGACACCGTCATCCCGGTGGAGCAAACCGACGGCGGGTCAGAGACCGTGTCGATTTACCAGTCGGCCGAGCCCGGCGCCTCGGTCCGCCTGGCCGGCGGCGACGCCCGGCCAGGCGACCTGCTGCTCGCGTCAGGTACCCGCCTGGGCGCGGTGCACCTGGGTCTGCTCGCCGCCGGCGGCCGGGCGAGCGTCCAGGCCCGCATGCTGCCGCGGGTGACGGTGATCTCGACCGGTGATGAGCTCGTCGACCCCGGCGCCGAGCTCGTGCGCGGCCAAATCTGGGAATCCAACGCCACGATGCTCGCCGCCGCGGCCCGCCACGCCGGCTGCCCCGCGCGCCGGCATCCGATCGTTCGCGACAGCATCGACGCCGTGCTCGCCGCGGTCGAGGAAGCGCTGCCAGATACTGACCTGCTCATCACCACCGGCGGCGTGAGCATGGGCGGCGAGCACGACGTGGTGAAGGCCGCGCTTGGCTCCCTCGGCACGGTCACGTTCCGCAAGGTCGCCATGCAGCCCGGCATGCCGCAAGGCTTCGGCGTGGTCGGGCCGGCCAGCACGCCGATCTTCACGCTGCCGGGAAACCCCGTCAGCGCATACGTGTCGTTCTGCTTGTTTGTCGTGCCCGCGCTGGATGCCCTGCAAGGCCATACCGCAGGGGAACGAGGGGTGTCCCGCACAGCCACGCTTACCGAGCCGGTCCGCTCCCCGCCGGACAAGAGATCGTTCCTGCGCGGGATCCTGGACGCCGCCTCCGGCCGGGTTGCGCCGGTAACTGGGCAGGCCTCACACCAACTCGCCTCGCTGGCTCGAGCGAACGCACTGGTGATAGTCCCTGAGCCGGTGACGTCGCTCGATGCGGGCTCGACCGTGGAGGTCATAGAACTGCCGTGACCGCAAGCTCGGAGCCCCAGCAGCCACTCCCGCACCTGGATCAGGCCGGACACGCCCGGATGGTCGACGTCTCAGGCAAAGAGGTCACCGCGCGGTCAGCCACGGCTTCGGGAACCGTGCTGCTGTCCGCCGCCGCAGTCGCGGCGCTGCGCGAGGCCACGGTCCCAAAGGGAGACGCGCTCGCCGTCGCCAGGATCGCCGCCATTCAGGGCGCCAAGCGAACGCCCGACCTGGTCCCGCTGTGCCATCCAATCGGACTGCACTCGGTCGACGTCGAGGTGGACGTGCTCGATCACGGAGTGCGGATCAGCTGCACCACCAGGACCGCCGACCGCACCGGGGTAGAGATGGAGGCGCTGACCGCGGTCTGTGTCGGCGCGCTCGCCCTGATCGACATGATCAAGGCGATAGACCCTGCCGCCGTCATCACCGACGTCCGGGTCGAGGAAAAACTCGGCGGCAAGACCGGCAGCTGGCACCGGCCGTGACCAGGGCCCTGGCACTGACCGTCTCAAACCGGGCCGCGGCGGGCGTATACCCGGACCGTTCCGGGCCGGTGCTGGCCAGCCTGCTGCGCGAGGCCGGATGCGACGTGGACGGCCCGGTCGTCGTGGCCGACGGCGATCCGGTGGAGAGGGCACTGCGGGAGGCCGTCGCGGCGGGATACGACGTCGTGGTCAGCACCGGCGGAACGGGCCTGACCCCACGGGACCTGACGCCGGAGATGACCAGGCGCGTCCTGGATCGCGAGGTTCCCGGCATTGCCGAGGCCATCAGGGCGGCGGGGATCGCCGCCGGGGTACCCGCCGCGATGCTGTCCCGCGGCGTCGCCGGCGTCGCCGGAGCAACCCTGATCGTGAACCTGCCGGGATCCACTGGCGGTGTGCGCGATGGCATGGCGGTTCTCGGCGGGGTGCTGGCGCACGCCGTCGAGCAGGTGCACGGTGGTGATCACCCGCGCCCGGCTTCCGGGGCCGCGGACTAGCCCCGGGTAGAGCCGGGCAGATCGGTCGCTGCACGGGCAGAAGCCTCGCCAGGTACAGAATTGGTGCACCACGAAACGATCTGAGTGCGACCCAATGGCGGAGTGGGCAGGCCGCACGTAATGATTGTCTTGTGGGACGTACGCGCGGATGGGTCACGCTAACGGAGTCGTCGCTGCTGGATGCCCCCGTTAGCCTCCGCCCGATCAAGGTCAAGGACGCGGCACCGTGGCGTGATGCGCGTGTGCGTAACGCGTCGTGGCTGAGGCCCTGGGAGCCGACCAACCCGGAGACGCCGCTTTACCGTTCGAGCCTGGGCCCTTACGTGGCCATGGCCAGGACGATGCGGCGGGAGGCCCGGCACGGGCTGACCCTGCCGTGGGTGGTGACCTACGACGGGAATTTCGCTGGTCAGCTCACGGTGGGGAGCATCGTCTGGGGCTCGGCGCGCTCGGCTCAGGTGGGCTACTGGATCGACGAGGCGTATGCCGGTCGCGGGATCATCCCGACCGCCCTCGCCCTGGCCATCGACCAGTGCTTCTTCGGAATCGGCCTGCACCGGGTCGAGGCGACCATCCGGCCAGAGAACGCCGCCAGCCGCCGGGTCGTCGAGAAACTCGGCTTCCGCGAGGAAGGGCTGCGCCGGCGCTGCCTGCATATCGACGGCGCTTGGCACGACCACATCTGCTACGCCATGACGTCCGAGGACGTGCCTAACGGGCTTATGCGCCGCTGGCGCAGTACAGTCATGTCGGCCAGGCTCGCGGCGGGTTAGCTCAAGCGCCCGGCCGTCCCGCTCTCCGGCGGCCCGCGGGCGCCCGAGAGTCCGGGCATTGCGCCACGCATGCTGCCTGTCTGCGCAAGATCTCGCGACACACCGGGCGGAGTGCTCGTCAAGTCCGACCCGGCCCTTTACGGTGCGTGACGTGGCTACGCCTGTTTCCGTATCTTGCATGCTGCGGGTGCGGCTGTCGGCGTACCGGCGTCCCGCTTGCCTGGCGGCCTGATGAGCAGCGCGATTCTCTATATCGCCATCGTTGCCATCTGGGCATTCGTGCTGATCCCGCGATGGCTGCGGCGCCCGCACCTGCTCGGAGGTGAGGCTGACGAGCCAGCGGTCACGGCGAACGTCGGCAATACACCGGCATCTGGCGAAGATCAGCCGCCTGCGGTCGGCTCCATGTCACGGATCGCCTATCGCCGTGACGCCAAGGCCACAGACGGGCCGGCCGATGCCGACCAGGAGGCTCGGCGCGGCGATACGGCCAAGCCCGCAGCCGCTCGGCCCCAGGGCCAGACGCGGGTACTGCAGGCCCGCCGCCGGCTGCTGACGGTGCTGGTCACCCTCACGGCTGCGGTCGGCGTCTGCGTCTACCTGAAGCTCGCCTCCTGGTGGGTGTGTATCCCGCCAGGGGGAATGCTCGGCATTTATCTTCTCCTCCTCCGCGAGGCCGCACTCGCGGATGCCGAGCGAGCGCGCTGGCGGGCGGCCCAGGGCCGCGCGGCCCAAGCCGCCCGCCAGGTTGCGCGATTCCAAGTCGCGGAAAGCAACGCCGAGGTCATCGACATCTCGGACCGGCTCGACGACCAGCTTTACGACCAGTACGCCGACGCGACGATCCGCGCCGTCGGCGATTAGCGGGGGCGGGGAGCCGCTTGAGTCACTCCGCGCGGCGGGGCCTGCGGGTCAGGCACTCGCTCAAGTCGGCCGCCAGCCGTACGGCCTCTTCCTGGGTCATTGTCCCGATGCCGATGCGGACCCCGGGCGGCGAGGCCACGCGGAACCGCTCACCCGGCGCCACTGCCCAGCCGCGGCTCAGTAGTCCGGACGTCACACTGAGCTCATCCGGAACCGGCACCCAGACCGCCAACCCGGACATGCCGGCGGCGCTGACGCCCCTGGCCGCCAACGCGCTGAGGAGGGTTTCCCGGCGGTGCCCGTAGGCCGCCGCCGCGTCCGCTAGGAGCCGGCCGACCGCCGGATCCCGCCAGAGCGCGGCCACAGTCTCCTGCAGCAGGTAACTCACCCACCCGGTACCGAGCGCCTGCCGGCCTTCCACCCGCGCGATCGTGACGGCGTCGCCGGCCATGACCGCCAGCCGGAGGTCTGGGCCAAGTGACTTCGACGCGGACCGGATCGTCACCCATCGGCTGCGCCCGGCCGTGACCGTAAACGCGGGCGCGCCCGCCACGTCGCCGGCATGGTCGTCCTCGACGACCAGCACGTCCGGGTACGCGGCCAGGGTCGCGGCCAGTTCCCCCGCGCGCGCCCGATTCCATGCCGAGCCGGTCGGGTTCTGCGCGCGCGGTACGAGCAGGACCGCGGCGCAGCCTTGGGCCAGCGCGCGGTCAAGCGAGTCGGGATGGGCGCCGTAGTCGTCAAGGCTGACCGGCACGACCGGCATGTCCATGGCGGACAGCAGGTCGAGCAGTGGCGCGTAGCCCGGATCCTCGACTGCGATCCGATCGCCCGGCCGCAGCCAGGCGCCCAGCACTCGCTCAACTCCGTCCAGCGCCCCGCCCACGACGGCCAGATGGGATGAATCGATGCCGTCAGCGCGGAACCGGGCCGCGGCCTGCGCCGCGAGGGCCGGGGACATCGGCGGATCGCCGTAAAATCGCGGCGACACCGGCCCTGTCGGCGGCACGGATATCGGGGGCAGCAGCGCCGGGTCCGGCGCACCGACAAGGAGGTCCCTAACGCCGGGCGGCACGACCAGGGCGGGCCGGGGGGCTGTCGGCGGCGCGCCGGTGATCCGGGTTCCGGCCCGACGGTGCCCGCGCGCGATGCCCTTCACGCGCAACTCGCGGTAGGCGGATGCGACCGTCGCCGGGCTCAGCCCGAGGTCGGCCGCCAGCGTGCGCACGGCGGGCAGCGCTGCGCCCGGTTGCAGGCGGCGTTCGCGGACCGCCGCCTCGATGTCCGCGACGATCTCGCCGGCACTGGAGCCCGATGGGCGGAATTCAGCTATCTCTAACGCTCCCGGGTTCGCCGGGCGGGCCCGGCTAGCTGATAATGTATTAGCATAATAATTTTATGTACTGTAACAAAACTTTAAAGGTGTCGTCATGGTCTTCCTGGAGCCAGAGCTAACCGGCCGATACGTCCGGCTCGAGCCGCTGCATCAGCGGCATGCCGCCGGCCTCGTGCAGGCGTCCGCGGGTGCCGGTGATCTCTACGAGATGACGACGGTGCCGACCACCGAGGTCGAGGCCAGGCAGTACATAGCGCTGGCCGAGACGGCGCGCGCAGCTGGGACCGCTGCGCCGTTCGCCGTGATCAGGCTGGCCGACGATACCGTCGTCGGCTCGACCAGGCTGTGGGACATGCAGTGGTGGCCCTGGCCGGAAGGTCATCCGCGGCATGGGCACGACGGCCCGGACGCGTGCGAGATCGGGCACACGTGGCTGGCGGCGTCGGCGGTCAGGACGGGCGCCAACACCGAGATGAAGCGGCTGATGCTGACGCATGCGTTCGAGACGTGGGACGTGCTGAGCGTGTGCTTCCACACCGATGCGCGCAATCACCGGTCCAACGCCGCGCTCCGCCGGATCGGCGCCGAGTTCGAGGGCATCTTGCGGTCACACCGGCTGGCCGTCGACCTCCGGCCGAGGGACTCGGCCAGGTACTCGATTACCGCAGCCGAGTGGCCGGCGGTCCGAGAGCACCTGGAGGATATGAGCGCCAGCTGGGCCATAGCAGGCTAAGCCCAGTGACCCTGCTCGCCCGCGGACGGCTGCTCACGAGCAACGGCTCGCCCGTCGTCGGGAAGCAGGAACTCACGGCATTTGCTACGCTGACTGGCGTTCCAGGGGCTGTAGCGCAGTCCGGTAGCGCACCTCGTTCGCATCGAGGGGGTCAGGGGTTCAAATCCCCTCAGCTCCACCAGAAATGTACCTTAAGCGGCTTACTCGAACCATCGGACGGCTCGGGTAGTCGGCGCAATTCGGCATATCCGTGCCGTCTTGTTGGTTACGTGTGACCTTGGAGCCCATTGGGCTGGTGGTTCACGGCCCAGGTTGCCCAGTCGCCGAGAGCCTGGTGGAGCCGGATGCCCGCCTCGGCCGCAATTCGTATCGATTTAGTCTGTGGAGAATCGCCGTAGTCGCCGCGGTCCTTGGCGGCCGCGATCGCGCGGTACTTCTCAGCGAGGTCGCGGTAGAACGTCGCCTCCTTCTCCAGGTAGGCGGCGAGTTCCTCAGGGGTCATCAGCCAGAAGAAGACCGAGCGGAGCACTGGCTCCAGTCGCATCGTGTGGTCCACGTCGGTGGCGGTCAGCCAGCGGCGCACCTCTGCGATGCCGGATTCGGTGACGCTGTAGGCCTTGCGCCGACGTGGCCCCTGGGAGTCGATCTGGATGAAGCCGTCGGCTTCCAGTTTGCGTAGCTCGCCGTAGATCTGCGGGTGGCCTGCGGGCCAGACGGTCCCAAGCAGTTCCTCGAAGCGCCGGGTGAGGTCCCAGCCGCTGGCCGGCTGCTCTGCCAGGAGACCGATGAGCGCGTGCCTTAGCGACACGACTCTCCCCTACGTTCACGATGACATGTTCTTGTTGACATGTCGGTGTAGGCGTGTGACGATGAATCCATATGTTCATCGTAACATGTCGGCATAGACAAACGGAGGTCTCAGTGGCACCGGATGCGAAGGGGAATGTGTTCATCACGGGAGCTGCTACGGGCATTGGCGCGGCGACCACCAAGCGACTGGCGTTGGCCGGCTACCGGGTCTTCGCTGGCGTGCACCGCGAAGCTGGCTCGCTGGCCAGTATCCGCGGTGCTCGGCCTGTCACGATCGATGTGACCGACCCGCCAAGCGTCGAGAACGCCGCCAAGGTCGTGGCAGAAGCGGCCGGCGGGGACGGCCTGCGGGCCGTGATCAACTGTGCAGGCGTCATCGTCCAGGGTCCGTTTGAGCTTGTGCCGCCCGAGGAATGGCGTCGCCAGTTCGAGGTCAACACACTTGGGCCGGTCCATGTCATCCAGGCGTTCCTGCCGCTGGTGCGGGAGGGCAAAGGGCGGATCATCAACATCAGCGCCCCGACCGCGCGTGTACCGGTACCGTTCATGGCGCCGATATGTGCCAGCAAAGCGGCCCTGGAATCGTTCTCGGGCTCGCTGCGCGTCGAGCTTGGTTCATGGCAGATTCCCGTTGTCGTGATCGAGCCGGGCGGGACTGACACCGCGATCTTCGCCAAGGCCGACTCTGCCGCGCAGGCTGCGTTCAGCGTCGCCGATCCTGCCAAGGTCGCGCTCTACAGCAAGCAGCTCGCGGCCGTTGGGAAGGCAGCCGCCAAGCAGAAACTCGGCCCCTCCGATGCGGTTGCCAAAACCATCGTTGACGCCGTTGCCGCACGCAAACCCAAGCGGTTCTACACGGCCGGGTCCGGTGTCGCGATATTCAATGTGCTGGCGCACGTGCCGGCGAGCCTGCGAGAGCGGCTTATCAAGACCGCCTTCGGGCTGGGCTGACCATCACGCAATGATGACCGAACCCGCCCGCGCGATTGCGATTATCGGGGCCACCTCGGGTCTCGGGCGCGCCGCCGCTGAGCAACTAGCAAAAGACAAGCACAAGCTTATTCTCGTTGGCCGCGATCCGAAGCGAGCCGAGCAGCTTGCCAGACAGCTACCGAACGCCGTCGTGATTGACGCGGACGTATCCACAATGGCCGGGATCGGCCACGCCGCCGCGCAGATAGGCAACGCCGCCGATCACCTCGACGCGCTGGTCAACAACGCCGGCGTGATGATCCCAACGCGGCAGACCACCACTGAAGGCATCGAGCTGAACTTCGCCGTCCACCACCTCGCGCCATACTCGATGACGAGCAAGCTCCTTCCCCTGCTGGCCCGCGGTACCGGTCGAGTCGTCAACGTCAACTCCGAAGGCCATCGCGCTCCACTGTTCGGCAGCGGACCGGTCCGCATCGACTTCAACGACCTAGGCAGCGACCACGGCTACGACCCGTTCCTCGCCTACAGCCGGACCAAGCTCGCCAACCTCCTGTTCACCTACGAACTCCAGCGGCGCCACCCCGAACTGTCAGTTGTCGCCCTTCACCCCGGCATGGTCCGCACCGATCTCGGCCGCCACTGGCCGCGCATCCAAGTCGCGGCGATGCACGCCATATCCATCCCAGCCCGCAAAGGAGCCGAGCCCGTGGTGTCGCGGCAACGGCCCCAGCAGTCGAACATGGCGCCTCCCCGAGTCATACGACGAGAATGTTGCCCGCCGCCTCTGGGCAGTCACCGAAGCTCTCCGAGGCCCTGGTTGCCGCCGCCGGCGCCCGGTGCTCAACTGCGCGTCTGGGTCGAGCACGTGCGACGCGTGGCATAGGCGGCCGATGCTCCCCGTGTTCACGATCTTCGGCTGCCGACGAAAGCCGGGTTGGGGATAACCCACCCGACTCCTTCGACACCCCATACTTCCGGATCATCCGCTTGACACTGCTCTCTCTCGCTGACGCCATAGCGTTCGGCCAGCTTCCTTCTGCCTGGCGGAGCTGTCGCACCGCGCTGACCAGCGACTCTGCGAGGTCCCGGCGGTTTGAATAAGCCCCATAAGGTCCATGGGTGCGGTGTCTCAAGACATCGGAATGACCCCTCATTAGGGTTCGGGGTGTCTGGTTTTGCGGCCTGTTCCGGGCGGGGGTCCGGGTGGCCGGCCAGTGAGCTGGTAGTTGCGGGCAGGGTCGACGGTGAGTTCGCGGTGGATCTGGCCGGTGGCGGCGTTGATGACACGAGCCGTACAACAGCGGCAGCATCCGGCTGAGGACAGCCGGCACTGGGCGGCG
>JASHOL010000341.1 GCA_030041135.1 Streptosporangiaceae bacterium | reverse complement strand
CCGCCTGCAGCACCGCCCCGAGGTGGCTGATCCCTTCCTCGCGCAGACCGGCGGTCATGAGCATGCTGGCGAGGTGCAGGCGGAGGCCGAGGTCGTCGGGTAGAGCCGCGACCGCCCTGCGGAGGCTCGCGATCACGGCGGGCTCGGAATCCATCGGGCTAACCTCGGCGTAGTTGGGCTCGGGCGAATGCCCAATTTTATGCGTGTTTGCCGGATGTCGGGCGTGGAACTATCGCATAGACCGATCGAGATGCGTCCCGGAAGCCGTCATAAGCCGACGGAGCCGGCCGCCACCGGCCGCGCACCAGATGGCCCGCAACGACAGCAGAGGGTCAAGAGATGCTGCTCTTCGGCCTGTTGCAGTGTTGACGCCGTCGGGTGCGGTGGGCCCGGCCGGCCGGCTGGGCCGGGCGGCGGTTTGATGCTCGGCCGTCCGGCTGGGCCGGGCGGCGGTGTGACGCGGCGCCCGGTATGGCCGGCGGCTGGTCTCGGGGCGCCCGCCCTGCCGCAGGCTTTCGGCATCGTGCAAGTTGTCGGGTGCATACCAGGTCAAAGCGACCGCGAAAGTGTGGAGAACTTACACGATGCCGGAGAACTTACACGATGCCGGAGAACTTGCACGATGCCGGAGAACTTTGCACGGCGGCCGGACCCGCGCGGCCCGGCCTGGTGCTTACCTGTGCCGCCGGAGGTGCCGTTCCGCCCAACCTGGGATCCCGGATCCTCGCAAGAGATCCTTAGCGATGGACAGCCACGCCGGCCGATTCTGAAACAACCCGTAGAGCGGCAGCATGTGTAGCCGAGCTGCCGTTCCGGCGTGCCGAAGGCCAGGAAATCTGATGTGCATCTCGCAGTCCGCTGGTCACCGGACGAACGCGCCCCGATGATCCCGGCCCGGGCCGAACCTGCAGCCTCTTACCGCCCGACGGCGGGGGGCTGCCGCGCGCCGTCGCTCAGGCTGCATTGCATGACCCCGGTCACCATGCACGGCAAGCCCACGGCTCTTTCACGCCGACGGGCTCCTACCTGGGGGTCAGCCCGGCTATCGTCGGCCTGAACGGCCGGGAACATAATGCCGGTTTGCAGGGTTCATGGCTGACTGGGTAATCGCTGACGGAAGGCGACATGGCTGAACCGTGGATCACCGTAACGGCCGCGGACGTGCGGGTCGGGGATCGCATCCGGCTCGCCACCGGAGCGGACCTGCTGGTATCGAGGATCGAGCCGCGTCTGCTCGGCCTGGAGATGGTGGCGTTCGTCGAGGACACCCCGCAGCGATGGTTCAAGCAGGCGATGACGCCGTCGGCTGAGGTCGAGGTGCTCCGGGCGGGCTGAGCGGACTATTCGCCCTGGCACTGGTTCGCCGGCAGAAAACTCGCCACTGTTTTGTCAGACCCCGCGGATACGATGGCTGCGCGGGCTCGTCGACCGCTCACTTACCTATGCACACCGGAAGAACTGGGCACAAAGTGGCAGATCGTCTCGTTGTCCGCGGCGCCCGCGAGCACAACCTCAAGGATGTGTCGCTGGACCTGCCGCGCGACTCCATGATCGTGTTCACCGGGCTGTCCGGCTCGGGCAAGTCGAGCCTGGCGTTCGACACCATCTTCGCCGAAGGCCAGCGCCGGTACGTGGAGTCCCTGTCGGCCTACGCCCGGCAGTTTCTCGGCCAGATGGACAAGCCCGACGTCGACTTCATCGACGGCCTGTCCCCCGCCGTCTCGATCGACCAGAAGGCGGCCGGGCGCAATCCCCGGTCCACGGTCGGCACGATCACCGAGGTCTACGACTACATGCGGCTGCTGTTCGCGCGCGTCGGCAAGCCGCACTGCCCGGTCTGCGGCCGCCCGATCGCGCGGCAGACCGCGCAGCAGATCGTGGACAGGGTCCTGGAGCTGCCTGAGGGCAGCAGATTTCAGGTGCTCGCTCCCGTCGTGCGAGGTCGCAAGGGGGAGTACACCGAGCTGCTCCGTGATCTCCAGATCAAGGGCTACTCGCGGGCCAGGGTTGACGGCACGGTCATCCGCCTGGACACGGCCGTGTCCGGGGAGCTGCCAGCGCTGAAGAAGTACGAGAAGCACGACATCGAGGTCGTGGTCGACCGACTCGAGGTGAAGGAATCGGCCCGGCGCCGGCTGACCGACTCGGTCGAGACCGCCCTCGGGCTGGCCGGCGGGGTCGTCGTGCTGGACTTCGTGGATCTGCCGGAGGACGACCCGCAGCGCGAGCGGATGTTCTCCGAGCACCTGGCGTGCCTGTACGACGACTTGTCGTTCGACGAACTGGAGCCGCGGTCCTTCTCGTTCAACTCGCCGTGGGGCGCCTGCCCGGACTGCACCGGTCTCGGGACCAAGATGGAGGTTGACCCGGACCTGGTGGTGTCGGATCCGACCAGGACGCTGGCCGAAGGCGCGATCTCGGTGTGGAGCGCCGGGCACGTCAGCGACTACTTTGTCCGCCTGATCGCGGCCCTGGGCGATGCGCTGGGCTTCAGCATCGACACGCGGTGGGAGCGGCTTTCGGCCGCCGCGAAGAAGGCGCTGCTGTACGGCTACGACGAGCAGGTGCACGTCCGGTACAAGAACCGGTACGGTCGCGAGCGGTCGTACTACACGAACTTCGAAGGGGCCATCCCCTACATCGAGCGCCGTCACTCCGATGCTGAGAGCGACTACAGCCGCGAGCGGTTTGCCGAGTTCATGCGCGAGGTGCCGTGCCCGGCCTGCCACGGAGCACGGCTGAAGCCGGTGTCTCTCGCGGTGACCGTCGAGGACCGGTCGATCGCCGACTACTGCGCGCTGCCGATCGGCGAGCTGGCCAAACTGCTGTTGTCGCTCGACCTGTCCGAGCGGGACATGCAGATAGCCAGCCGCATCCTCAAGGAAGTCAACGCCAGGCTGGGCTTCCTGCTCGACGTCGGCCTGGATTACCTGACCCTGGACCGGGCCTCGGCGACGCTGGCCGGGGGCGAGGCCCAGCGGATCCGGCTGGCGACGCAGATCGGCTCGGGCCTAGTCGGCGTGCTGTACGTCCTCGACGAGCCGTCGATCGGGCTGCACCAGCGAGACAACCACCGCCTGCTCGAGACACTGCTGCGGCTGCGCGACCTCGGCAACACCCTGATCGTGGTCGAGCATGACGAGGACACCATCAGGGCCGCCGACTGGGTGGTGGACATCGGCCCGCGGGCCGGCGAGCACGGCGGGCACATCGTCGTCTCCGGTCCGCTGCCGGATCTGCTGGCCAGCCAGGAATCGCTGACCGGCGCCTACCTGACCGGCCGTGAGTCGATCCCGGTGCCCGCAGAGCGCCGCAAGCGCGCCAGGAGCCGCGAGGTCGTGGTCAAGGGGGCGGCCGAGCACAACCTCAAGGGCATCGACGTGGCGTTCCCGCTCGGGTGCTTCATCGCCGTCACCGGCGTCTCCGGATCGGGCAAGTCGACGCTGGTCAACGACATCCTGTACAGCGCGCTGGCCAGGGAGCTGCACGGCACCAGGATCGTGCCGGGCAAGCACGCCAGGGTTACCGGCATGCAGTACCTGGACAAGGTGGTGCACGTCGACCAGGGCCCGATCGGCCGGACGCCGCGGTCGAACCCGGCCACCTACACCGGCGTGTTCGACCACGTACGAAGGCTGTTCGCGCAGACCACCGAGGCCAAGGTGCGTGGCTACCAGCCGGGCCGGTTCTCGTTCAACGTCAAGGGCGGCCGCTGCGAGGCCTGCTCGGGCGACGGCACCATCAAGATCGAAATGCAGTTCCTGCCGGACGTGTACGTGCCGTGCGAGGTGTGCCACGGAGCCCGGTACAACACCGACACGCTCCAGGTGCATTACAAGGGCAAGACGATCGCTGACGTCCTGGAGATGCCGATCGAGGAGGCCGCGGAGTTCTTCGAGCCGGTCCCGGCGATCCACCGGCACCTCAAGACGCTCGTCGACGTCGGGCTCGGCTACGTGCGGCTCGGACAGCCGGCCCCGACCCTGTCCGGAGGCGAGGCCCAGCGGGTCAAGCTGGCCTCCGAGCTGCAGCGCCGCTCGACCGGGCGGACCATCTACGTGCTGGACGAGCCGACCACGGGCCTGCACTTCGATGACATCCGCAAGCTGCTGGGCGTACTCGGCCGGCTGGTCGACGGCGGTAACACCGTGATCGTCATCGAGCACAACCTCGATGTGATCAAGACCGCGGACTGGGTCATCGACCTCGGCCCCGACGGCGGGTCACGCGGTGGCAGCGTCGTCGCGACCGGCACGCCAGAAGAGGTCACCCAGGTCGAGGAGAGCTACACGGGCCAGTTCCTGAAGAAGCTGCTGAACGTCTAGCCGACGTTCAGCAGGTCGTGATCTTCTTGGCAAGTGGAACCAGACCGCGCCGGTAATGCTGACATATGCCTGGTGGCCGCGGCGCCGTCGATTACACCCTGGTCGCTGCGCCGCGAGAGCGTTGCCCTCAGGCAAGGTGGCGTGGATGCCGTGTTCGCGACCGCCGCCTCCCTGGAAGACACCGGGCAGGCGGTGACTCAGGTGGCTCAGTGGCTGCGGGCCGGCGAAGATCCGGCCATTCCAGTCAGGGTGGCCACGAGCGTAGCGGAGATCCGCGACGCCAAGGCGGCCGGCGATACTGCGGTCGTGCTCCACTTCCAGGGATCAGACCCGCTGCGCGCGGGTTCGGAACTGGTGGGGGCATTCGCCCGGCTCGGCGTGCGGGTTATCCAGCCGACGTACAACTACCGCGGTGCCGCAGGCGATGGCTGCTGCGAGGCGGAGAACGCTGGGCTCAGCCGCTTCGGCCAGGCCCTGATCGGGGCGATGAACCAGCACCGGGTCGCGGTCGACATTGCCCACGCCGGAGTTCGCACGAGCCTGGAGGCAATCGAGCGCAGCACGCGGCCGGTCATTGCCTCCCACGCCAACGCCCGTGCCGTCTGCGAGCATCCCCGCAACCTGCCCGACGAGGTCATCAAGGCCGTGGCGGCCTCCGGCGGCGTGATCGGGCTGTGCGCATTCCCTTCTTTCGTCTCCGCCGGACCCGATCCGGCCCTTGACCAGCTCATCGACCACGCTGTCCATATCGCCGGCCTGGTCGGAGCTGCGCACGTCGGCCTGGGCTTGGACTTTGCCGATGAGGGAGAAGAGGAGTACGACTTCTACGGCTACGAAGAAAGGCTTTACCCGAAGCCGCCATGGGTGTGGCCGCGGGGGATCGAGTGGCTGCATCGCTGCCGCAACATCTACCCAGCGCTGCGCGGAAGGGGCTTCTCCCGCGGCGAGGCCGTAGGCGTCATGGGCACGAACTTCCTGAACGTGCTGGCCACCATCTGGGGCTGATGACGTCCGATCCCGGCTGGAGGCGAAGGGCCTGGACGCAGGGATGTGGCCAGCGGCGCGGCGCCCGACCGGGCTACCCTGC